>NZ_AP026708.1:1329642-1661428 GCF_026000375.1 Pseudodesulfovibrio portus
CGGTGTGGGCGCTCCTGACCGCCCTGATCATATCCATCCTGTTCGGCCCGGCCATGATCCGCTGGCTCAAGCGCATCAAGTGCGGCCAGTACATCCAGGCGGACGGCCCGCAGCATCAGGCCAAGGAAGGCACCCCGACCATGGGCGGGGTCATGATCTTCATCGCCGTGGGCGTGTCCACCCTGCTCTGGGGAGACCTGTCCAACGTCTACGTCTGGCTGACCCTGCTCGTGTTCGGCGGGTTCTCGGCCATCGGGTTCGCGGACGACTACATCAAGGTGGTCAAGCGCCGCAACGAGGGCCTGACGGCCAAGGCCAAATTCCTGCTCCAGTGCATGGTCGCCGGGGCGGCCATCGCCCTGCTCATCCAGCAGCCCGCATACTCCACCCAGCTGTCCGTGCCGTTCTTCAAGAATTTCCAGCCGGACCTCGGCTGGTTCTACCTGCCCTTCGCCATGGTGGTCATGGTGGGCGCCAGCAACGCGGTCAACCTGACCGACGGCCTGGACGGGCTGGCCATCGGCCCCATGGTGGTGGCCATGGCCTGCTTCGCCATCTTCATCTACGTGTCCGGCCACGCCACCATGGCCGACTACCTCCAGGTGCAGAACATCCAGGGCATCGGCGAGGTCACGGTCTTCTGCGGGGCCATGGTCGGCGCGGGGCTGGGTTTCCTCTGGTTCAACGCCCACCCGGCACAGGTGTTCATGGGCGACGTGGGCTCACTGGGACTGGGCGGCGCCCTGGGCTTCGTGGCCGTGCTGGCAAAGCAGGAACTGCTGCTGGCCATCGTGGGCGGCGTGTTCGTGTTCGAGACCCTGTCGGTCATTCTCCAGGTGGGCTACTTCAAGCTCACCGGCGGCAAGCGCATCTTCAAGATGGCCCCGCTGCACCACCATTTCGAGCTCAAGGGCATCCCGGAATCCAAGATCATCGTCCGCTTCTGGATTCTGTCCATACTCATGGCCCTCATGGCCCTATCCACGCTGAAACTGAGGTAGTTCCGTGAATCGAATCGTTCGCAACTTCATCGATCAAGCGATCCTCACGGGCAAGCAGGCCGTGGTGGTGGGCACCGGCAAGTCCGGCCTGGCCGCCGCCCGTCTGCTGGACGTGCTCGGCGCGCGCGTGCGCGTTGCGGATCGCAAGGACGACCTCACCGAGGACGTGCTGGGACCGCTCAAGGGCAAGGCGGAACTGGTCGCGGGCGAGCACAAGAAGGAGCACTTCGCGGACGCGGACATCATCGTCTTTTCCCCTGGCGTGCCGGTCAGGAAACTCGCCCCGGTGCTTGAAGGCATTCCCGCGCGCAAGATCGTGGCCGAACTGGAATTCGCCTCCTGGTTCATCGAGGCCCCGGTGCTGGCCGTGACCGGGTCCAACGGCAAGACCACGACCACCACCCTGATCTCCGAGATATTCGCGCAGGCCGGACGCCGCGCCTTTACCGGCGGCAACATCGGCGTGCCCCTGTGCGAATACCTGCTGGACATGGAACCCGCCGAGATCATCGTGCTCGAGGTGTCCAGCTTCCAGCTCCAGAACTGCCGACTGTTCAAGCCGCACGTCGGCGTGTTCCTCAACTTTTCGGCCAACCACCTCGACTACCACGAGGACATGGACGAATACCTGGACGCCAAGCTCAACCTCTTTTCCCAGATGACCGGCGAGGACACCGCCCTGCTGCACGAGTCGCTGCGCCCGGTGCTCAAGGACCGCTCCTTCACCAACGCCCATGTGGAATGGTTCGACGCCACGGACCGCTTCGACGCCCCGCACCTTCCGGGCGAGCACAACCGGTCCAACGTGGAAGCGGCCTGGCAGGCCGTCAGGCGGTTCGGCGTCACCGAGGAGCAGGCGGCCGCGACCATCATGAATTTCAAGCCCCTGGCCCACCGCATCGAGCCGGTAGGCGAAAAAAAGGGCGTGCTCTACGTCAACGACTCCAAGGCCACCACCCTGGACGCGGCCCTGGCTGCGGTCCGCTCATTCGACCGCCCGGTGCGCATCCTCATGGGCGGCGTGTGGAAGGGCGGCGACGTGGCCCGGTTCGCCCGGGACGTGGACGGCAGGGTCGTGCAGGTAGGCCTGTTCGGCGGTGCGCGCGAGGACCTGGAGCCGGAACTGGCGAAACGCTTCCCCGTAAGCTGGGACGAGACCCTGGAAGGCGCGACCAAGCGGCTGGCCGCCGGGGCCGCCCCGGGCGACGTGGTCCTGCTCTCCCCGGCCACGGCCAGCTTCGACCAGTACAACGGCATGGCCGAACGCGGCGCGGACTTCAAGCGCGTGGTGGGGGGGCTGCATGACTAGCGGCATCAACGCCAAGAAAAGCGCGGGCAACGCAGGGCGCATCGATCACTGGCTCCTGGTGGCCACCCTGGTGCTCGGGGCCTTCGGCCTGATCATGGTCCTGTCCTCCTCGGGCATCATGGCCGAGCAGAAGTACCAGGACACCTACTACTTCTTCAAGCGCCAGCTCGCCTTCACGGGCGTGGGGCTGATCATCATGCTGGCCTGCATGTACGTCCCCCGCAACCTGCTCTATTCACTGACCTACTTCTGGGTGGGGCTGGCCGTGATCATGCTGGGCCTGTGCCTCTCCCCCCTGGGGGTCAGCGTCAACGGCGCCAGCCGCTGGATACGCCTGGGGCCGGTCAACTTCCAGCCCCTGGAATACGCCAAGATCGCACTGGTCTTCTATCTCGCCTATTTCTTCTCCCGGAAACAGGACATGGTGCGCACCTTCTCGGTGGGCTTCCTCCCCCCGTTCCTGGTCACCGGCTTCCTGTGCGGCCTGCTGCTCCTGCAGCCGGACTTCGGCGGCGCGGTGGTCCTGTGCGGCCTGCTCCTGTTCATGTGCATGGTGGGCGGCACGCGCATCAGCTACCTGCTCCTGTCCCTGGTCTTCGCGGGCGGCGCGGGCTACATGCTCATCTCGTCCTCGCCCTACCGGCTGAAGCGGTGGACCGCCTTCCTCAACCCGCACGAGCTGGCCCAGAACGAGGGCTACCAGCTGGTCCAGTCCCTGTACGCCTTCGGCTCGGGCAAGCTCTTCGGCAAGGGCTTCGGCGCGGGACAGTCCAAGCTCTTCTTCCTGCCCGAGGCGCACAACGACTTCATCATGGCCGTGGTCGGCGAGGAACTGGGTTTCGTCGGCATGTCCATCTTCTTCTGCATCATCGGATTTTTCCTGTATCGCGCGCTGCGCATCGCCATGCGGCTCGAAGAGCTGCAGGACCGGTTCACGGCCTTCGGCCTGACCTGCATCATCGCCCTGGGCATGATCCTGAACCTGGCCGTGGTGCTGGGCACGGTGCCGCCCAAGGGCGTGGCCATGCCGTTCATCAGCTACGGCGGATCGAGCCTGACCGTGTCCTTCATCTGCGCGGGCATCCTGCTCAACCTCTCCAGGAGGGCAAAGGCATGATCCTGAACCGCGTCATCCTGACCACCGGCGGCACGGGCGGCCACATCTTCCCGGCCCTGGCCACGGCCACGGAACTGACCCTGCGCAACAAGGGCGTGGACATCCTGTTCATGGGCGGCCCGGGCGTGGAGGGCGACATGGCCCGCAAACACGGCCTGCGATTCCTGGAACTCCCGGCCTCCGGCATCATGGGGCGCGGCATCCCCGGCGTCCTCTCCGGCCTGGGCTGGCTGGGCACGGGCGTGCCCAAGGCCCTGGCAGCGGTCTGGGGCTTCAAGCCTGACGCGGTCATCGGCTTCGGCGGCTATGCCGGATTCTGCCCGGTCCTGGCCGCGCGCATCCTGGGCATCCCCACGGCCATCCACGAACAGAACTCCGTGCCGGGCGTGGCCAACAAGATGCTCGGCAAGGTGGTGAAACGAATTTTCCTGAGCTTCCCGGACAGACTGCGCGTCTTCCCGGCCCACAAGACCTACCTGACCGGCAATCCCGTGCGCCAGGAGATTCTCCAGGCCGCGAAGCGGCGCAGGGGGCGGGCAACGGGACGGCGGGTCCTCGTCCTGGGCGGCAGCCAGGGAGCCAGGCCCGTCAACGACGCCATCATCGAGGCGCTGCCCCGGTTCATGGAAGCGGGCATCCGGCTCGTGCACCAGGCGGGCAGGACGGACTACGTCCGGGTACGCGCGGCCTATGAAGCCGCTGGCGCCGACCCGGCGCAGGTCCGGGAATTCATCGAGGACATCGGGGCCGAATACGCGCTCTGCGACCTGGCCGTATGCCGGGCCGGGGCGTCCACGGTCTTTGAAATCGCGGCGGCAGGGGTACCGGCCATCTTCGTGCCCTTTCCCCAGGCCACGCACGACCATCAAACAATGAATGCCAAGGCCATGGCGGACCTGGGCGCGGCGGAACTGATTCCCCAACCGGCACTGACCGGCGAGGGGCTGTTCCGGGCCGTGAACAGGCTGCTCGGCGACGCCGAGAGGCTGTCCGCCATGGAAGAGGCGGCGCGGGGCTTTGCCAAGCCCGCCGCAGCCGCGGATATAGTGGCCGGTCTGGAAGGACTGGCGGCGTAGGCAGGAGGACAGGATTATGGCAGCAGCACAGGGACCGTATCTGACAGTGGGCGGCGAGGCCTGCCCGGCAATGCGGGCGCGGGTGAACAACATCCACATGGTGGGCATCGGCGGCTCCGGCATGAACGGCATCGCCGAGGTGCTCATCAACATGGGCTTTCACGTCACCGGCTCGGACCTGTCCGCCTCGGCGGCGGTGCGCAGGCTGGAAAAACTCGGGGCCACGGTCTTCATCGGCCATGGCGCGGACAACGTGGGCAACGCCGAAGTGCTCATCAAGTCCACGGCCATCCCGGACAAAAACCCGGAACTGGTGGAAGCCCGCGACCGGGGCATCCCCATCATCCCCCGCGCCGAAATGCTGGCCGAGCTGATGCGCCTTCGCACCGGCATCGCCGTGGCCGGGACCCACGGCAAGACCACCACGACCTCGCTCATGGCCACCATCTTCACCGAGGCCGGGCTCGACCCCACCGTGATCATCGGCGGCAAGCTGAACACATACGGCGCCAACGCCCGCCTGGGCGAGGGCGACTACCTCATCGCCGAGGCCGACGAGTCCGACGGCTCGTTCCTGCGGCTTTCCCCCATCATCACCGTGGTCACCAACGTGGACAAGGACCACATGGATTTCTACGACAACCAGGACGCCATCGACCTGTCGTTCATCCGCTTCATGAACTCCATCCCCTTCTACGGCATGAACGTGGTCTGCGGCGACGACGAGGGCGTCCAGCGGCTGCTCCCGCTCATCAAGCGCCCCTGCCTGACCTACGGACTGGGCAACAAGAACCGGCTGCGGGGCGAGATCATCACCGCCCACCTGCGCACCCTGTTCAAGGTCTACCTGGACGGCGAGGAATGGGGCGAAGTGACCGTGGCCCAACCCGGCACCCACAACGTCCTGAACGCCCTGGCCTGCATCGGCGTGGCCCTTGAGGCCGGGCTCGAGAAACACGACATCATCAACGGGCTGGGCAACTTCGGCGGCGTGGGCCGCCGCTTCGAGCGCAAGGGCGAGCGCAAAGGGGTCGTGGTGGTGGACGACTACGGCCACCACCCCGCCGAAATCGAAGCCAACCTGCGCACGGCCAAGGAGTGCTACCCGGACCGCCGGTTGGTGGTGGCCTTCCAGCCCCACCGCTTCTCCCGGACCCAGGCCCTGTTCGGCGAATTCTGCCAGGCCTTCGCCGACGCGGACCTGCTCCTGCTGACCGAAATCTACCCGGCTTCGGAGTCGCCCATCCCCGGCGTCTCCGGCCTGTCCCTGGCCCAGGGCATCAAGCAGGTGTCCGAGACCAAGGTCCAGTTTTTCCCGGACTTCGAGTCATTGGAAAAACGGCTCAAGGATATCCTCAAACCCGGCGACCTGTTCATGACCCAGGGCGCGGGCTCCATCTGGACGATCGGCGAGAACTGGCTCGAGCAACCCGACGAGGAACCGGACCGTGCCGAAAACGACACGGACGAGGAGTAAGGACGACCATGGCCCTGGAACGCATTGCCCGACCATCGCTTGCCGAGCGGACCACGCTGCGGCTCGGCGGCACCGCCGAGGTGGAACTCGTGGCCCGCGACGAGCGGGACCTTGACGAGCTGGGCGACTTCCTCATGAAGGAGCCCCTGCGGCCGTTCGTCATCGGCGAAGGCAGCAACCTCCTGGCGCCCGACACCCACCTGGACGTGGCGCTCATCCGCACGGCCACGCCTCCCGGCCCCGAGCGCGTGGAAAAGGTCGGCGACAGGCTCATCGTCCGCTGCGGCGGCGGGCAGCGGCTGCCCGGCCTGCTCGGCTGGGCGCAGATGGCCGGGCTGTCCGGCCTGGAAGGGCTGACCGGCATCCCCGGCTCCGTGGGCGGGGCCGTGGCCATGAACGCCGGGTCCTACGGCACCGAGATCGGCGACGTGGTCAGCCGCGTCCGGCTCTGGTCGCCGGGCCAGGGGCTGTTCTGGCTGGACCGGGAACAGTGCGACTTCGGCTATCGCCGCTTCACGCCCGGGATTCCCATGGCCAAGGCGCTCATCTGGCAGGTGGAACTGGCCCTGACCGAAGGCCAGCCAAAACAGGTGCGCAAGACCATGCAGGACAACTACGACAGGAAAAAAGCCACCCAGCCCGTCACCGCACGCAGCGCGGGATGCATTTTCAAGAACCCGGAGGGAGAGTCCGCCGGGATGCTGCTGGACAAGGCGGGCATGAAGGGCGCGCGCCTCGGCGGCATGGCCTTTTCGGACATCCATGCCAACTTCCTGATCAACACGGGGGGCGGCACCTCCCAAGACGCCCTGGAGCTCATCGACCAGGGCCGCGAAAAGGTGAAGGAACAATTCGGCATCATCCTCGACATGGAGGTCATCATACTGTGAGTACCCTGACAATCGGCAAGCAGAGCCGCATCACGCTGGGCAGCAAGCGCAAGAAGCGCTCCAACTCCTTCCGCACCCAGAAAAGGACCACCCTGTCCAACACCCGGAAAAGGCCGCAGCGCAGGCTGGCCGGGATCGGCCAGTTCATGGTCCGCTGCGTGATGCTCATGCTCACCCTCTCCCTGGTGGCGGTCCTCGGCGTGGGCCTGCTTTTCGGCTACCGCTACCTGACCACCCACCCCTATTTCGAACTCAAGGAAATCCACGTCACCGGTATCGACCGGCTGAACCGTGGCGACATCCTGAAAAGCGCGAACATCGGTCTCGGCCTCAACTGCCTGGACATGAACGTGGGCGAAGTGGAGCAGCGGCTCTCGGCCAACCCGTGGATCGAGTCCGTGACCGTGCGCCGGGAATTTCCCAACCGGCTCCGCATCGGCGTGGAGGAAAAGGTCCCGGCCT
Source organism: Pseudodesulfovibrio portus (assembly GCF_026000375.1). Taxonomy (NCBI): domain Bacteria; kingdom Pseudomonadati; phylum Thermodesulfobacteriota; class Desulfovibrionia; order Desulfovibrionales; family Desulfovibrionaceae; genus Pseudodesulfovibrio; species Pseudodesulfovibrio portus. Next base: position 1,336,975 of record NZ_AP026708.1, read on the forward strand.
TCTGGATTCGCCAGGGCGACGGCCTCTACTTTGCGGACGCCTCGGGCCGGGTCATCGCGCCCATGCACCCCGGCGAAATGGCCTCCCTGCCGATCCTGACCGTGGCCGAGGGGCTGGACGAAGGCCCGGCGGTGCTCAGGGGCATTCTGGAAAAGATGAAGGAAAAGAAGACCCCCTTCACCCAGAGCCAGACGGCCTGGATCAAGCTGACCAGCGCCCACGAACTGGAAATCTACCTGGACGGCCACGCGGGCGGACGAGGCCTGACCGTCAGGTTCGGCACCGACCAATGGGAGACGCAGCTTGAACGGATGAAGGTCGTCTGGCGCGACCTGCTCAGGCGCAACGAATTCAAGGACGCGGCCATCATTGCGGCCAGCGGCGAAAAAATCTGGATCAAGAAGCGCGAGCCCTCCGAGGGATAGCGCTCTGGATAGTACTTAAGGATACAGGGAACAACATTGAGGAGTGTTTGTTTATGGCTAGAAATGATCTGATCGTGGGCCTCGACGTGGGCACCACCAAAATCTGCACCGTGGTGGGCGAAGCATCGGACACCGGCGTCGACATCATCGGCATCGGCACGGCACCGTCCACCGGGTTGCGGCGCGGCGTGGTCGTCAACATCGAAAAGACGGTCCAATGCATCAAGAAGTCCCTGGAGGACGCGGAACTCATGGCCGGGTGCGACATCCGCACCGTGTACGCGGGCATCGCCGGGTCCCACATCCAGGGGTTCAATTCCCACGGCGTCATCGCGGTCAAGGGCGGCGAAGTCACCCAGCGCGACGTGGACCGCGTCATCGAGGCGGCCAAGGCCATCGCCATCCCCATGGACCGCGAGGTGCTGCACACCCTGCCCCAGGAGTTCATCGTGGACGACCAGCGCGGCATCGCCGATCCGCTTGGCATGGCGGGCGTGCGCCTGGAGGTCAAGGTGCACATCGTCACCGGCGCGGTGACCTCGGCCCAGAACATCATCCGGTCGTGCAACCGGTCCGGCCTGGACGTGTCCAACATCGTCCTCGAGTCGCTGGCCTCCAGCAAGGCGGTGCTCTCCCCCGAGGAAAGGGAGATCGGCGTTGCCCTGGTTGACATCGGCGGCGGCACCACGGACATCGCGGTCTTCTCCAAGGACTCCATCAAGCACACCAGCGTGCTGGCGCTCGGCGGCCACAACCTGACCAACGACATCGCCTACGGGCTGCGCACGCCCATGATGTCCGCCGAGAAGATCAAGATGGAATACGGCTGCGCCATGGCCGACCTGGTGACCAGCGAGGAGATCATCGAGGTGCCGAGCGTGGGCGGTCGCGAGTCGCGCAAGATGAGCAAGCGCGTGCTGGCGGAAATCTGCGAGCCGCGCTGCGAGGAGATACTCGCCCTGGTGGACCAGGAGCTGATCAAGTCCGGCTTCAAGAACATGATCGCTGCGGGCGTGGTGCTCACGGGCGGCACGGTCATGATCGACGGCATGCAGGAGCTGGCCGAGCAGATCTTCGACCTGCCGGTGCGCATCGGCGCGCCAGAGGAAGGCATCGGCGGCCTGGCCAGCGAGGTGCACAGCCCCAAGTACGCCACGGCTGTCGGCCTGCTGCTCCACGGAGCGGAAGAGGAAGGCCTGCACAACAAGGTCCGTCCCTTCAAGATTCGCGACGATTCCGGCTTCGACCGCATCGTCTCGCGCATGAAGAAGTGGTTCACGGACATCAAGTGAGTTTTGAAGATACAGGGAAAACAGGGAAAATACTGAGGAGGAAGACACATGGAATACTTTGAAATCGAACACGAAAGCAGCGCCAAGATCAAGGTCGTGGGCTGCGGCGGCGGTGGCGGCAACGCGGTCAACAACATGATCATGTCCGCTCTCAAGGGCGTCAAATTCATCGTTGCCAACACCGACAACCAGGACATCAACAAGTCCATGGCCGAACACAAGATCCAGATCGGCGAGAAGCTGACCAAGGGTCTCGGCGCGGGCGCCAACCCGGAGATCGGCCGCAACGCCGCCCTGGAGTCCGTGGAGCAGATCCGCGAGGCCCTGGACGGCGCGGACATGGTCTTCATCACCGCCGGCATGGGCGGCGGCACCGGCACCGGTTCCGCCCCGGTCGTGGCCCAGGTGGCCAAGGAACTGGGCGCGCTCACCGTGGGCGTGGTCACCAAGCCCTTCTACTTCGAAGGCCGCCGCAGGCTGGAACAGGCCGAAGAGGGCACCCGGGCGTTGTCCGACGTGGTGGACTCCATCATCACCATCCCCAACGACCGGCTGCTCCAGCTGGCCGCCAAGAAGGCGTCCTTCTCCGACATGCTCAAGAAGGCGGATGAGGTCCTGTACTACGCGGTCAAGGGCATCGCCGACCTGATCACCGTGCACGGGCTGATCAACCTGGACTTCGCGGACGTCAAGGCCGCCATGTCCTGCTCCGGCATGGCGCTCATGGGCACCGGCATCGCGTCCGGCGAATCCCGGGCCAAGGAAGCGGCCATGAAGGCCATCACCTCCCCGCTGCTGGAAGACGTGTCCATCGAGGGCGCCAAGGGCGTGTTGATCAACATCACCTGCGGCCCGGACATGCTCATCGACGAGGTCTCCGAGGCTGCGGACATCATTTACAAGGAAGCCCACGACGACGCCGAAATCTTCTTCGGCACAGTCTTCGACCCGGACGCGGGCGACGAGATGCGCATCACGGTCATCGCCACGGGCATCGACCCGGCGGCGGAAGAGCCGGAACCGGTCCTTTCCAAGGCGGAACAGCAGAAACTGCTGCTGCTCGGCAAGCCGCGCGGCATGGAACAGGCAGTGGCCCAGCCCAAGCGGGCGGTCCACCAGAAGGTGCTCAACACCGACCGCAACATCCCGGCGTACCTGCGCAAGGCGGGCGGCGAACTGAACACCACCGAAATGCCCAACGTCCGGATGAGCCAGCGGGCCGTTGCCGGTCCCGGCGAAGAGGAATTCATTTTCGAGGAGGACAATCTCGAAGTCCCTGCCTTCATTCGCAAGAATGTAGACTAGGATGCGTACCTCGCGCGCTGTAGGGGGATACCGTCATAGGTAAGCGAACCCTGTATCATGGCGTCCGGGAGCCCCTGGCTCCCGACCTCGGAGGACGGCTGCCCGTAGCGCTGGCCGTCCCCGGAGGCGACAAGGCCGCCATATCCGCCCTGGGCTGGCAGTCCGTATACCGGACGCTGGCCGAGGAGCCCGGCCTGGCCGTTGAACGTGTCTTCCCGGACAAGCTGGGACTGACCGATGGCGAAAGCCCCGTCACGCGCGAATCAAAAAGCCCACTATCCTCATTCCCTGTAATAGCCTGGAGCATTACGTTCGAGGAAGATTTCCTCAGTCTTCCTCGAACGCTCCGGGCGGCGGGCGTTCCGCCGCTTGCGGCGGAACGCCCTTCTCTCCCGCTGGTCATCGCGGGAGGGCCCATCGCCTTTCTCAACCCGGCCCCCATCGCCCCCTTCGTGGACCTCTTCTGGGTGGGCGAGGCCGAAGAGCATTTCCTGAACCTGTTCGAGACCGTGAAGCAGCTCGTCTTCGACGGCCTGGGCAGAGACGACATCCTCGAAGCCGTCAAGGACCTGCCCGGCGTGTACGCTCCCGGCCGCTCCAAGACCCCGGTCAGACGCATCGTGTCCGGCAAACCCGGCCCGCTGACGGACCCGGCCTTTTCCTGCTTCATCTCCGGCACCGCCGCCTTCCGCGACACCCTGCTGCTGGAGGTCAACCGGGGGTGCCCCTACGGTTGCCGGTTCTGCGCCGCCGGGTTCATCTACCGCCCGCCCCGGCACGCCAGGCTCGACGAGCTCAAGCGCATCGTGGAGCTGGCCGACCCGCCCAAGGTGGGGCTGGTGGGCACGGCCCTGACAGACTGGCCGGACCTGCTCCCCTTTCTCAAGTGGCTGCACGAAAAAAAGAAGAAATTTTCCCTGTCCTCCATGCGCGCGGACGGCATCACCGAGGAGCTCCTCACCTACCTGCGCGAACGCGGCATCCGCACCGTGACCCTGGCCCTGGAAGGGGCTTCCGAACGGCTGCGGCGCATGATGAGCAAGAAGCTCGACATCAGGGATTTCAAGAACGCGGTCCGGCTCTGCGCCCGGTACGGGGTCAACCACCTCAAGCTCTACCTGATCGCGGGCTGGCCCGGCGAGACCGACGAGGACTACACCGAGCTGGCCGCCCTGCTCGAAGAGATCGTGGCCATCCGCAGTGAGGAGCCCGGCGGCCGCAAAAAGCAGTTCATGCGCATCACCATCGGGGTCAGCTCCCTGGTGCCCAAGCCGTTCACCCCGTTCCAGTGGGCCCCCATGATGGGCGATGCCGAACTCAACGCGCGCATGAAGCAGCTGACGCGCATGGCCAAGCCGTTCAAGGGCGTGACGCTCCAGCACGACAATCCGTTCCAGGCCCGGCTCCAGGGGTTGCTCGCGCGCGGCGGCGAAGAGGTGGCGGACTTCATCCAACTGGCTGCCGAACAGGGCGGCTGGAAAAAGGCGCTCAAGCTGTGGAAGGGCGACCCGGCAACCATCCTCGACCGCGAACGGGCCCGCGACGAGCCCTTCCCCTGGGACGTCATCGACATCGGCGTGAACCGCGAACACCTGTGGAAGGAATGGCAACGCGCCAAGGCCGCCAAGGTCTCCCCCGGCTGCTCGGCCAAAGGCTGCGCCCAGTGCGCCGGGTGCGGGCTGGAGACTCCCTCGAACGAATAATCCCCGCTCTCTCCCCCTCCCGCCGATTTTGCTTCCCATAGACCACCCCTGTTGTGGTATATTGATGGCAATCAACTCCGTTCAAACCAAGGAGATTGCCATGAAGCATCTGCTCATCATACTGACGTTGCTGATGATCCCCGTCACGGCCATGGCCGGGATGGGCGGGGCCGTGCCGTACACCGTGAACGGCGAATCCTTTGAAGGCTATTTTGTCAGCCCTGCGGACAAAGCGCCGCTGGTGCTGCTCGTCCATGACTGGGACGGCTTGACCGACTACGAGGTGAAGCGGGCCGACATGCTGGCCGAGCTGGGTTACGCGGTGTTCGCCGTGGACCTGTTCGGCGCGGGCGTGCGGCCCACCGAGACCGAGGACAAGAAGCGGCTGACCGGCGCGCTCTACGCCGACCGGGGCCGCATGCGCGCCCTGCTCGACGGGGCGCTGGACAAGGCGCGGGCGCTGGGCGGCGACACGGCCAACGCCGTGGCCATGGGCTACTGCTTCGGCGGCACCGCCGTGCTGGAGCTGGCCCGGTCGGGTGCGGACCTCAAGGCGTTCGTCCTCTTCCACGGCAACCTGGCCACGCCCGAGGGGCAGGACGTTTCCGCCGTCAGGGGATTCGTTCTGGTCTTCCACGGCTCGGCCGACCAGGCCGTGTCCATGGATGAATTGGCCGGGCTGGCCAAGGAGCTTGAGGCCGCCGGGATCAGGCACGAGATGAACATCTACAGCGGCGCGCCCCACGCCTTCACCGTGTTCGGCTCGCCGCGCTACCGCGAGGACGCCGACAAGAAATCGTGGGCCCGGTTCACCGGTTTCCTCGAAGAAACCCTCAAGTAATACCGCGCTCCGCGCTCCCGCCCAAGGCGGATACAAACAGTTCTGAAGGGAAGTCCCGAGGGGAAACTCTTTCAAGAGTTTCCCCTCGGGCCGCCGGAGGCATCAAAGGTAAAACATGGGCAGGAGCACGGACAGCGTGCCCCACATGACCAGGACCAGGGGGACGCCGACCTTGACGAAGTCGGAAAAGGAGTATTCGCCCGCGTTCATGACCAGCAGGTTGGTCTTGTAGGCCATGGGCGTGGCGTAGCTCATGTTCGCGCCGAACAGCACGGCCAGGACGAACGGCAGGGGCGGGAGCCCCATCTGGGTGGCGATGGAGATGGCGATGGGCGTGCCTATGACTGCGGCGGCGTTGTTGGAGATGATGTTGGTCAGCACGGCCATGAGCAGCATGAGCCCGGAGATGACCACGTGCGGCGACGTAGTGCCGGTGGCGGCCACGAAGAGCGTGCCCAGGTACTCGGCCGCGCCGGTCTTGAGCATGGCCGCGCCCAGGGCGAGGCTGGCCACCACGATGAGCACCACCTGCACGCTCAGGGCGCGGGTGGCTTCGTTCCAGGTCAGGCAGCCGGTGAGGATCATGAGCAGCGCACCGCAGGTGGCGCTGATGGCGATGGGCAGCCAGCCCAGGGCCGCCACCAGGATGATCCCGAGCATGATGGCCAGGGCGACGGGCGCCTTTTCAGAGGACGGCACGTCCATGATCGAGTCGAGCACCAGGAACTCGCCGGTCCGCTTCAACTCGGCGATCTTCTCCTCCGCCCCCTGCACCAGCAGGATGTCGCCCGCGCGGAGGCGGACGTTGCGGACCTTTTCCACCATCCGGGTCACCTGCCTGCCGGGCCGATGGAGGGCCAGGACGGTCAGCCCATGGCGCTCGGCGAACCGGTGGTTCTCAAGGGTCCTGCCAACCAGGGGCGAACCTTCGTAGATGGCGATCTCCGCCACCTTCTGGTCCGCCGCCTGCAGCGGGTTGTCTTCGCAGATGGGCTGGTCCTCCGAGCCCACGGGGAAGAGCGTGCCTTCCAGCACCTGCTCGAACTCCTTGAGATTGTCGGGCGTGTCGCTGACCACCAGGTGGTCGCCCTCCCTCAGGGTCACGTCGGGCAGCAGCATGATCTGGTTGCCCTCGCCCCGCTCCAGGGCCGTGACCTTCATGCGGCCGTCGGTGAGTTCCAGAGCCCTGGACAGCGGCTGGCCCACCAGAAGGCTCTCTGCGGTAACGCCCAGGTGGGCGGTAAAGATACGCGGAGACGGGTCGGTCAGGGAAATGTCCCGCTTGGGGATCAGGCGCGGAGCCACCAGCCAGAGATAGAGGATGCCGACGCCGCCGGCCATGACGGCCGGAAGCACGAAGTCGAACATGCCCAGCCGTTCGAGGCCCATGTCCACGGCCACGGACACGACCAGCAGGTTGGTGGACGTGCCGATGGTGGTTGTCGTGCCGCCCAGCAGGGTGGAAAAGCCCATGGGCATCAAAACGGACGTGGCCGGCTGTTTGGTCTTGAGGGACACGGACACCAGCACGGGAAGCAGCAACACGACCACCGGGACGTTGTTGATGAACGCGCTGGCGAAGCCTCCGAGGATAAGGGTCAGCAGCAGCGCGCCCTGGGGGCTGACCTTCCAAAACCGGGCCAGCATCCGCCCCATGGGGTCCAACGCGCCGGTCCTGAGCAGCCCCTGCCCGGCGATCATCAGCGCGCAGACCGCTATCAGGGCCTCGTTGCCGAAACCGAGGAAAAAGTCCACGGCGTGGAGCGTCCCCCGGTCCGTTTGAAAGGGAAACACCTCGAAGCCGACGATCAGCGCCACCATAACGAGCAGGCTCGACGTCTGCAGCGGCAGCTTCTCGCGGCTGAACAGGACAAGGGCGACGCCGGTCAGCGCCAGGACGGCCAGGGCATGAACGTTGGGGGGAGGCGGTAGAATCATGGTATTTCCTCCTACCACAAGACCCACCCCATTGGAACACGAACCCGGTCCCGTCGAAGGGGAAAACGGCCTTGGGGCGGCGGGGAATCAGTGTCTGAAATTGCGTCTCATGATGGCATCATAGGTCCCGTCGGCCTTGAGCTTGTCAAGGGCCTCCTGCCATCGGGCAATGGTCTCGTCGGGGATGTCCCTGGAAAACGCCAGCCAGGCCGAAGACCTGGCAAATTCGTAATCCGTGCGCTCGAAATCGTTGGGATCGAGTCCGGCCTGCTTGACCATGTAGTAGTGGGTTCGCTCACCCATGAGCACGAGGTCCACACGGCCCTGGACCAGTTTTTTGTAACTGGACTCGTAACTCGGCCCCACGTCGAGGTTGACGAACCCCTCGGCATGAAGGGCCTGATGGGTATAGCCGTCACGGCGCACGGCGATGCGGGCGGCCCTGCGGGCATCGTCCAGGGTCCTGATGTTCAGGTTGGCGCCCCGCTTCTGAAAGAAATAATCGCCTTCGCTGAAGACCGGCCCGACCCACTTGAAAAGCTTCTCACGCTCGGGGATGCGGACAATGGCGACCAGGGCGTGGCGATTGCCGCTCTTGGTCAGCTCGTACGCTCTCAGCCAGGGCATGACCACCAGCGGGTTGGTATCCCCCAACTCCGCCTGAATGGCCCTGACCACTTCGGGGGCCACGCCATACACTTCACCATTTTCTTCATAAACCAGAGGAGGATAGACTATCGCCTGCATGGTGATGGCCTCGGCAAGGGCAGCCGGGCACCACAGAAGCAATACGGCAGTCACCAGTGTATAGACACGCATAATCACCCCAATAAGGATTTCCGCCAGGACGAGACGCATACATCATCGTCCACTTCATGTCTACCAGTCTGCCCATCTCCATGCACTTCTATATCTGTTAATCTCATTACTGCCCCCCCGGACAGACCGCCCCAATAAAAAACCCGCACCAGCGTCAGCCGGCACGGGTATTTCATTTGTCGTCGGGTGTGATCTACCAGGCGAAGAGCGGGAATTCGCGAGCGAATTCCTCGACCTCATTGGAGATTTCCTCGAGCACCTTTTCGTCGTTCATGTTGTTGAGCGCGGCCACGATGGCTTCGGCGACCACGATCATGTCCTCTTCGATCATGCCCCGGGTGGTCAGGGCGGGAGTGCCCAGGCGGATGCCGGAGGTCTGGAACGGGGACTTGGTCTCGAACGGGATGGTGTTCTTGTTGGCGGTGATGCCCGCCTTGTCCAGGGCGATCTGGGCGTCCTTGCCGGTATAGTCCTTTTCGGACAGGTCGAGCAGCATCATGTGATTGTCGGTGCCGCCGGAAACCAGATTGTAACCGGCCTCGGTCAGGGAGGCGGCCAACTGCTTGGCGTTCTTGACGACCTGCTGCTGGTACTCGACGAAACCGGGGGACAGGGCCTCGCCGAAGGCAACGGCCTTGGCTGCGATGACGTGCATCAACGGGCCGCCCTGGATGCCGGGGAAGATGTTGGAGTTGAGCTCCTGCTCCAGGTCCTCGGCACCCAGGATCATGCCGCCGCGCGGGCCGCGCAGGGTCTTGTGGGTCGTGGTGGTGGTGTAGTGGGCGTGCTCGATGCAGGACGGGTGCTCGCCCGCCGCGATGAGACCGGCGATGTGGGCCATGTCAACCATGAGCTTGGCGCCGACCTCGTCGGCGATCTGGCGGAAGCGGGCGAAATCGATGATGCGCGGGTAGGCGGACGCGCCCGCGATGATCATGGTCGGCTTGTGCTCCTTGGCCAGCGCCTCGACCTGGTCGTAGTCGATGGTCTGGGTCTCGCGGGACACGCCGTAGTGCACCATGTTGAACAGCTTGCCCGAGAAGTTGACCGGGGAGCCGTGGGTCAGGTGGCCGCCGTGGGACAGGTCCATGCCGAGCACGGTGTCGCCGGGCTTGCAGGCCGCGAAGTAGACGGCCATGTTGGCCTGGGAGCCGGAGTGGGGCTGGACGTTGGCATAGGCCGCGCCGAAAATCTCCTTGGCGCGGTCGCGGGCCAGGTCCTCGACCTCGTCAACGAACTCGCAGCCGCCGTACCACCGTTTGCCGGGGTAGCCTTCGGCGTATTTGTGGGTCATGACCGACCCCTGTGCCTGGCGCACGGCCGTGGATACGAAATTTTCGCTGGCAATGAGTTCCAGCTTGGAGACCTGGCGGTCCACCTCGTCGGCGATGGCGGCGGCAACCGCCGGATCCTGGATAAGCAGTTCTTCCATGATGATACCCTCTGGTTGAAAGTGGATGCGAATGGCTTCCCACCCCAATCGGGCGGCGTGGCGGTCATGGCGTCATCGGCACCGGTCCGGCTTTTTCACCGTCCCGGCCCGGCGCTCCCGCCGCAACCCGTGGGCTGGAGATCCGTCCTTATATCGTCACGGAGAGGTCGTTCAACCCGTCCGATTATTCCCATTCAGGCCTTGCTTGTAGAGCGTTCGAGCGCAACCCGCAAGGATTAAGGCGTCATGAGCACAATTAAAAAAGGGAGGCCGCGAGGCCCCCCTTTGGTATCGTTCAGCTAGCCCGTGAACCGCTTGAACAGCACGCAGGCGTTGGTCCCGCCGAATCCGAACGAGTTGGACAGCGCGTACTCGACCTGCTTCTCGCGCGGGCCGTCGGCGCAGACGTCCAGATCGCATTCGGGGTCCGGATTTGTCTGGTTGATGGTGCCGGGGATGACGCCCTCGGCAATGGTCTTGACCGCGAACACCGCTTCCACGCCGCCGGCCGCGCCGAGCAGGTGCCCGACCTGGGACTTGTTGGCGCAGATGTTGATGTTGTAGGCGTGGTCGCCGAACACCTTCTTGATGGCCCGCGTCTCGCACAGGTCGTTCAGGTAGGTGGACGTGCCGTGGGCGTTGATGTGGTCGATCTTGGACGGGTCCACCCTGGCTTCGCGCAGGGCGCCCCCCATGGCGTAGGCCATGCCGGAGCCGTCCTCGGGCGGAGCGGTCATGTGGTAGGCATCGCCGGACGCGCCGAACCCGACCACCTCGGCCAGGATTTCCGCGCCGCGCGCCTTGGCGTGCTCCAGGGATTCCAGGAGCAGCAGGCCGCAGCCCTCGCCCATGATGAACCCGGTGCGGTCCGCGTCGAACGGGCGGGAGGCCAGCTCCGGCTCGTCGTTGCGCACGCTCAAGGCCTTCATGGCGTTGAACCCGGCAATGCCGAGACGGGTGATGGTGGACTCCGCACCGCCGCAGATCATGGCGTCGGCCCGGCCCATGGCGATGTCGGTGTAGGCTGCGCCCACACCATGGGTGCCGGAGGCGCAGGCCGTAGTGGTACAGATGTTGGGCCCCATGGCGCCGGCGGCTATGGACACCTGGCCCGCAGCCATGTTGGCGATGAGTATGGGGATGAAGAACGGCGATATCTTGCCCGGCCCACGCTCCAGCATCTTGCTGTGCGTGGTCTCGATGGACTGCAGCCCGCCAAGGCCCACGCCGATGACGGTGCCGACCCGGTCCCTTTCGGATTCGGGCACGGTCCAACCAGCCCGATCCAGAAGCATCCTGCAGCTGGCCACCGCGTACTGGGTGAACGTCTCCATGCGCCGCGCTTCCTTCTTTCCGATAAACTCCGTGGGATCGAAGTCCTTGACTTCGCCGGCGATCGTGGTGGCCAGATCGGCGGTGTCGATCCTGGTGATCGTCCCGATGCCCGATTTGCCCTCCAGGAGATTCTGCCAGCTGGTGTCCACGTCGTTGCCGAGCGGTGTGATGGCCGCGACGCTGGTAACGACTACTCTATTCATGCTACCTGCCGTGTCTTGGTGTAATGAAAAAGGAGCGTCTTACACCTTATGGGTGCGTAAGACGCTCACAATACGCAACTTCTTTAAAGCAGTCGATCTAGAGAGCCTTCTCGATGTGGGAGATGGCGTCGCCGACCTTGAGGATCTTCTGGGCCTGCTCGTCATCGATCTCCAGGTCGAATTCCTCTTCCATGGCCATGATCAGTTCGGTCAGGTCCAGGGAATCGGCACCCAGGTCTTCAACGAAGGCGGCGGTTTCGACGACTTCGTCTTCGGACACGCCCAGCTGGTCGACAATGATCTCTTTCACTTTTGCTGCTACGTCGGACATAATTTCCTCCAATACCAATGTTTTTCTTACGTTACATGTACATGCCGCCGTTGACCCCGAGTACCTGGCCAGTGATGTACCCGGCTCCGGGACCCGCCAGGAAGGAGACGGCGGCTGCGATGTCCTCGGACTTTCCGAGGGATTTTAACGGAATCTGCTCCAACATGGCCTCCACCACCTTTTCGGGCAGGGCAGCGGTCATGTCGGTCTCTATGAAACCGGGAGCCACGGCGTTGACCGTGATCCCGCGCGAGGCCAGCTCACGGGCGGCGGACTTGGTCAGGCCGATCAGCCCCGCCTTGGCGGAGGCATAATTTGCCTGGCCCGCGTTGCCCATCTGGCCGACCACGGAAGTGATATTGACGATGCGGCCCGCGCGCTGCTTGCCCATGATCTTGGACGCTTCCTTGAGGAAGACGAAGCAACCGGTCAGGTTGATGCGGAGGACCGTATCCCAGTCCTCGTCCTTCATGCGCATCATCAGCCCGTCGCGGGTGACGCCCGCATTGTTGACGAGCACCTCAAGGGACACCTTGCCCTTGATTTCATCCTTGAAAAAGGCTGCCACCGCGTCGCGGTCGCCGGAATCGAGCTGGAAGGCCCGGGCCTTGCCGCCCGCCTCCCTGATGGATGCAGCCACTGCTTCGGCTGCTTCGGGGCGACTGACATAGGTGAAATAAACCTCGAACCCGTCGGCGGCCAGCCGTTCGGCCACGGTGCGGCCGATGCCGCGGGACCCGCCCGTGACCAGGGCGACTTTGGGAAGATCGCTCATTGAGTAACCTCGTGATTCTCTCTTTGATCAGCACCCCATATACCAATTGGTGCCGGACTGCAAATTATCGGGGCTTCGTAACAGGATTGTAGCGTATTCATCAATTAACGATAAAAAGCAACGAAACACCTGTTTTAATATCAGAATTGAACCAGCGTCGCGCCCCAGGTGAAGCCCCCGCCGAAGGTGGTGAGCAGGACCAGGTCGCCGTCCTTGATGAACCCGGACTCCACAGCCTCGGACAAGGCCAGGGGGACCGAAGCGGCGGACGTGTTTCCGTATTTATGGATGTTGCAGAAGACCTTTTCTTCCGGGATCTCGAGCTTGCGGCCCACGGCGTCGATGATGCGGTAATTGGCCTGATGGGGCAGGAGCACGTCCACGTCGGTGGTGGTCAGTCCGTTGCGCTCAAGCAGATCGTTGCAGATGGAGGACATGGACCGCACGGCGTGCTTGAACACGTCGCGCCCCGCCATCTGGACGAAGAACTCCTCGCCCACGGGCTCGCCCAGCTTGTAGGTATAGGCCGAACCGCCGCCGTGCACGGTGAGCAGGTTGCCCAGCTTGCCGTCGGCGGCCAGCATGGAGTCCAGCACGCGCGGGCTCTCTTCTTCGGTGCCCGAGGTCAGGATCACTGCGCCGGAGGCGTCGCCGAACAGCACGCAGGTGGTCCGGTCCTCCCAGTTGACGCGCCGGGAAATGACCTCGGACGTGACGACCAGAATCTTCGCGTCAGGCTCCAGCATGAGGTAGCCGCGCGCTGTCTGGAGGGCGTAGAGAAAGCCGGAACAGGCGGCCTGAACGTCCACGCACGCCTGGCCGGAGATGCCGAGCTTTTCCTGAACGATGCAGGCACAGGACGGGATCATCGAATCCGGGGTAAAGGTGCCGCACACGATATGCGTCAGTTCGGACGCATCCATGCCCGCGTCGGCCAGGGCCATCTTTGCGGACTCGAAGGCCATGTCCGAGGCGGCCTGGTCGTCGGCCACGACGTGCCGTTCCTTGATACCCGTCCGGGTGGTGATCCACTCATCGGACGTATCGACGATTTTTTCGAGATCGGTGTTGGTCAGCACCTTTTCAGGAGCATACCTGCCAAAACCGCGAATGATGAAATTGATCATGGAGGGGTGTGTATGCCAATGCACTCGTACGGTCAAGCCGGGCAAGGACTTGCACAAGGATTGGCCTGCGGGCTGACCGGTCTAGGCGGCGCTCTTCTCCGACTTGCCGTTCAGTCCCTGATGGTCGGCCAGCTTCTCCACCAGATGCTCGTGCGCCCGGTTGCGCACCGAGGTGGCGGCCATGCGGATGCAGTTGACCATGGCCAGCTGATTGGACTTGCCGTGGGCGACGAGGACGATGTCCTTGAGACCCAGCAACGGCGCGCCGCCGTATTCGGCATAGTCGGTCACTTTCCTGAACCGCTTGAACGCCCTCATGGACAACAGCGTGCCGAGCTTGGACAGCCAGCTCGACTTCAGCTCGTCCTTGAGGATGCGGCCGAGGGAAGTGGCCAGTCCTTCGGAGAGCTTCAGGGCCACGTTGCCCACAAAGCCGTCGCAGACCACGATATCCACCTCGCCGGTGAAGATGTCGCGGCCCTCGACGTTGCCGATGAACCGCAACTGGGACTTCTTGAGCAGGTCGAAAGCCTCGCGCACGGCAGCGTTGCCCTTGCCCTCCTCCTCGCCGATGGACAGGATGCCGACCGACGGTTTGTCCAGACCCAGGACGTCGCGCGCGAACACGTCGGCCATGAGCCCGAACTGGAAAAGGTGCTGGGGCTTGGAGTCCACGTTGGCGCCCACGTCGATGAGCACCACCGGGTTCTTCTCGGTGGGCAGGATGCCCGCCAGCGCCGGACGCTGAACGCCCTTGATGCGGCCGAGCACGAACATGCCGCAGGCCACGGTGGCCCCGGAATTGCCTGCGGAAACCACGCCGTGGGCCTCGCCGTCCTTGACCAGACGGCAGGCCACCTGGATGGACGAGTCCTTCTTGCGCCGGAGCGCGTCGGCGGGCTTGTCGTCCATCTCCACGACCTGGGAGGCATGCACGACCCGGATGTCCAGCCCTTCGGCATCGCATCCGGCCAATTCCGCATTGACGACCGCTTCGTCGCCGACCAACGCAATGGCTATGCCCTCGCGCGCAGCTTCCACTGCGGCGGGCACGACCACCTGGGGACCGAAATCGCCCCCCATTGCATCCACGGCAATGCGCGGAGCCGATGTTGCGCCGGTGCTAGGCATCGTCGCCGCTGACTACCTGACGACCCTTGTAGGTGCCGCAGACGGAACAGGCGCGATGAGGAAGAGTGGGTTCGCCGCATTCGCAGTAGACGACGTTGGGAGCCGCCACCTGATCGTGGGAGCGACGCATGCCCTTGCGGGACTTGGAAGTCTTTTTCTTGGGGACTGCCATGATGTATACCTCTTAAGTAATATGATGTCGTTTGTCCGCCCGCCCGAATCCGTAGTCCGTCCGGGCAAGGGGCGTTACTTTATCTTCAAGTTGCGGAAAACCGCAAGTCTTTCGTCGCCCTCTTCCTGCTCACACACGCAGGCCTCGGTATTGAGGTCCTTGCCGCAACCGGGGCAGATGCCCTTGCACTCCTCGGAGCACAACGGCTTGAACGGCAGGGTCAGGGCGAATTCCTCCCAGAGGACCGCGCCCAGGTCGAGCTGGAGCTGACCGTTTTCCTCGCGCACCCTCGGCACTTCGTCGTACTCCCCGTCCGGGAGCTGCTCAAAGGTGTCGAAGGCGACGTCGATCTCCTGCTCGAACAACCCCGCGCACCGGTCGCAGGCCAGGTTCACGCTCCCCTTGAGGGTGCCGCGAACCAGCGCGCCGTTGTCGGACTGGGGAAGGATGGTGTATTCGGCCACCAGGTCGCGTCCCGGACGCACGGCGAGCTTGAACTCCCGCCACGCCTCGCGCCAAAGCGCCTGGTCGTCAAAGGTGTAACTCCTGCCCTCGGCGGCGATGTCGCTGATCGGTAACCATAATTCAAACATACTATCCTCCGCCTGTCCGGTTGATCGGAGTATGCCATGTGCACGGCGCAAGGAAAAGGCCGCCCGGAGCGATGTCTACCATACGCGGGGACCGGACTTCTCCGCAGCAACGCAGCACACGGTGCGCTCTGGTCAACCAGCCGTTAGGGCTGGGCAACCGGTGCTTCCTATGTGGAACAATATCATCTGTCAAGAAAAAAACCCTTGCCATTTGCCTGCAGGCTGGGTAATGAATCACTCCCGCTGCCTGGGGGAGCTACCAACTCCGGGCGACGAGCAAAGATTTTAATTGAACTATTTCATTTGAATACATCAGGAGGTCGCAATGTCCCAGGTTTGCGATATTTGTGGAAAAGGCCCCCAGAGCGGCAACAACGTCAGCCACTCCCACATCAAGACCAAACGCCGCTTCATGCCCAACCTGCAGAAGGTTCGCCACCAGCTCGAATCCGGCCAGGTCGTCAGCATCAAGGCCTGCACCCGCTGCATCCGTAATGGTGCCGTGGTCAAGCCCGTTGCCCGCAAAAAAGAAGAAGCCTAAGTCCGCTTAGCTTTTCCGGCTTGTAAAGCTATGCTGCCATCGTCACATGACGATGGCAGCTTTTTTGCGTTCTTTTGCCTGGCTCGTCATGGTCTTCGGAGAGGAGCCATGTGCAGTAATTGACGCCCGGACTGTGCACCATACTGCACAGGTGCACATCCTCGCTCCGCCCGATTTCCTGCAACAACATGAAATCACGACATATTCGTTTTGGCACAGGGTATGCTTAGTCTTCCGCAAACGACACGGAAGGTGACAGCTATGGATTTTTTAAGTTTCAGTAATTGGTGCAACGGCCCCGGGTATTGGCAGGGCGGAGGCGGCGGAGGATGGAGCGGCTGGATGATGCCCTTCCATTTCGGCGGCATCCTGCAACTGGTCATCCTGGGACTGATCGTCTACTTCACGGTGCGGATGTTCCGCAAACCGACCAGCGCCGCAGGCCCGGACTCTGCGGAGGCAACCCTCCGCGAACGGTTCGCCATGGGCGAAATCGATGCCCAGACATACGAGTCCATGCGAAAGGAACTCAGAAAATAGTTCGAGAACAGAATACCTCCTCTCCCCATGAGAAAGCCCCCGCCGGATTTATCCGACGGGGGCTTTCCATTGATCATGCCTGATGCCTAGAGTTCCACGGCCCTTCTCATGCGGGCCAGGGTTTGTTCCTTGCCCAACACCATCATGGTCTCGAACAGGCCCGGAGACTGGGTCTTGCCGACGATGGCCACACGGATGGGCTGGGCGATGACCTTGAACTTGATGTCCTTTTCCTCGAGGAATCCGCGATGCAGGTCCTCAAGGGACTGCTCGGTGAATTCGGCCAGCGCCTCGATGCGGTCGGCGATGTCTTCGAGCAGGGGCTTGGTCTCGTCGGTGAGGAACTTCTTCACCGCTGCCTCGTCATAGGGCAGGAACGGGGCGTCCACGATGAAGGGACGGGATTGCTCCAGCATGTCGAGGATGGACTTTGCCCGGGGCTGGAGGAGCGGCGCGATCCTGGCGAAATCGGCCTTTGACACGGCCCCGGCCTCTTCCTCGCCCACCTCGCGGGCCAAGAAGTCGCAGAGCAGCCCGGCCAACCGCTCGGGGTCGGCCTTCTGCATGTACTGGCCGTTGACCCACTCGAACTTGGTCAGGTCGAACACGGACGGCGAGTTGCCCAGGTTGTCCGTGGAGAAGAGCTTGACCATCTCCTCCATGGTGAACAGCTCCTGGTCGCCGTGGGACCAGCCCAGCCGGGCCAGGTAGTTGGTCACGGCCTCGGGCAGGTAGCCCATCTTCTCGTATTCCATGACCGACAGCGCGCCGTGGCGCTTGGAAAGCTTCTTCTTGTCCGGGCCGAGGATCATGGGCACGTGGCCGAACCGGGGGATGTCCCAGCCCAGGGCCTTGTAGATCAGGATCTGGCGCGGGGTGTTGTTGACGTGGTCGTCGCCGCGAAGCACGTGGTTCACGCCCATGTCGTGGTCGTCCACCACCACGGCCAGGTTGTAGGTCGGCGTGCCGTCCGTGCGGCGGAGGATCATGTCGTCCATCTCGGAGTTCTCCACGGAGATGAATCCCTTGACCATGTCGTCGAATCCGGTGGCGCCGTCCTGCGGGGCCTTGAGCCGGACCACGCCTTCGGTCAGCCCTTTTTCGCGGCAGGTGCTGTCGTACTTGGGCTTGCGGCCTTCCTTCATGGCCTTTTCGCGCATGGCGTCCACGTCTTCCTTGGAACACCGGCAGTAATAGGCATGGCCGGACTCGATGAGCCGGTCGATGACCTCGTTGTGGCGGTCGGCGCGGGCGGACTGGAACACGATCTCGCCGTCGTGCTCAAGGCCGAGCCACTTCATGGAGTCGATGATGGCGTCCGTGGCCTCCTGGGTGGACCGCTCGCGGTCCGTGTCCTCGATGCGCAGCCGGAACTCGCCGCCTGCGGCACGGGCCAGGAGCCAGGAAAAAAGCGCGGTGCGGGCACCGCCGATATGCAGGTATCCGGTCGGGCTGGGCGCGAACCGGGAAACGATCTTGGTCATGTGTATATTCTCCTTGAAAAATCGATCAACAGCCGGTTGACGCCCTCAGGCTTTCGAGAGTGGGCCAGATTCGTAGGCGGAAGGGTTCGCGGTTCCCACAGCCGTATCTCAATACGGCGAGGACAGCCGCAACCTTTCCAACTGCGAAGATGGCCCGCTATCGGAAGCCGCGCTATACGGCCTCGACGCCCTTCACTTCGGGGATTTCCTTCAAAACGATTCGCTCGATGCCGTTTTTCAGCGTCATCTGCGACATGGGGCAGCCCTTGCAGGCACCGGTCAGGCGGACCTGGACAATACCGTTGTCGGTGATGTCCACCAGTTCCACGTCGCCGCCGTCGCCCTGAAGCATGGGCCGGACCTTGTCGAGAACGGATTCAACTTTTTCACGCATGGGAAAGCCTCCGTGTAGGGTGTTCGGACGGATGGATTACGGCCTCGGGCCGGGGATGTCAAATACGGCTATTGGTCGATCAGGACGCGGAACGCCTCTTCCAGTTCCTCGTCAAGGTCCTGGACCATCTCGTCCATGCGGTCCGGGGTGAGGCCCATGGCCGCCCAGACCGCAGGGTCCGGAGGCTGGACAAAGTATTCGCCGCTGGAACCGATGCCCAGGCCTGTGGCGATGGTCTCGGCGCAATGCACCAGATGCGGCTCCGGGTCCTTCTGCGTGGGCTTGGGGTGGTGGTGTTCGAGCACGGCGGTCACCAGGACAAAGGGGAAATTCCACTTCCTGAGCAGCATGCCGCCCAGGGTGGCGTGATCGAAGCCGAGCAGCTTCTTTTCCTCGGCAACGAGGAGCACGTCCTTGTTGCGGGCGTGGGCGTGCACGGCCGTGGCCCGCTCCGGCTCGGTCTGGAGCAGGATGAGCTGGCCGATGTCGTGCAGCAGCCCGGCCACGAACGCCCGCTCCGGGTCGCCCTGGCCCGTGATGCGGCACAGCCGCCGCGCGATCAGGCCGCAGCCCACCGAATGCTTCCAGAACAGCTCCATGTCCAGGACGTCGGCGGGCACGTCCTTGAACAGGCTCATGACCGATGTACCCACGGCCAGGGTGGAAAGCTGGTTGACCCCGACCACGGTCACGGCCCGGGAGATGGTGTCGATCTGCATGGGCAGGGAGTAGAAGGCGGAGTTGACCATGCGCAGGAGAAAGGCGGTCATGCCGGGGTCCTGGCTGATGATCGCGGCCAGGTCGTCCGCCGAGGTCGATTTGCCCGCGATGGCCTGCTGCAGTTCCAGGAATATTTGGGGCAGGGCCGGAAGCTGGTGATCCTTGCGCAGGATGTCCAGCGGGTCCAGCGGAGTCACCTCGGGCAGGTCGGCTGCGGACTTCCCCTCCCTGTACCTCTCGGGATGCGCGGCCATGTCCCTGGCCACGTGATCGACCCCGAGACGGGCCAGCCGCTTCATGGAGTCGTCCGGCTCTTCGATATATTTGAATCGTCTGGAAAGCAGCTTTTTCGCCGCTTGAATTATTTCGGATGCAATTTCCTTGACCGGTTCCGTGCTGTTCTCTTCCATTGCGTCTTGTCCTCAGGGTTGGGGAAGCGAGCCTGGCTTTCAGCCTAAAATAAATCGCGAGGAAGAAAAAGATTTTTTTGATAAACAGCCGTTCAACAACTCATTTCAGGAAATGGGGGTTGTACTGCTTCTCGTGGGCCACCGTGGTCATGGGTCCGTGGCCGGAGTAGATGCGGGTGGCGTCCGGCAGGCTCAGGATGCGCGACCGGATGGAGGCGAGAAGCTCCGGGCCGCTGCCCTGGGGCAGGTCGGTCCTGCCCACGGCGATCATGAAGATCAGGTCGCCCACGAACACGCAGCCCGCGGCCGGGAAGAAATAGGACAGCGATCCCGGCGTGTGGCCGGGGGTGTCCAGGACGAGCATGGGCTGGCCCAGCTCCCGGCGCCTGCCCGGCCCGATGCGCTCGTAGCCGAAGTCGATGTACGGGACCAGCTCGCGGATGCCCTTGGCCTCCAGGGAGATGTCCTTGAGGAACTCGTCCTCGCCGCTGGCGTACACCGACACGTCGAAGCGGTTAAGGAGTTCCTTGACCCCGCCGATATGATCCACATGGAAATGGGTGAGATACACGCCCGTGAGGTTCAACCCCAGCTCGTCGATGCGGTCGAGGAGACGGTCCGGCTCGATGCCCGCGTCCACGACCACTGCGTCCCCGTCCGCACTCAGCAGGTAGCAGTTGGTCTCGTCCGGGCCGAGGATGAAGGTTTCGATGATCAGCTTGCTCATGAACGCGTTGCCGGGTAATGATGTTTCAAGAATTCTAAGGTGATACTCGTTAAGGATATAAATGCTGTACTTTCTGGGCAACTGTCAAATGGATTTCCTGTCCCGGTCCGTGGCCGACCTGGGGCTGCCCGCCGTCCACCGCGTGCCGGCCTCGCCCCTGACCTACGCCAGTTCCCCGGGCGCGGTGCCGGACGAGCTGGCCGGGCTGTTCCGCGACATGGGGCTCGACGACTACGTCCATGGCCGGACCCTGGACAACCAGTTCCGCATGATCACCCCGGAGGACGCGCCGCCCTCGCTCATCGTCCTGAACCTGTTCCACGAGAACACCCCGCTGATCATCCACAACCGGGACCAGTACATCTTCTTCATGGACCCCGCAGCATGGGCCGACAAGCCTGAGCTGGAAGCGTGGGCGCAACGGGAATGCGGCCTGATCCGGCCCAACCCGGCCACCTATCTGAAGCGATACGGCGAATTCCTGGCGGCGGTCCGGGCCCACTTCCCCGGCGTGCCGATCATCGTGGTCTCGCGCCTGTCCCACTTCCCGGCCTTCGGGCCGCAGCCCCACTCCTACCTGGAGGGCTGGGACCAGCTCTGCCGCGAGGCCCCGGCCCACTTCCGGGGCTGGCAGCGGGCGCTGGACAATCTCCACCTCATCGACATGGACCGGGTGTTCGGGGGAATATGGGCGGAATCCGGGACCTCCATCGAGGCCCACTGCCCCTTCTTCAAGATTCAGCTGGAAGAGACGGACGACGCGGTCACGGCACTTTCCGCCAGCCGCGACGTGGAGCACATCGGTTCCATGTGGCCGAGGCTGGCCGCCAAGATCGCGGGCTTTCTCAAGACCGGGAAGATTTCCTACGGCAGGAACGAAACCGTACCCCGGGAGTGGAACCGGGCCTGGCGTCCCCGCCCCATGGACCAGGAGACCATGTTGCACAAGCTCGCCTCGGGCGGCAACTACCTCTGCGCCGAGGCCGTGGGCGCGTTCTACCTCGACCTGCAGACCGACTACACCGAGCTCCTGGCCCGCACCGGCCACCTGACCCCGGTCTGCCACAACACCCTGCACATGATCCGGAACTACGGTCGCATCTTCCGCAACCCGGCCATGGCCCTGTGGGCCGACGCCCACGAAAAAACCGCCCGGCAGTTCACGGCCAACGGGCCGCTGTACCAGGCGGATTATCTCAAGCGGATCGACGAAATCCGCGCCTTCGCGTTGTCCTGACCGACGTCTTATCGCCTGGTCAGCCCGTACTTCTTCAGCTTGTACTGAAGGGTCCGGCGGCTGATGCCCAGCGCGTCCGCCGTGCGTTCGCGGTGGTTGCCGTTCTCCTCCAGGGCCTGGATGATGGCCAGCTTCTCGGCCTCCTCAAGGTTGGCCGGGGCGGAGGGCTGCTGGAACACGGGATCGACGTCGATGGAAATCCCCGCCTCGCGCGCGCCGGTGATCTGGGGCGGCAGCAGGTCCGTGCCCAAAGCGTCGGCCCGGGACAGGATCAGGGCGCGTTCCAGCACGTTTTCCAGCTCGCGCACGTTGCCGGGCCAGTCGTAGCCGGACAGGGCGTCCAGGAAGGCGGGCGTCACCGTGCGGATGATCTTGTTGTTCTTGTTGCCCAGCCGCCGCAACAGGAAGCTGACCAGCAGCGGCAGGTCCTCCTTGCGCTCGTTGAGCGGCGGGATGCGGATTTCCAGGACCGCCAGCCGGTAGTACAGGTCCTCGCGGAACCTTCCGGCAGCCACTTCCTTCTTCAGATTGCGGTTGGTGGCCGCGATGATGCGCGTGTCCACGGAGATCGTCCTGACCGAGCCCAGGGGCTCGATGGTCTTTTCCTGCAGGGCGCGCAGCAGCTTGGCCTGCAGGGGCGCGGGCATCTCGCCGATCTCGTCCAGGAAGAGCGTGCCGCCGTCGGCCAACTGGAACCGTCCCGGCTTGTCCTTGACCGCGCCGGTGAACGCGCCCTTCTCGTAGCCGAACAGTTCGGATTCCAGAAGATCGTCGGGCAGGGCCGCGCAGTTGACCTTGATCAGCGGCCGGTCGGCCCGGTTGGACGCCCGGTGCAGCCCTTCGGCGACCAACTCCTTGCCCGTGCCCGAAGGCCCGAGAATGAGCACGGTGGCCTCGGTGGGCCCGGCCTGGCCGATGAGGTCGCGCACCAGCTCGATTCCGGGGCTGGCCCCGATGAAATCCGCCTCGCCGGACACCGCCTCCCTGAGGCGCGCGTTTTCCTCCAGCAACCGGTGATACTCGAAGGCCTTGCCGAGCACGGCGATGACCTCGTCGTTGTCCGCAGGCTTGGTCAGATAGTCGAAGGCGCCCCGCTTCATGGCGTCCACGGCGGACCCCACGGACCCGAAGGCGGTCAGCAGGATCACGGGCATGCTCGGGCGGCGCACCTGCAGCTCCTTGAGCAACTGCATGCCGTCCATGCCGGGCATTTTCATGTCCACCATGGCCACGTCCGGGTAGGTGCCCGACTCGGCCTCCTCGGCCAGCACGGTCAGGGCGCGCTCGCCGGAATCGGCTTCGAGCACGGTCCAGCCGTCATCTTCCAGCACGGCCCGGACCATCATCCTGTGGCCGGGCTCGTCGTCGACTATCAATGCGATGCGTTCTTCGTTCATGGTTGCCTCCGGCGGCCGGGGGAAGGGAGGGGAACACCCTTTGAAAAGGGTTTTTCCCCTCCCTTCCCCCGGACCCCCATCCCTCCCTTTTCCCAAACTTTTTGCAAGCGCATCCGCGCGGTTCGGGTTAAAGAACGGGTTGTGGTCTATTCGTGACTGCGCCCTGAGGCGGCTGCGTCCTTTTCGTTGTCAAAAGTATCATTCGCCGGTCCTGCCGGACCGTCTGGGAAAAACAATTTCATTTTCGTGCCCTCGCCGGGCTCGGATTCGATGACCACCCGGCCCTTGTGGGCGCGCATGATGTTCTGGACAATGGCCAGCCCCAGGCCGGTGCCGGTCTTCTTGCCGGTAATGAACGGCTTGAACACGTCGTCGCCCAGGTCCGGGTCCATGCCCGGCCCGTCGTCGGCCACGGTGATCCAGACCCCGTTGTCTCCCGGCTCGGAGGTCAGCCTGATGTGGCCCGGCTTGTCGCACTCCGGGCAGCCTTCGATGGCGTCCAGGGAATTGGAAATGAGATTGAGCAGCACCTGCCGAAGCGCGTCCTGGTCCGCATACACGGGCTCGGCCCCGAACTCGAAAACCGGTTCGGTCTGCTTGTTCTCGAAGTCGAACCGCATGAGCTGCTTCAGGGAATCGCCCACGCCTGAGAGGTCGATGGCCACCGGGGCGAGCTGACGCGGCCGGGCCAGATAGAGCAGGTCCGTGACCACGCGGTTGAGGCGGTCGGCCTCCTGGACCATGGCCGTGGCGTACTGATCCAGCGGAGCCTGGCCCTTGAGCTTGTTGGCGAACAGCTGGGCGAAACCGCGCAGGGACGAGAGCGGGTTGCGCACCTCGTGGGCCACGCCCGCAGCCAGGGAGCCGATGGCGGCCAGCCGCTTGGCCTCGTTCAGGTCCTCTTCCAGGGAACGGATGCGGGTGCGGTCGCGGATGAGCACCAGCTGCCGCCCCTCCTCCGGGTCGCCCCCCTCCTCGTGGGCCATGAGCGCCAGGGTGAGAATCTCCAGCCTGCGCCCCTGGTAGTCGTACTGCTGCCACTTGTAGGGGGAGGACGCGTCGCCGTCGCCCTCGGGGTGGCCGAGGTCGAGGTCGCGCCAGTTGGAACCGATGATCTCCGGGGGTTCCTCGGCTCCGGCCGGGGAGAAAAGCTTCTTGGCCGAGTGGTTGGCGGCCATGATCTCGCCGTCGGCGGCCAGGGTGACCAGGCCGTCGGGCATATTGTCCAGAAGCTGGTTCTGGAACCGCTCCATGCGCAGCAGCTTGCGGCTGGCCTCGCGCCGCCTCAGATAGGCAAACGCCAGGGACCACAAGACCACTGCGGCCAGGAACACGTACCCGGTCTGGTAGGTGGCCGCCTGCCGGTACTTGCGGAACTGGGCCAGATGCTTCTCGGCGTTGAGGCCGACCACCAGGAAGACCGGCGGCCCGTCCGGGACCTGGTCCTGGCCCATCATGCCGCCCATATTCATGCCGCGCCCCCGCCTCTGGCGGTGCTCGGATTCCGACCCGTCGTCCGGGAGGCCGCTCAGGACGGCGATTCCCTGCCGGGCGCGCAAGCCGGAGACGAGCACGCCCTTCTTCTGGACCTCGGCCATGACGTGCCAGGCCCGGCCCGGTTCCAGATCGACCTTCACCGAGTCGGGCAGCTTGAAGATGGGTGTTTGCTCACGGCTGGCCGAGGACACCAGGGGCTGGCCGTCCGGACCGAACAGGGTGATGAACACGATGTCGTCGGACTTGGACAGTTCCTTGAACAATTCCTCGGCCATGGCCCGGAAGACCTGGGAGGACTGCGCGCCCATGCGCAGGCTCCGGCCGATGCGAAAGATGTTGTTGTCCACGCCGCGCAGGATTGAGTTGCCGGTCATGATCATGTGGTCCTCGACGATCTTGCGCTGCTGCGCAATGGACTGCCAGGTCAGATACAGGCTGCCCAGCCCCAAAACTATGAGCGCCAGAACCAGGGCCACCAGAGGGCCTTTCTCATTGCTGTCTCGGCGTGCGACTTCCATTGGGACCTACTCTCCCCGGAGGGCGGCGTACACGTCGCGCGGCACCGCGTTCGCCTTGGCCGCGATGTCCTTGATGGACAGGTCGGGCGCGGGCGCGAACGACTTTGCCTCGAGCCGGGCCATGGCCTCGTTGAGGTCCAGGCCGAAGGAGGCGCAGAGATCACTGAGCTTGAGCTTGCCCAGCCCCTCGGGCGGGGTGGCGGGCAGAGAGGAGAACGGGTCGCCGCCCAGCGCGTTCCGGATGTCGTCGAAGACCTGCTGCGGGCTGGCGTTCCGGGTGCGGGCGATGTCCTTGATCACGGACTGCTCGCCCTTTTCCAGGACATACCCCGCCTTTTCCAGGGCGGCCATGGCCTCGGCCTGGTCGAAGCCGAGATAGCCGCAGAACTTCTTGAGGCTGGAGTCTTCGGCGTGCCCGTAGGGCGGGTTGCCGTAGACCTCGGTGGCCGACTCCTTGATCTGCGTGGAGTAGTCGAGGAGCTGCCGCATGGGCGGCAGTCCCATGAGCGTCCCGGCAAAGACGTAGACCGTCAGGGCCAGGCTGATGACCATGGGCACGGTCATGACCACCATCTCGCGCGCCCGGTTCTTCATGTAGGCCATGAGCGGCTTCCAGTTGAGCCAGAGGTGGAGCAGCAATGCGATGAAGAACAGGGTGCCCACGGTGGTGTGGGTGGCTCCCCAGTCATCCTTGCTCATGCCCCAGAACGTCCAGTCCGCCCAGTTGGCCACCCGGCCGTGGGGGACGACGTACAGGACCACGCTGGTGACGATCGAGACGATGAAGGTCAGAAAAGATGTCAGTGACGTAATTTTGCGCAACATGGGTTTCTCCTCACGGGCTTGCGGGCCTTACGCCCTTCTCGACCTTGACCTGATACGGAACCTGCCTGCCGTGAATTATAATATCGGTTGCGGGACGACAAGCCACATCAGCTCGCCGCCCCGCACGCATCCTGTTTTCCGGGTTAACGGAAAATGTATTTCATGTCTGCTAGTTGGTCACGCAGGGGCCGTAGCCGGGGCCGTTGCCCATGCCGTAGCCGCCGCCCATGCCGTAACCGCCGCCCATGCGACCGGAGCCGTTGCCCATATGGCGACCGTAGCCGCGCCCTTGGGCAAAGCCGGGGCCGAAGCCGACCAGGCCGGTTTCCTTCTCGATCTCGGCGCGCATGGCGTCACGGTTGTCGCGCATCTGGTCGCGCAGCTTGGTGATGTCCGAGGTCAGGCCGGCAATCTTCTTCTCGTCGGCGCTGCCGCCGTTGATCAGGGCCTGCAGCACGGAGTGCTTGGTCCACAGCTGGGTGCGCAGTTCGTCGAACTTGGCGTCGTACTTCTCGAAGATGGCCTGGACAGCCTGCTGCTTTTCAGGGGTCAGCTGGCTGTAGGGGCCGTTCTGCTGGTAACAGGAGCCACGGTTCGCGCCGCGACCCTGGCCGGGACCGGCGAAAGCCATTGCCGTCATGGAAAGAACCAGGAAAGCCGCCAGTGCCGCGATGGTAAGATTCTGCTTGTTCATGTTTGAACTCCTTTTGATTTGGTAAATGTTTCAATGCGCCAGGAAGATAGTGAGAGTGTGTATCTTCTTGCCACTGCATGAAGCATCTGCCGTGCCAAACATGTAAGAGACTAGGAATAAAAACTATTTTGAAAATCGCACTGTCCCGAAACACTGTTTTTTGTGCACCCCAATGCACACACATTGCACAAACTCCGTGCAAAGTGCAAGCGGGAAGACCTTGACTTTCCCCGGGCAGCACCCACATTGAACGCATCAATTCTGTTTCGGAGAACACAGCATGCCCATCTATGAATATGCCTGCAAGGAATGCGGCCACGAGTTCGAGGAACTCATCTTCTCGCAAAAGGACGAGGTCGTCTGTCCCCGGTGCGGATCCGGGAACACCGAAAAGCTGATGAGCGCCTGCGCGGCAAAGGTCGATAGCCCCGGCCCCGACTTCAACGCCCTGAAAAACACCGGCGGCGGATGTGGCGGCGGCGGGGGCTGATCCATCTGATTCATCGCCCCGGGCCGGGGCGAACGACCACCGGCGGCGCATCGCCGCTGCAGACTTTCAAGACAACCTATGTTAGGAATGCTTCGCATGTTGCCCTTTTGCAAGACCTGCCTGATCGCTTGCTGCACCACGGCATTCCTGTTCGTGTCACCGCGCCTGGCCGCAGCCCAATCCTTCACCGTCATCACCAACTCCGTACCGCCCTTCAAATTCCTGAAGGACGGGAAGCCTTCCGGCATGGCCGGCGATCTGCTCACCTACCTGTTCCGGATCACGGGACACTCCGTGGCGCAAAGCCGGAGCATACCCATGGCCCAGTTCCTTCAGCGGGACTACAAAGAGCCGGGCACCGTCTTTCTCGCCCTGTCCAAAAGCCACCAACAGGACCATGGCTTTAAATTGGTCGGCCCGATATTCACTGCCAAGTCGGGCATCATCGTCAAGAAATTCCGCCATTTTCGCCTGGCCCGCATCCACGACGCAAAAACGATGATCCTGGCGTCGGTCATCAACAGCGCACCGGAAAAAGGACTCATGGGGACAGCCATCGAGGAGAAACACTTCCTGCGCTTCCCCACGCCGCAGGGGGCCATCAAGGCCCTGGTGACAGACAAGGCGGACGGACTTCTGCTGGCCACGGCGGCCGCCTACCATCTCATGGCCCGCGAGGGGATCGACACGAACCTTTTCGAAACGGCCCTGACCCTTGACTCCATCCCCCTCTACTTCGCCTTTCACGCCGACACGCCCGCCCGCGTCATCGAACACCTGCAAGCCACGCTGAACGAAATGAAACAACCCGACGAGACGGGCATGAGCCCCTACCTGAAAATCATCTCCGCGTACTATTGACGCGCACCCGGAAGAGGGATTGCCCGACCGTTCCCTTTCGCGCCGAGAAATGATAGACGGACCGGACACAACCCGCACGAGGATCGACCATGTCCAACAGACTGCCCTGGCCAGAATATTTCATGCGCATAGCCCATCTGGTGGCCCAGCGTTCCACCTGCACCCGCCGCGCCGTGGGCGCCATCGCCGTGCGCGACAAGCGCATCCTGGCAACCGGATACAACGGCGTGCCCACCAACATCGCCCACTGCGAGGACGTCGGCTGCATCCGCGATCAGCTCGGCATCCCGTCCGGGGAACGGCACGAACTGTGCCGGGGACTGCACGCCGAACAGAACGTCATCATCCAGGCCGCCACCCACAACCTCGACCTCAAGGGGTGCGACATCTACTGCACCACCAAGCCGTGCATCCTGTGCACCAAGATGCTCATCAACTGCGAGGTGCGAAACATCTACTTCTCCGAGAACTACCCGGACGAGCTGTCCGAGCAGATGCTCGACGAGGCCGGGGTCCGCTGCATATACATGGAAGGGGACTTCAGCTAGACCATGCCTGGGCACCACGAACATTTCATGCGCCGGGCCATCGAGCTGGCCTACAGGGGACGGGGCACCACCGCGCCCAACCCCTGCGTGGGGGCCGTGCTCGTCAGGGACGGCAAGATCGTGGCCGAGGGATACCACACCCGGTTCGGCGCGCTGCACGCCGAGCGCGAGTGCCTGGCCGACGCCAGGGAAAAGGGCGTGGCCCCCGAAGGGCTGACCATGTACGTCACCCTGGAGCCGTGCAACCACCAGGGCAAGACCCCGCCCTGTACGGAAGGGCTCATTGAGGCCAAGGTGGGCACGGTGGTGGTCGGGACCCGCGACCCCAACCCGGTGGCTGCGGGGGGCGTGGAGCGATTGCGCCGACACGGCATCAACGTGGAACTCGGCGTCTGCGAACAGGAATGCCTGGACCTCATCGGCGACTTCCTGCTCTGGCAGCACTCCCACTCGCCCTACAACATCCTGAAAATGGCGGCCACCCTGGACGGCAAGATAGCCTCGGCCCGCAACGAGCCGGAACCGATCTCCGGCCCGGAATCCTTTGCCCGCGTCCACAAGCTGCGCAGCATGGTCGGGGCCGTGGTGGTGGGAGGCAACACCTTCTACGCCGACAACCCGAGCCTGACCTGCCGCATGAACGACCTGCCCGCAGGCTTCATCCAGCCCCTGGCGGTGGTGGTCACCTCCCGGCTGCCCGAAGCCCCGGCCGAGCATACCCTGCTCCGCGAACGGTCGAACCGAACCATCTTCATGACCTCGGACAAGGCCGCCCGGTCGAAACAGGCGGACCGCCTCCGCGAACGCGGCACGTCCGTCTGGCCCCTGCCCGGGGAGCCCGGCCGCCTCAACCTCTCGCCGGGCTTTGAACGCCTCCACGCGGAACAGGACTGCTATTACACATTGTGCGAAGGCGGCGGCCGGTTCGCCATGTCCCTCATCGAACAGGGGCTGGCCGACGAGGTGGTCCACTTCCTGACCCCGCGCATCCTGGGCGACAACACCGCGCCCTCGGCCTATTCCGGGCGCGACAACGTGACCATGGCCGACACCCGCGACTTCCGGATCACCCGCACGGAACGGCTGGGCGCGGACATCATGCTGACATTACTGGCAAAATAACTTCCGCCGCAGGCAAACACGGGCATCACCCATTTTTTTATGTTGACAACATGAACCTGAGTTCATATTCAGTTTTTAACACAACACACGGAGGCGATCATGTTGCATGCATACAAGGAACAGGGAGACCACATCATGTCGTGGCACCGGCAGTGGACCCTCAACAACCCCGTCCGGGCATTGATCCAGCCGCCTCGGAAGATGTTCAAGGGGTTGGTCGAGCCGGGCATGACCGTGGCCGACACGGGCTGCGGCACGGGCTTCTTTTCCCTGGCCCTGGCCCGCCTTGTGGGGCCGTCCGGCAAGGTCATCGCCGTGGACCTCCAGGCAGAGGCCCTGGCCCTGCTCGAAGAGAAGGCGGACGAGCTCGGCCTGGCCGACATCATAGAGACCTGGAAGTGCGATGCCGGGGACCTGGGCCGACTGCCCGAGGTGGACTTCGGGCTCTCGGCGTACATGGCCCACGAAACACCGGACATAGACGCCTATTTCAGGCGCATGGCCCAATGCGTCAAACCCGGCGGGAAGCTGCTGCTGGCCGAGCCCCGGTTCCACGTTTCCCGCTCCCACTTCGATAACGAGCTGGCGGCAGCGGCCCGGACCGGATTCGTGCACACGGGCACCCCCGCCATCCGCCTCAGCCATGCCGCCGTCCTGGAGAGGGCTTGATGCCGGACGCCGGGAACGGTACGCTGTCTGCCGGAGAAACGAATGAGCAATGACACCACCGTCCGCGTGCCCCAGCAGGCGCGGTCCATCGAAAAGCGCAACCGCCTTGTGGACGCGGCCATGGCCCTGTTCGGCGAAAAGGGCTTCCAGGGCACCAACGCCAAGGAGATCGCCGGGAAGGCGGGCGTATCCGTGGGCACCTTCTAT
This sequence comes from Pseudodesulfovibrio portus, assembly GCF_026000375.1. NCBI lineage: Bacteria > Pseudomonadati > Thermodesulfobacteriota > Desulfovibrionia > Desulfovibrionales > Desulfovibrionaceae > Pseudodesulfovibrio > Pseudodesulfovibrio portus. Next base: position 1,367,278 of record NZ_AP026708.1, read on the forward strand.
GCCTACTTCACGGACAAGAAGGCCCTGCTCCTCGAAATCCTCAGCCGGCACATGGCCGACGTGGACGCGGCCGTGTTCGAAGAGCTCCGGGCCATGGTCCGGGACGGGGCCACAGGCAGGGAGATGATGCGCCTGACCATCCGGCTGGGACACGACTCCCACCACCACGCGCCCGAACTGCTGCGCATCATGCTGGCGATGCGCTACACGGATGAGGACTTCACCCGCATGGTGGCCGTTGAAAACCGGGACATGACAGCCAAGATCGTCGGCCTGCTCTCCGCCATGGGCGACAACCTCCGGGTCACGGACCTCGACGCCGCTGCCCGGGTGGTGGCCAACGCCTTTGAGGAGACCATGCACTCCGTTGCCGTGTTCGGCCCGGACATCGAACAGGACCGCCTCTACGAAGCCCTCGCCGACATGACCGCCGTCTACCTCTTCAAGGACCCTGACGCACCCCTCAAGTAGGGGGCGCAGGTCCCGATTCCTGTTTACACCCAACGACGCACATGATATGTATCTCCCCATAATTACATAATATGCGTACGCCACCCTGCCAGACTCTCCCCGCAGAGGGGACCCCGCACGAGGCACCAGGGCCTTCCTTCCCTGCGATACTTTTCTGCGTCCTCGCCATCTGGCTGCCGATCCTGGCTTTTCTCGCCCTCACCCCCGCACCCGCCCATGCCGGGTGGGAGATCTCCTACCTGACCGAGGAATACTATCCGTTCAACTATACGGAAGACGGGGACCTCAAGGGGATTTCCGTGGACCTCCTGCGATTGATCTGGAAGGAACTCGGCCAACCCGACCACCCCATCCAGGTCATGCCCTGGGCCAGGGCCTACGACCGCGTCTGCAACGTCAGCAACACCATACTCTTCAGCATGGCCCGGATTCCCCAGCGGGAAAACCTGTTCCGCTGGGCTGGCCCCATCGCCACCGTCCGCTTCGTGCTCGTCGCCAGGAAATCGTCCCGCATCGTCCTGGACGACCTGGACAAGGCCGAGGGATACCGCATCGGCACCCTGCGGGAAGACATCACGGACGCGCTGTTGCAGAAGCACGGCGAGCGGAACAAGATCGAAGCCCTGGCGAACATGGAGCAGAACATCCTCAAGCTCATGGAGGGGAGGCTGGACATGGTGGCCTACGAGGAGCGGTGCTGGAAGCAGATCGCCATCAAGCACGGGCTCTCCCCGGATGATTTCGAGACGGTCTTCGTGCTGAGCGAGACGCCGGTCTTCTACGCCTTCAACCGGGACATCCCGCCCAACCTGTACTGGGATTTCCAACGGGCCCTGGACCGGGTCAAGGCCACGCCGCAATACCAGGAAATCCTGGACAGACACCTGCACTGATCCCCGGATTTACACTTCCCCCGCTCCCTGCTACAACTTCGGCAACAAGCCGCTTCACGAGGAATTCACTATGTTCACAGGACTGGTCATGGGCATGGGCCGCATCGACACCGCCGACAACCGGGGCGCGGAGACACGCTTCCGCATCACCCCCCTCTTCGACCTCCCGGACATCGAGCCCGGCGAGTCCATCGCGGTCAACGGCGTCTGCCTGACCGTGGAGACCTTCGGCGACAACTGGTTCACCTGCTACGCATCCAGGGAGACCATGTCCGTCACCAGCCTGGGCGAGCTCCGGATCGGCTCCAAGGCCAACCTGGAACGGGCCATGGCCATGGGCGACCGGTTCGGCGGCCACATCGTGTCCGGCCACGTGGATTGCCTGGCCGAGGTGGCCGAGGTGCGCCCGGCGGGCGAATCCAGGATATACCGCCTCGCCTTTGACTCGGCCAACGGCCGCTACGTCATCCCCAAGGGGTCCGTTGCCCTGGACGGCATCTCGCTGACCGTCAACGACTGCGCCCCCACCTGGCTGGAGGTGAACATCATCCCCGAGACGCAGAAGGCCACCACCATCTCCGGCTGGACACCGGGCCGCAAGGTCAACATGGAGACCGACATCATCGGCAAGTATGTGGAGCGGATGGTCGCGCCGTGGACCGGCGGCGACCACGCTGGGACGCAGTCGAAAATCACCATGGAATACCTCCGCGAACACGGCTTCTAGCCGCTGATTCCGTTTTCTTTCTGTAGCCTTCTCCAACGCCGCCTTTGGCGGCGTTGATCGTTTTTTTGAGCACTGCGCGCATTCGCGTTCGACAGAATTCGTTCTCCCTACTTTGTGTTCCGCCCCTCGGCGGCCCTATTTTTGGCTGGCGCCCCAAAAATAGGGGAAAAAGGGCGCTTTTTGAGTTAGCTCGCGCTGTCAGGCCCAAGAGCCTGTAGGCGTACTTTGCTGCCCGTCAGGATGTCTGCTGAAGCAGACGCAGACGGGCTGCGCAAGTCGCCCGGAACAGGCTCTAGGACCTGTCCAGCGTATTGTCCGTCACTGTTGAAACACCCGGCCATCTCCGCAGGGCGCACCTGAATACAAACCCCAGAGCGGACGGACAACCGAGAACCCAGCCCTTGATTGCGGCCTAGAAGCCGACAGCGAGGGGCGGCGGCTCCCGCAAGGAGATACACGCACCTCGCCATGGCCTTTATCTTTTTGCGAACTCAACGCGTACCAGTCCCCACGGATGGGAGCCGCCCCGAGCTGATCGGATTCTTGCCGAGATCTTGGGGGCGGCCGAGCTGGGAAAGCGCACTTTTTGCTTACTTTTTAGTGCGCCAGCTAAAAAGTCAGCCGCTGTAAAAGCGGAACACAATGTGGAGATAACGAATATCGTCAAACGCGAATGCGCTAAAACCCTAAAAAACAATGCGATCAAACCCGCCGCAAGCGGGTTTGGAGCCCGAAACATTCACCAAGTGAAGAAAATTTGCCCCCCCCTCTAAACAAACATTAATCGCTGTCGATAGAACCAGTGAACAGCGGGAATATACCCTGCTGTTCGGGAGACATGAATTAGGGGTTGGGAGACCCTTCAAACCCGCAGGGACGCGGGGAGGGAGACAGCAATATGGCCAGGGACGGCGATATGCTCTTTTCAGTCATAATCCCCTCCACAGGCAGACGGCCCAAGGCGCTGCAAAAAGCGGTCGATTCCGTAAACGCGGCAGCCCGCTTCGCCGGACTGGAACGGGGACAAGTGGAAATTCTCATCGGCTTCGACGGGGTCAAGGGCAAAAAGCCCGAGACAAACATGCCCGTCAGAAGTTTCAATCTGCCCAGGGACAACGACTGGGGCAACGGCATCCGCAATATCCTGCTGGGCGTGGCCGGAGGGGAAAAGATCATCTTCCTCGACGACGACAACGTCCTCAAGCCGTATGCCCTGCGCCTGTACCTCAAGCACTTCGACGCCGAAATGATCATCGGCCGCATCGACACGCAGCTGGCCTTTGACACGCCATTCCTGCCCCGGCTCGACGCTGGCTCCCTGGTCCGGCAGGGCAACATCGACCCGCTCTGCCTGTGCCTGTCGCGCAGGCTGGTGGTGGACCGGTGCGGAGGCTGGAACTACCAGGGCAAATACGAGGCGGATTATCTCAATATTCTCGACTGGCACCGGCGCGCCCACAGCGTGACCGTACTGGAAGACGTGGTCGGCGTTTACGACGCCGGGCGCTCGCTGGACAACAACGCCCTGTCCCGGAGGCAGGTATCCCTGCTCGACCGGCTGGCCGCGGAACGCAACGTGTCCGTCGGCGAACTCGACAGGCCCGTGGTCCGGGGAGCGGCCCTGGCCTGACCGGCCCGCTCGGCATTGCCGTTCCCGAAACGGGCCGCCGTTCCCATGCCTGAAGGCGAGGAGCGGCGGCCCGCCTCGTCCTGCCCCCCTTTCCATAACCCGAAAATCCGGCTATAGAATAACCCCACGCCCCACCGGAGGAACAGCAGCAATGACACCGACCACCAAGAGCCAAAGCCGCAAGAACGCCTGGCGCATCTTCAATTTCCAATCCGTGGCCTCCATGGCCGTCATCGTCGCCGCCGTGTTCCCCGCCATGCTCCTGGACGACCGCAGCCTGGCCCTGGCCTCGGTCCTGGCGGCTGCCGCCGTGGTGCTCGGCCTGTCCCTCTTTTCCTCCACCCGGCTCATGCGCCTCATCGAAGGCTGCCACGACAAGATCGCCACCCTGACCACCCACGACGACCTGACCGGCCTGCCCAACCGGCGCTGGTTCTTCGACCGGCTGGACGAGGAAGTGGACCGGGCCGGCCGGTACGGCAACGCCCTGTCCATGATCATGATCGACATCGACCACTTCAAGGACGTCAACAACTCCTTTGGCCACCCCCTGGGCGACCTGGCCCTGGCCGAAGTGGCCCGGCTCATAGCGGCCAACGTCCGCACCTCGGACATCGTGGCCCGGTACGGCGGCGAGGAATTCGTGGTACTGCTCCCCGAGACCACGGCCGAAAGGGCCTCCCGGGCTGCGGAAAAGCTGCGCATCGTGGTCGAGGTCAACGACATCAGCCTGGAAGGACCCGAGGTCAAGGTGACCATCAGCTGCGGCGTGGCTGAGATCGGCGCCCTGCCCAAGGCGGGCAAGGCGCGCGACTCGTTCATCCTGGCGGCTGACAAGGCGCTGACCCGGGCCAAGGAAAACGGCCGGAACCAGGTCATCGAATTCACCGCCTGATACCTTCCCGTCCCATATTTTCGCTCCTGAGCCGGTTGCATTTCCGGCCCTGGTGACTATTCTCCGAAGGTCGCGAGGGCATCCGCGAACACACGTCTTTGGACGCCCCCTCCACAATCAGCTGGTATAACATGCTTTATTGACAAAATATTTCTCCTTCCCCACTGGGCCCATTTACGGTAAGAAATGGTCCCCGTGCAGGGTGAGGAATACCCGCCAGCCACGGGAAAAACACATATCGAGGTGCGTGAACATGGCCTTATGCAAAATCGAAGAAGCCATTGAGGATATCCGCCTGGGCAAGATGGTCATCATGGTGGACGACGAGGATCGCGAGAACGAAGGCGATCTCGTCTGTGCCGCCGAGGCGGTCACCCCTGAAGCGATCAACTTCATGGCCACCTACGGGCGCGGCCTGATCTGCCTGCCCATGGCCAACACCATGGCGGACGCCCTCGGCCTGGAGCTGATGGCCAAGAAGAACGAATCCGGGTTCGGCACCAACTTCACGGTTTCCATCGAGGCCCGCGAGGGCGTGACCACGGGCATCTCCGCCGCCGACCGCGCCACCACCGTTCTGGCCGCCGTGGCCGACGGCGCCTGTCCCGAGTCCATCGTCACCCCCGGCCACATCTTTCCGCTGCGGGCCAAGGACGGCGGCGTGCTGGTGCGCGCCGGGCAGACCGAGGGCGGCTCCGACATCGCCCGGCTGGCAGGGTTCAAGCCCGCCGCCGTGATCTGCGAGATCATGAACGAGGACGGTTCCATGGCCCGCATGCCCGACCTCGAGGTCTACGCCCGCAAGCACAACCTCAAGATATGCTCCGTGGCCGACCTCATCGCCTACCGCATGAAGTTCGACGGCAAGTCCGTGACCAAGGTCGGCGAAGCCAACCTCCCCACCCGCTGGGGCAATTTCAAATCCGCAGCCTTCCACTCCGAGGCGGACGGCAAGACGCACATCGCCCTGTACATGGGCGACATCCACCCCGACAAGCCGACCCTCGTCCGCGTGCACTCCGAGTGCCTGACCGGCGACGTGTTCGGCTCCCTGCGCTGCGACTGCGGCCCCCAGCTGCAGGACGCCATGTGCATGATCCGCAACGAGGGCAAGGGCGTGCTGGTCTACATGCGCCAGGAAGGCCGGGGCATCGGCCTGGGCAACAAGATCCGGGCGTACCACTTGCAGGACCAGGGGTTGGACACCGTCGAGGCCAACGTCAAGCTCGGCTTCCCGCCGGACATGCGCGAATACGGCACCGGCGCACAGATCCTGGTGGCGCTGGGCGTCTCCAAAATGCGGCTGATGACCAACAACCCCAAGAAAATGGTCGGACTCGAGGGCTACGGCCTGGAAGTCACCGAACGCGTGCCCATCGAGGTGGGATCCTGCGAGTTGAACCAGAAATATCTGGAGACCAAGCGCGACAAGATGCACCACCTGATCAAGGGCAACAACGGCGACTAGGCCGCGCCCATTTGATTTTCGAAAACGGATAACATATTACACTGCTATATAGCTCATTTCCAGTAGGGAGAAGACACCATGTCCATGAAGACCATCGAAGGGCAGTTGAATGCCAAGGGACTCAAAATCGCCATCGTGGCCGCGCGCTTCAACGATTTCATCGTTGACCGGCTCATCTCCGGTGCGGTGGACTACCTGGTCCGCCACGGCGGCAGCGAGGACGACCTAACCCTGGTCCGACTACCCGGTGCCTTCGAGCTCCCCATCGCCGCCCAGAAACTGGCCCGCTCCGGCAACTACGACGGCGTCGTCGTGCTCGGCGCGGTCATCCGCGGCGCCACCCCGCACTTCGATTACGTTTGCAACGAGTGCGCCAAGGGCGTGGCCCAGGCCAGCATGGAGACCGGCGTGCCCATGGGCTTCGGCCTGCTCACCTGCGACTCCCTGGACCAGGCCATCGAACGGGCCGGCTCCAAGGCGGGCAACAAGGGCGTGGAGGCAGCTTCCGCCCTGCTCGAAACCGTCCGGGTGCTGGAGCAGCTCTAGCCCATGGCATCCACAAGAAAGGGCAACAGGCCCGGCATACGCAGGGTGGGACGCACCCTGGCCTTTCAGGTGCTCTATTCCATGCACTTCCGGGAAACCGGCGGCATGGACATGGAAACACTGTTTTCGACCAACCCGCTGGTCCTGGAGCAGGGCTCCGAGACCGCGCACGACTTCGCCCTTGACCTGGTCATGGGCGTGGACGCGCACCTGGCGGAAGTCGACAAGGCCATCGAGGCTCACTCGCAGCACTGGAAGATCGAACGCATCGCCATGGTGGAGTTGTCCATCCTGCGGCTCTCGCTCTATGAGATGATGTTCACGGACATTCCGGTCAAGGCCGCCATCAACGAGGCCATCGAGTTGTCCAAGACGTTCGGCGACGACAAGTCGCGCTCCTTTGTCAACGGCATCCTCGATGGCGTGGCAAAGACGCTCAAAAAGTAAATTTTCATCCCGCGAGGATTCTTATTATGGCTTTAGGTAAGTACACACCGGAAGCGATTGAGAAGAAATGGCAGAAAATATGGAATGAATCCGGCTGTTTCGAAGTTGAGACCGACCCGTCCAAACCCAAGTACTACGTGCTGGAGATGTTCCCCTACCCCTCGGGCAAGATTCACATGGGGCACGTGCGCAACTACTCCATCGGCGACGTGGTGGCCCGGTTCAAGTCCATGCAGGGCTTCAACGTGCTGCACCCCATGGGTTGGGACGCCTTCGGCCTGCCCGCCGAAAACGCGGCCATCAAGAACGAGACCCATCCCGCCGAGTGGACCTACCAGAACATCAGCGAGATGCGCGAGCAGCTGAGGCGGCTCGGCTACTCCTACGACTGGCGGCGCGAAATCGCCACCTGCCGTCCCGAATACTACAAGTGGGAGCAGAAGTTCTTCCTCAAGTTCCTGGAAAAGGGGCTGGCCTACCGCAAGGACTCCCCGCAGAACTGGTGCCCGACCTGCAACACCGTGCTGGCCAACGAGCAGGTGGAAGAGGGCTTGTGCTGGCGCTGCGACTCCGAGGTGGAACAGAAGGACATGGAGCAGTGGTTCCTGCGCATCACAGACTACGCGGACGAGCTGCTTGCGGACCTCGACACCCTCGAGGGCGGCTGGCCCGAGCGCGTGCTGACCATGCAGCGCAACTGGATCGGCAAGTCCTACGGCGCGGAACTGACCTTCCAGGTCAAGGACATGGACGAGACCGTCACGGTCTTCACCACCCGCCCGGACACCCTGTTCGGCGCGACCTTCATGTCCGTGGCCGCCGAGCATCCCCTGGTGGAGACGCTGACCGCCGACGCCGACAACAAGGCCGACATTGATAAATTCGTCAAGAACATCAAGGATATGGACCGCATCAAACGCGGTGCCGACGACCTTGAGAAAGAAGGCATCTTCACGGGCAAGTACTGCGTGAACCCGGTCACGGGCCGGGAGATGCCCATCTACATCGCCAACTTCGTGCTCATGGGCTACGGCACCGGCGCGGTCATGGCCGTCCCGGCCCACGACCAGCGCGACTTCGAGTTCGCCGCCAAGTACGACCTGCCCATGCAGGCGGTCATCAACCCGCCCGCGCTCCAGGAAAAGGGCGAGCGGCTCGACGCCGCCGACCTCGACGCCGCCTACACCGACCCCGGCTTCATGATCAACTCCGGCGAATTCGACGGAATGGAGAACGAGCCGGCCAAGAAGGCCATCGTCGAGCACCTGGACAAGTCCGGCAAGGGCACCATGGCCGTCAACTACCGGCTGCGCGACTGGAACGTGTCCCGCCAGCGGTTCTGGGGCGCGCCCATCCCGGTCATCTACTGCGATTCCTGCGGCGTGGTGCCGGTCCCCGAGGACCAGTTGCCCGTGCTCCTGCCCGAGAACGCCCAGGTGCGCAAGGACGGCAAGTCGCCGCTGCCGGAGATGGACGAGTTCGTCAACTGCGCCTGCCCCAAGTGCGGCGCGGCCGCCCGGCGCGAGACCGACACCTTCGACACCTTTTTCGAGTCCTCCTGGTACTACATGCGCTATTGCGACCCGCGCAACGAGGAGGAACCCCTGGGCGGCGAGCACCTGGACTACTGGATGAACGTGGACCAGTACATCGGCGGCATCGAGCACGCCATCCTGCACCTGCTCTACTCCCGGTTCTTCACCAAGGCCCTGCGCGACACCGGATTCGTCACGGCCAAGGAGCCCTTCGCCAACCTGCTCACCCAGGGCATGGTCCTGAAGGACGGCGGCAAGATGTCCAAGTCCAAGGGCAACGTGGTCGACCCCAACGCCATGATCAACCAGTACGGCGCGGACGCCACCCGGCTCTTCATTCTCTTCGCCTCCCCGCCGGTCAAGGAGCTGGAATGGTCGGATCAGGGCATCGACGGCGCGTACCGCTTCCTCAGCCGCCTGTGGAGGCTGGTGGAGGAACTGGAGGACGTGCTCACTGCGGAACTGCCCACCTCGGCTGCCGCCCCGGCGTCCGAAGCGGCCAAGGCGCTGCGCTTCAAGGAACACGACACCATCCGCCGGGCCACCAGGGACATCGAGAACGAATTCCAGTTCAACACGGTCATCGCGGCCATCATGGAGCTGGTCAACGAACTGTACCAGGTCAAGGACGAGCTCAAGCAGTCCGACCCCAAGGGACTGTCCTCGGCCATCGCCACCGCCGTGACCCTGCTCTCGCCCGTGGCCCCGCACATCTGCGAGGAGCTGTGGCAGGCCATGGGCCATTCCACCACCATGACCGCACAGCCCTGGCCGACCTTTGACGAAAAGGCCCTGGTCAAGGACGAGGTCACCCTGGTCGTCCAGGTCAACGGCAAGGTGCGCGGGAAATTCGAGGCCCCCAACAACGCGCCCAAGGACGAGGTCGAGAAGATCGCCCTGGAGCTTGAAAACGTGACCAAATTCACCGAGGGCAAGACGGTCCGCAAGATCATCGTCATCCCCAACAGGCTGGTCAACATCGTGGTCGGCTAGGCTCTCGCTTCATATTCAACGGCAAAAGGCCGGGAGGACATCGTCCTCCCGGCCTTTTCTTATCCGCAACACAAGAAAATCGACAACACCCATCAATCATCAAATCCATGTCTTACGCCAGCATAAACTCAAAGGAGGCCATGTATGGTTGATTGGAGTAAAATTTTGCCGCGCTCCGCGTTCGACATCCCCTGTCATCATCACTTTCCATTTCGCCTTTACGGCGACGTACTTTTGGACCAAAGCGGCCAAAAGTAAGCAAAAACCGCTTTTTTTGTGCGCCCTCCTGATATCGGGCCCAAGACCCTGTAGGCGACTTCGCTGCCCGACAGGACAGCCTGCCCTGCAGGTTCGGTCGGGCTGCGCTGCGTCGCCTTCGACAGGCTCTACGGCCCGATATCAATTGCCGGTCTCCGGTGTTGAAGCCGGAACATCTTGACTGGTCATGATACAAAGACTGCAACACACCATCCCGATTTTGAAAAAGAAAGGCCGTTTGAGATTCTTTCCCGGCCTTTTTTTGCGCCCAGTCTCCTACCTTCCGACACTGGAATTATATATAAGCTACATCAAACATATCAGCCTCATCTATACGAGGCGAGCCCCTCAGTATTATAAACGATTGGTTGCCGAGAGCTTATTTCTATAATTATCAAGCGATACGTCTCAAAATGGGAATTGGAGTGAATTAACGGCAAGCAGAAGAGGAGCTGGGGTATGAAAAACGTTTTTGCCACACGAAACGGCATCATTTTCGTCGGGCTGTTCATCGGGGTTTTGGCTGCATTGCTGCAGTATTGGGGGAATCCGGGCAACATGGGCATCTGCGTGGCCTGCTTCGAGCGGGACATGTCAGGGGCCCTCGGGCTGCACCGGGCGGGCGTGGTCCAGTACATGCGTCCTGAAATCATCGGATTCGTGGTCGGTTCCATGATCGCGGCCTTTGCCGCCAAGGACTTCCGGCCGCGCGCAGGGTCCGCGCCCATCGTCCGGTTCGTGCTGGGCGCATTCGCCATGATCGGCGCCCTGGTCTTCCTGGGCTGCCCGTGGCGGGCCATCCTGCGGCTGGCGGGCGGCGACCTCAACGCGCTCATCGGCCTGGCCGGACTCATCTGCGGCATCGGCATCGGCACCTTCTTCTTCCGCCAGGGCTATGACCTGGGCCGAAGCTACAAGACCCACACCTCCGTGGGGCTGATCATGCCGCTCATCATGCTCGGTTTCCTGGCCCTCCTGTTCCTGTATCCGCAGGTGGAGGGCGAGGCCAAGTCCGGCGTGCTCTTTTACTCTCTCAAGGGTCCCGGGGCCATGCACGCGCCCCTGCTGATCTCCCTGGCCGTGGGTTTGGCCGTGGGAGCACTGGCCCAGCGCAGCCGGTTCTGCACCATGGGCGCGTTCCGCGACCTTATCCTGTTCAAGCAGGTCCATCTCCTCATCGGCGTGGTCGCCCTGCTGGCGGCCGCCTTTGCGGCCAACCTCGTGCTCGGCCAGTTCAACGCCGGTTTCGAGGGCCAGCCCGTGGCCCACACCCAGGCGATCTGGAACTTCGCAGGCATGCTCCTGGCCGGGCTGTGCTTCGCCCTGGCAGGCGGCTGCCCCGGCAGGCAGCTGTTCATGGCGGGCGAAGGCGACGGCGACGCCGCGATCTTCGTCTTCGGCATGATCGTGGGCGCGGGATTCGCCCACAACTTCGGCCTGGCCAGCTCGCCCAAGGGCGTCGGCCCCCACGGCATCGCCGCCGTAGTCATCGGCCTGGCCGTCTGCCTGTTCATCGGTTTCACCATGCGCAAGAAAGCATAAGGAGCACACAATGAGCGAACTCATCGACGCGCGGGGCCTTTCCTGCCCCCAACCGGTTCTGGATACATTGGCCAAGATCGACGCCATGGGCTCGGGCGAACTCGAGGTCCTGGTGGACACCGAGGCCGCCAAGGAGAACATCAGCCGCGCCGCGCAAGGCAAAGGCTGGGCGGTTCAGTCCATCGATGAAGAAGGTGACGGCGAATACCGCCTCAAGCTGGCCGGAGGCTGAGCTTGAACTTTCGCAAACTGTTCGGGAGCAAGCCTTCCGGTCGGCCCGCCGAAACGCAGGCCGACCGGGGGCTGCTCGTCTTCGACAACACCAGCGAGGTCATCCGGGCTGAAAAAACCCTCCGGGAGAACGGCTGGTCCGTCAAGGTCATGGGCCCGCCCCCGGAAATCCAGCGCGGGTGCGACCTGGTCGTGGAAATTCCGCTGATCGAAGAACTGAACATCCTCCGCACCCTGGAGCACGCCGGGACAGCCCCCCTCGAAGTGGTGCCGGTCACCGGCCCGCTGCTCACCCCGGTGGACCTGTTCCAGGTCAAGGACTTCGGCGCGCACCTCATGGTGCGCGCCGCCAACATGAAGATCACGGTGGAGAAATCCACCCGGACCATCGTCAACATCTCGGGCGGCGGCTGCCCGGACGTGCCGTACATCGCGGCCCGGCTCATCGGCCGCACCCTGGACGACGCGCCCTCGCCCCGCGACATAGGGCACACCCTGTGCGGCTACGCCCTGAATCTGGCCTTCGAGAAGACCCTGGAACTATGCTCGTCGTAATCGGCACCATACCCGACCCCGAAGCCCCGCTGCTGGACGCGCCGCTCCAATGGGACGGCGACACCGTCAAGGCGGGCGGCGTGCCCCTTCCCCCGGACAGGGGGACACCCGCCCTTCTGGGAGCTGCGGCCATGGCCTGCCGCCATCTGGGCCTGGACCTGCCCCACGCCATGCTGGTGGGCGATGAAGGGCTGGGCGCAGGCAGCCGGAAGCTGTACGCCCACCTGGAAACGGTGCTGCCCGGACGCGACTACTCCACCCTGGCCTTCCATTATCTCCAGCCCGACGTGGACTGGCACAACAAGGTCCTGCTCGCCGCCCAGGCAATGGAATGCGCCCCCCGGATCGTGGCCGATGCGGGCTTCATGTACGCGGCAAAGATGAGCGGCGAGGCCGAGGCGTACGACCTGTTCACGCCGGACGCCGGGGAGCTGGCCTTTCTGGCTGACGAAACCGCGCCCCATCCCTTCTATACGCGCGGGTTCATTCTTCAGGATGAAAACAATGTGGAGGAACTGATCTGCCGCGCCTATGAGCACGGGAACGCGGCGACCTGCCTGCTGATCAAGGGACAAACAGACAGGGTGGCCGACCGAACCGGCGTCCTGTCAACGGTTTCGGAACCATCCGAAAATGCCATGGAAGCCATGGGCGGCACCGGCGACACCATCACGGGCATGGCCTGCGCCCTGATCGAATACGGTCTGCCCGTTCCCGAGGCAGCCCGCATCGCGGCCCAGGCCAACCGCTTTGCCGGGGAACTGGCCCGACCGAACCCCGGCTCCCAGATCGGCGAACTCCTGCCGCACCTGCCCGCCGCCCTGACGCGGGCCATGGAGGGGCTCTCCTCATGAGCACCCCCCGCATCACCCCCGACATGACCCTGCTGGACATCGTCCACAAGTACCGGGCCACGGAACCGGTGTTCCGCACCTTCGACGAACAGGCCGGGGAGTGTCTGCTCTGCAAGGCGCTGTTCGAAACAGTGGAAACGGCAGCGAAGCGCTACGGTCTGGACCTGGAAAAACTGCTGGCGGACCTGGAACGGGCAACGGTCTAAAACGAAAAATCCCCGGACATGATCACCCGGCAGAACCGCTTGTGCAGGGTCTGGTTGTGGTGGGCCACGATCTGCTCCCCGGTGAGTACGCCGTTGTCGTACGAGGTGTGGGCGTCGCCGATGAGCACGGACTCATAGCCGTGGGCCAGGGCGCTGCGCACCGTGGTGTCCACGCAGCACTCGGTCTGCAGCCCGCAGAAGACGAGTTTTTTCGCGCCCAGCTTCTTCAGGACGGCATCAAGGTCGGTGTCCCAAAATCCGTCGTAGGAGTGTTTGACCGAGACGGTGTCGCCCGGCTTCGGGGCGATCTCCCGACGGATGAACCAGTTGTGGCTGTCCTGCTCGAACTCCGAGCCCGCGCCCCGGGTGGTATGCTGGATATAGTGGACCGGGACGCCGTGTTCGCGGGCTGCGGCGATCAGTCCCTCGATGGTTTTCACGACGCGTTCGCCCTCGAACGGGACATACCCTTCGGTCTCGAACATGATATTCTGGACGTCGACGACGACAAGCACGGTATCGGCCATGGCTCAAGCTCCCGTATTGATGTTTCGGGGGTGTTGTCCTACAGGACGATGCCTCCGTCAAGCGACATTGGGTGGACTCTTGAGCCAATTCCCTTTACCATTCCCCCCACATTCGACACCCCGGAGGACAGTGATGACACCGCTTCGATATACACCCCTTTTCCTGCTGCTCGTTCTTGCCGGATGCTCGGGCTACAGCCTGGGCGAAGGCGGCGCCAGCGTGCTCGCGCCCGAGTACCGGACCATCTCCATCGACGAGGTGAACAACCCGACCACCCTGTCCTGGCTGGAGCCCGAGGTGCGCAAGCTGTTGCGCGACGAGCTGAACAACCGGGGGACCATCACCTGGACCGACGACAAGGCCAGGGCGGACGCGCTCATCTCCATCAACATCAACCGCTACCACCGGGCCACGGCCGTGGCCGGCGAAAGCGAGGAGACCCTGCGCTCCGTGGCCGTGTTCGAGTTCGAGGCGGTAATCCGCTCCACCCGGAGCGGGGGCGTGCTCTGGCGCTCGGGCCGCATGAGCCAGGACTGGCCCTTCTTCACGGGCGACGGAGCCAAGGCGGACGCCGAGGTGACCCGGCTGGGCATCCGCCGACTTGCCGACCGCATGACCCAGAACTACTAGGCGATTTATGAAACGGCCCAGATATCTCTTCCTCATCTGCCCCGACCCTCAGCTGATCAAGGCCCAGGTGGACGAACGGCTGAAACACTCCGGCCAGGACGGCTGGGAGACCAAGACCTTCTGGGGGGACGACGACGAGCCCCTGGCCTCCGCCTTCTGGACGGACCTGACCATCAAGTCCCTGTTCCCGCAGCCCAAGGCGCTCATCGTGCGCCGTGCCCACACCCTCAAGGCGGACCAGTGGGACAAGCTCGACGCTTCGGTCAAGGGGCTGGGCAACGACATTTTCCCGCTCTTCTGCCTGGAAGGGGAATGGAAGGGCAAGAAGGCCCCGGTGCCGCCCGCCCTGTCCCGGCGCACCCTGTTCAAGAAGGCCCGCGACGAGGGATGGATATGGGAATCCAGCGGCCTGGACCAGCGGTCCATGGCCGACTACGTCAAGCAGTGGGCGGCAGGGGCCGGACTGACCTTCGAGCCCGGCGCGGGGCAGGCGCTGGCTTACGCCCTGCCCACGGACGCAGTGGCCGCCCGGCTGGAGCTGGACAAGATCGAGCTGGCCGCCGGCGATGAAAAGCTGGTCCGCAAAGAGCACTCCGGACTGGTGGCCCAGACCGGCGAGATGGCCTTTTTCGATCTCATGGACGCCCTGGAACGGCCCGGCGCCGAGGCCGCCGTCTGGAAGCGGGTCATCGACGACCACGGCAAGTCCGCCAAGGATCAGATGCTCTTCAACCTGATCGGGTTCCTGGCCAGCCAGGCCCGCCTCTACTGGATGCTCGCCCACAACGAGAACCCCAAGGGCAGTCCCTTCATGATGCGCAAGAAGGCTCCCCTTGCCCAGCGGCTGGGCGCGGCGGGCGTGGCCCGCATGATCGATCTGGCCATGGAGGCAGAGCTGTCCCTCAAGACCGGCGAGCGCAAGTACGAGGAGGCCCTGGACATGCTCATGGCCGGGCTCATCGACCTGTTCCAACCCAAACGCCCCGTCCGCCGATGACCAGGACCGCACCCCACTACGCAGGACACCGCCAACGGCTCAAGGAGAAGCTGGCCGACAACAGCCGCGCCCTTGCGGACTACGAAATCCTGGAGCTGGTCCTGGCCTCGGTCCTGCCCCGGCGCGACACCAAGCCCCTGGCCAAGGACCTCATCGACAGGTTCGGCTCGCTCAAGAACGCGATCATGGCCAGCCCCGACCAATTGGCCGAGGTCAAGGGCGTGGGCCCGGGCGTGCGGGCGCAATGGGCGCTCCTCCAGGAACTTTTCGCCCGGCTCGGCGAGGACCGGGCCCGGCGCGGCGCGCCGTTGAGCGACCCGGCGGACGTGGCCCGCGCGGCCATGGCCCGGCTGGGCAACAAGGGCACCGAGGAGTTCTGGGTCCTGTACCTGGACACCCGCAACCGGGTCATCGAATGGCGTCAGGCCGCCAAGGGCACGGTCAACGCCACCCCGGTCTTCCCGCGCGAAATCATGGCCACGGCCCTGCGCCTGGAAGCGGCCAACATCATCCTGGCCCACAACCACCCCGGCGGCGACGCCAACCCGTCCAAGGAGGACATCCTGCTCACCGGCATGATCCGGGAGGCGGCGGCCGGGCTGGACATCAACGTCCTCGACCACGTCATCGTCACGGATCACGACTATTACAGCTTCAACGACCAGGGACGGATGTGATGCAGCTGCGGGCCACGGTGCACGGCAAGGTCCAGGGCGTCTGGTTCCGGGCGTGGACCCGCGACACGGCCACAAACCTCGGCCTCACCGGCTGGGTACGCAACCTGCCCTCCGGCGACGTGGAAACCCTGGCCGACGGAACCCGCGAGCAGCTTGAGGAATTCATTCTCCGGCTGTGGGACGGCCCGCCCCTGGCGCGGGTCACGGACATCCGGTCCGAGTGGTCCGAAGCCGACAATGATTTCACCGCTTTCACCGTCCGCCGCTGACCCCCTGCCCCCCTCTCCCCCGCCCGTCCGGAAAACAGAAAAAATGCAATAATAATATACTTGCGTTCGGGAAATGACGACTTATTTGGTGTAACACGACCATTTTGCATACAAATACGAGGTTACTCCCTTGAGCAAGAAAACGAAGAAATCCCCCATCCGCCCCTCGCGCATCAAGCGCAGGAAGCCGGAAGGCATCAAGGATACATCCATAGGCACTCCCGAGCCCCCGGGTTCCGGCGGTCCGGGCAAGGGCGAAGAGCTGCCCGACATCATCGAGGCCCTGACCGGCGCTGCCGGGGCCTCCCCCCTGTTCGGCGAAGGCGAGGACATGCCCGGCCCCAACCCGGCGGACATCCCCCAGGTGCTCCCGGTCCTGGCCGTGCGCGACATCGTGGTCTTCAACTACATGATCCTGCCGCTGTTCGTGGGCCGCGAGAAATCGGTCAAGGCCGTCGACGAGGCCCTGTCCGGCGACCGCTACATCCTGATCCTGACCCAGAAGGACGAATCCGTCGAGGACCCGGACCCGGACGATCTCTACATGACCGGCACCGTGGGCATGATCATGCGCATGCTGAAGATGCCCGACGGCCGCCTCAAGGTCCTGGTCCAGGGACTGGCCCGGGCCAAGGTGAAACGGTTCTCGCAGAACGACCCGTACCATATCGCGGAACTGGAACCGATCATGGAGCCGGAGACCGGAGACCTCACCCCGGAACAGGAAGCCCTGATCCGCTCCTCACGCGAGCAGTCCGAGCGCATCCTGTCCCTGCGGGGCATCTCCTCGCAGGACATCATGTCCGTGCTCAACAACGTCTCCGAGCCGGGCAGGCTGGCCGACCTCATCGCGTCCAACCTGCGCATGAAGGTGAACGCCGCCCAGAAGATTCTCGAATGCGTGGAGCCCATGAAACGGCTGGAACTGGTCAACGACCAGCTCCTCAAGGAAGTCGAAGTGGCGTCCATGCAGAACAAGATTCAGACCATGGCCAAAGAGGGCATGGACAAGGCCCAGCGCGATTTCTACCTGCGCGAGCAGATCAAGGCCATCAAGCGCGAGC
Source organism: Pseudodesulfovibrio portus (assembly GCF_026000375.1). Lineage (NCBI taxonomy): Bacteria > Pseudomonadati > Thermodesulfobacteriota > Desulfovibrionia > Desulfovibrionales > Desulfovibrionaceae > Pseudodesulfovibrio > Pseudodesulfovibrio portus. The sequence goes on from NZ_AP026708.1 coordinate 1,384,694, forward strand.
TGGGCGACGACTCCGACGATTCCGAGGAAATGGAAGAGCTCAAAAAGGGCATCACCGCGTCCGGCATGCCCAAGGACGTGATGAAGGAAGCCTTCAAGCAGCTCCGCCGCCTGGAATCCATGCACGCCGAGTCCAGCGAGGCCACCGTCATCCGGACCTACCTCGACTGGATGATCGAACTGCCCTGGAAAAAGATCTCCCGCGACCGGCTGGACATCAAGAAGGCCGAGTCCATCCTGAACGACGACCATTACGACCTGGAAAAGGTCAAGGAGCGCATCCTCGAATACCTGAGCGTGCGCAAGCTCAACCCGAAGATGAAGGGCCCCATCCTCTGCTTTGTCGGGCCTCCCGGCGTGGGCAAGACCTCCCTGGGCCGTTCCATCGCCCGGTCCCTGGGACGCAAGTTCCACCGCATGTCGCTGGGCGGCATGCGCGACGAGGCCGAGATACGGGGCCACCGGCGGACCTACATCGGGGCCATGCCGGGCCGCATCGTCCAGGCCATCAAGCAGTGCACCACCCGCAACCCGGTGATCATGCTCGACGAGATCGACAAGCTGGGCAGCGATTTCCGAGGCGACCCGTCCTCGGCCCTGCTCGAAGTGCTCGACCCGGAACAGAACTTCTCGTTCACGGACCACTACCTGAACGTGCCGTTCGACCTGTCCAAGGTCATGTTCATCTGCACGGCCAACATGCTCGACTCCATCCCCGGCCCGCTCATGGACCGCATGGAAGTCATCCGCATCCCCGGCTACACCGAGCAGGAAAAGACCGTCATCACCCGCCGCTACATCATCCCGCGCCAGATCAAGGAAAACGGCCTGAACGACGACGAGCTGGTCATCAGCGACAAGCTGGTGTCCAAGGTGGTGCGCGAATACACCCGCGAGGCGGGCCTGCGCAACGTGGAGCGCGAGATCGGCACCCTGTGCCGCAAGATGGCCCGCAAAAAGGCCGAGGGCGAGAAGGGGCCGTTCAAGATCACGGCCAAGAACCTGTACACCCTGCTCGGCCCGCCGCGCTTCCTGGACGACGAGAAAGAGCCCTCCCTGCCGCCGGGCGTGGCCGTCGGCCTCGCCTGGACCCCGGTGGGCGGCGAGATTCTGCACATCGAAGTGACCACCATGCCCGGCAAGGGCAAGCTGACCCTGACCGGCAAGCTCGGCGACGTGATGAAGGAGTCGGCCCAGGCCGCCCTGTCCATCGCCCGCGCCCGCGCCGACGTCTACGGCATCGACCCCAAGTTCGCGGACAATCTGGACATCCACGTCCACGTGCCCGCCGGGGCCACGCCCAAGGACGGCCCGTCCGCCGGCGTCACCCTGGTCACCGCGCTCATCTCGGCCCTGACCGACACGCCGGTCTCGCCCGACCTGGCCATGACCGGCGAGATCAGCCTGCGCGGCCGCGTCCTGCCCGTGGGCGGGGTCAAGGAAAAAATCCTTGCCGCCGTGTCGCGGGGCATGAAGAAGGTCCTCATCCCGGCCCAGAACAAGAAGGACCTGGCCGAGATACCCGACGAGCTGCTCAAGAGGATCACCATCAAGACCATCGAGAAGGTCGACGAGATTTGGCCCCAGGCCAAAATGAAATAAAGCGGCTTCCGATAGCCTTAACGTTGTTGTGAAGAAGGCCGCCCTTGTGGGCGGCTCAGATCGATGACGAAGTCCAACCTGACAGGCTGCCGAGAAATGGTCAGCTGCTAGGCGCAAAAAAAAAGGCAAGGCCGACGCGTATATGCAATACGCGAGGGTTTGCCTTTTTTGCAGCAACGACGCAGATGGCCGTTTGTCGGCAGCCTGGGCCGCCCTTGTGGGCGGCTTTTTTGCGTGACCTGCTAAAGGCCGACGGCCTCCCTCCCTGGAAGCCAGATGTCCTGTTTGCGCCTGTCCTCGGCCTCCACCGCCCTGGTGCGGGCCACAGCCACCGCCTTGACGTCGTGGGCGTAGACGGCCTCGGCCAGGAGCCCGGCGCGGCGGGCCACGCCGTCCGGCACCGGAGGCTTGTTGTACTTGGCGCGCAGCCCGACGTCGTCGGCCAGGGCATTGGTGAGCATCACCAGGTCGCCCGCCTGAGGCAGGTCCGGGTTCAGGGCGAAGCATTGGGACAGGGCGCGCATGCAGTCCCACCATTGCCCCTGCTCGTAATAGGCCCGGGCCAGGTTGTAATAGAGGTGATCGTCGGCCTCGGTGTACTTGAGCGCCCGGCGGTAGCAGATGACCGCCCCGTCCAGGAAACCGATCTTGCGCAGCCGGATGCCGAACTCGTTGAACAGGAACTGGTCCTTGCCCGGGAAGGGGGCCTTGACCCGGATCAGCTCGCGTATCAGGTTGCGGCCCCGCGTGCTCAGGCCCGCCAGGATGTACTCCACACCCAGCTCGAACAGGCCGCGTACGTTGACCTCGTCGAGGCAGAGCACGGACCGCCCGGACTCAGGGCCGCACCCGTCGCCCGCCAGCCGGTAATCGTGCCGCTTGACGGCGGACAGCATGCGGTCCTCGAAGACCGATACCTCGGGAGTGTAGTCGGACAGCAGCTCGTCGGCGGAGATGATCGCCTCGGCGTGGAAGGGAAGGAAGTCCCCGTCCACGCCCCGGACGCCGTAGGCGGAGCCCCCCACCTGGCGGACGAGCCAGTAGTGGGCGTGCCCGTGGCCGACAAGGGTGGTGCCCCGGATGACGTTCCGGGATTTGCTGGTGGAGAAGACGCAACAGATGTGGCCGATGTCGCCCCGGCCGCGCCGGAACCGGGAGCGCTCCCTGCCGTCCAGGGAAACGTGCGAGTCCTTGCTCATGGGAATACCTTCCGCAGGGCTGCCCCATGTCCGGCCCAGTCCGCCCGCCATGCGCGTTTTCCCCTCGCGCCGGGCAGGCGTCTCACGACGTCGCCGAACACGGTGCTGCAACCCTTCGTGCGTCCGGGCTCCCGCAAGACACCGACGCGATTACAGTCGAAAATCCGCTTCCGGGCAGGTGCCCGGACACGGTTTCCACCCGTGAACCTCCTCTCTCATCGGAGAGGCGGCAGGGGAGCTTTAGGGGAAAAAGATTAGAAAACCGAAGTAGTGAGAATCGGTTACTTGCCGCGGCCGTGTTTCTTCAGCTCGACGAAACCAACCGGGCTGCCCGACCGGGCGCGGCCCCGCTCGATCTCGAGGCCTGCGGCAACGGGGCCCTCGTCCAGCCGCAGCCTGCCGGAGCCCGTGGCCAGGATCTGCCGGGCGCGGGAGGCTACGTGGGGCGGAACGGCGGGCTTGCCGTAGCGCAACTGGAGGTCTTCGTTGTTCTCCAGCCCGACCATGACCTCGAACAGGTTGCGGGTCACTTCCAACTGCGGGTTGAGCCGGTGGCTCTGGATCAGGTTGTCCAGGGAGGCCTCCCATTCGCCGTTCTCATAATGGGCGCGGGCCAGGTTGTAGTAGAGGTTCTCGTCGTCCTTGACGAAATCGAGCCCCCGCCGGAAATACTCCACGGCCTCGGCGAACATGCGGTTCTTCCTGAGCGCGATGCCGAACTCGTTGAACAGGTGCTGGTTCTTGCCGTCGAACGTCGCCTTGATCTTGACCAACTCGGCCAGCAGGTCCCTGGCCCGGTCCGTCTCGCCCCGCTCGAGATAGATTAGCCCCAGGCCGAACAGGGCCTTGACGTTGTTCTCCTCGATGCCGCGCGCCCGCTCGTATTCGGCCCGGGCACGGTCCAGCCGCCCGCGCTCCCGGTGCTCGTCACCCCGGTCCAGGGTCTTTTCCAGCTCGAGCATGGCGGGCAGGACCAGTTCCTCGTAGTAGGCGAGTTCCGGGCGGTAGCCGTCCACCAGCTCCTGCAGGTCGATGGTCTCGGCGTCGCCCGAGGGCACATGACGGTCGTTGAGCAGCCGCCCCTCGAACACCCCCCTGTCCACCTGCTCCACGAACCAGAAATTCTGCCCCTTGTGAACGCGCCGGTTCATGCCCACGCCCATTTCGACCGCCGTGGTCGTGGAGAAGGCGCACTTGACGCACCCGCCACGGGAAAGGTAGCGCCAGCCCGAGGGGGTCTCGTCGCCGTTGCCGGCGGATGTGGGCAGTTCCAGGCCGAAAAAATCGTCGCTCATGTTTCACCATCGCTTGCTGTCATTCGATATCCTTCAGGGGACACTCCTTTTTCCCATCTGAGTCGGTTCGTGTAAAGGGGTCTTTTCACAATAGGGGGCTGGACAAGGCCCCGCGCGTTGTTACCTTGGTGCTGCGCGGGCCGAAACATTGCCAGCCCGCACCTTTTCAGCTATGGATTTCCTGCGCCGGGCACGACCCGGCGTCAAACCGTTATTGGAGCGCGCCATGCCCATATTCGAATACAAATGTAACGACTGCGGCCATGAATTCGAGGAACTCGTCTTTGACAGGGAGGAATGTCCCCCCTGCCCCAAATGCCAATCCGAACAGACCGGCAAGCTCATGAGCGCGGTCCGCTCCAAGGTGGGCGGCTTCCGCCCCGACACCGGTGATTCCGGCACTGCCGCCGATGCCGGTTCCGGCACCGAATTCTCCTCCAGTTCCCCGTGCGCCGGTTGCTCCGGCGGCGACTGCTCCAACTGCGGATAACCGCTTTACTCCGAACAAGGTTTCCAATGAAAAAACTGACCATCGCCACCCGGGGCAGCGCACTGGCCCTGTGGCAGGCCAATCATATCAAAGACTGCCTGGAGGCCGAACACCCCGGCCTGACCGTCGAACTGCTCAAGATCAAGACCAAGGGCGACAAGATTCTGGACGTGCCGCTGGCAAAGGTCGGCGGCAAGGGCCTCTTCGTCAAGGAGATCGAGGAAGCGCTGCTGGACGGCCGCGCCCAGCTCGCGGTCCATTCCATGAAGGACGTGCCCACCGAACTGCCCGACGGCCTGGAAGTGGGCATCATCCCCGAACGCGAAGCCCCCACCGACTCCCTCCTGTCCGTCAAGTACGACGGGCTGAAGGGGCTGCCCCAGGGGGCCGTGGTCGGCACCTCCTCCCTGCGCCGCCAGTCACAGCTGGCCACCCTGCGCCCGGACCTCAATATTGAATCCCTGCGCGGCAACCTCGACACCCGCGTCAAGAAACTCTTAAGCGGCGATTTCGACGCCATCGTGGTGGCCACCGCCGGGCTGAACCGGCTCCAGCTGTCCGCGCCCAAGCAGGAAGTCCTCGGTCCGCCCGAATTCCTGCCCGCCGTGGCCCAGGGAGCCCTGGGCATCGAATTTCACACCGACAACACCCAAGTGCGGGACATGCTCGCCTTCCTCGACCACCTGCCCACCAAGCGGCAGGTCATGGCCGAGCGCGGCTTCCTGACCGGCCTGGACGGCGGCTGCCAGGTGCCCATCGCTGCCTGGTCCGTCATCGACGGCGACACGGTCAAGCTGACCGGCTTCGTTGCCGACGTGGACGGCTCCCGCCCCATCCGGCTGGAGGAAGAGGGTCACGTGGACAACGCCTGGGACGTGGGCATGGCCCTTGCCCGAAAGGTCCTCGATGCGGGCGGCAAGGCCATCCTGGATGAAGTCTACGCCCGCGAATCCGCATAGCCGACCATGAGCGACAAGGCTGCCCTGAAACGCCTCCAGGTGATCCCCGGCGTGGGGCCGAGCATGGCCAGGGACCTCCTCGGCCTCGGCTACACCTCCGTTGAGGAGTTGGCGGGGCAGGACCCGGAGGCCATGTACCGGCGGCTCATGGACCAGGCGGGCCGACACATCGACCGATGCGTGCTCTACGTTTTCCGGTGCGCGGTCTACTTCGCGTCCGTTGACGGGCACGACCCCGAAAAACTGAAATGGTGGACGTGGAAGGGATGAAAAAGATCAACAAGATTCAGCTTCCTGGAGAGCGCAGGCCAAGGGATGTCACCCATACCCTAAAGGTTTCCGCATTATTGCCGATAAAAACAGCAAGTAGAATATTCAATGCCCCACCCAAGGAGGTACGGATTATGGAAGTTGCTGGTTTTAACGTCAACACGTCCAACAACGCGGAAATGGTCAAGTCCATCCGCAAGGTCAGGCTCCAACGAGAAGTTCTCGAAAACCCGGAAATGGCCCGCGAACTGGTCAAGGTGGAAGCCACCGGCACCTACAACGCCAAGGGCGACGTCATCCAGGCAGTCACCGGAGACTTAGGCGATGCATAGCGTGCCGCACGGTTCTCCAAAAGAATAGGCCGGTCAATTCTGACCGGCCTATTCTTTTGGAGAACCGAGAACTCGGCTTGCGATAGCGGGCCATCTGCACATTTTTCCGGCTTGCCGCTGTCCTCGCCGTACGGGACGGTGCACGGGAACCCGCTTGTGGTGTCTTTGGGACAAGTGATTTTGCGGCCGCAAACATCTCGCCGCAGGCGACATAAACAGTTTGGGAAAAGAAGGGGATGGGGGTCCGGGGGAGCAGTAGCGCACGGCGAGTCATCGAGCCTTGGAGATGGCGACAGCAGCGAAAGGGGAGAAAAAAGCCCTTTTCAAAGGGTTTTTCCTCCCCTTCCCCCGGCCGCCGGAGGCAAACTATCTACTCGGCTTCGGCTACGCCCGCGTCGGAGAAGGTGGCCATCTTGTTGAACATGTCCGTGGCTGCACGGACCAGAAACATGGCGCAGGCCGCGCCGGTGCCTTCGCCGAGGCGGAAGCCGAGGTCGAGGTAAGGGGTCAGCCCCATGGTTTCGACGGCCTTCTTGTGGCCGGGTTCGGCGGAGGCATGGCTGATGATGCAGTAGTCCATGACCGTGGGGCAGATTTTCCAGGCCGCGAGATAGGCGGCGGTGGAGATGAACCCGTCCACGCACACGAGCTGGCGGTTTTTCGCTCCGCCGAGCACCAGTCCGGCCAGGGCCGCGATCTCGAAGCCGCCGAGGGCGGCCAGGATATCGACGGGATCACCGGCGGCGATTGCGGCGGCGTTGGCCGTGAGCCCCTTGCGCACCACCTGCGCCTTGGAGGCAACGCCCTTTTTGTCCAGGCCGGTGCCGGGGCCGGTCATGGCCTCGGGGTCCAGGCCGAGATAGGCGCAGTACATGGCCGTGGACGGCGTGGTGTTGGAGATGCCCATGTCGCCGGTGCCGAGCACCTTGACGCCGTCGGCGTGCGCGCGGTCGGCCAGGGATATGCCGAGCATGAGCGCCTTGATGGTCTGCTCGCGGGTCATGGCCGGGCCCTGGGCCAGGTTGGCCGTGCCGGGAGCGATCTTTTCCTGGATCAGACTGGGATGCTCGTCGAACGGGCCGCCGCAGCACCCCGCGTCCACCACGAACAGCTCGGCCCCGACCGTACCGGCCAGGGCGTTGATGCCCGCGCCGCCGTTCAGGAAATTGAGCACCATCTGACGGGAGACCTCCTGCGGAAACAGGCTGACGCCCTCGTCGTTCACGCCGTGGTCACCGGCAATGGTGTAGACCCGCATGGGGTCGGCAACGGGCGCGTTGCCCTCCTGGACAAGATAGAGCTTGAGCGCCAGGTCCTCCAACCGCCCCAGGCTGCCCTGCGGCTTGGTCAGGTCATCGAGATGCGCCTGGCCGCGCGGGGCCAGGGACTGATCCACGGGCTGGATACCGCCCAACACCTTATTGAATTCGCTTTCCATTTAAATTTCCCTTCCCATTTTGAAAGTGTGTCCGGGTGGGATACACCGCCCTCCCCCTGCCTGTAAACCGGCGCGTGGATCATATTGTGCGCAACCGGGTTCCGTGCTATCAGGCGGACATATCTTTATAACGGGATTTCAACCGCTTCCGGACACGCATGACCAAGGAACTCTGCATCGTACACGCCAACTGCCAGGGCGACCCCCTGGTCGAGCGGCTGCGCCTGTGCCCGGAATTCGCGGACCGATACGAGTGCGTGCTGATCACCAACTACACGCGCGAGCCCGTGCCCGCAGACCTTCTTTCCCGGTGTTCCCTGTTCCTGTACCAGCGCCTCGGGCCCAAATGGGACGAGCTGGCCTCGGAATCCCTGCTCGCGAAGCTCCCCGCCGACGCCCGCAGCCTGTGCGTGCCCAACATGTTCTTCACGGGCTACTGGCCCACCTGGTCGGGCGCGACCGGCTTCGACTACCGCTGCTCGCTCCTTGACGAACTCACCGCCACCCCCCTGCCCGTCGAGGAAATCGTCCTGCTCTACATCCACACGGACATGGCCGCCAAATTCGACCTGCTGTCCATGGTGATCGACACGCTGGAGCGGGAGCGGCAGCGTGAAGCCCACACCCCGGTCAAGTACCTGGACATCATCAGCCGCGACTACCGCTCGGAGCAGCTTTTCAACACGGTCAACCACCCCCGGAAACGGCTCATGAACCATGCGGCCTCCGGCGTGCTGCGCGAGTTGGGGTTCACCGCGCCGGACGCGGCGGCCCTCGACGCGCTGGGCGAGCCCTTCCCCGAACTCGAACAGCCCATCAACCCCAAGGTGGCCGCCCACTTCGGCTGGGATTTCGCGGGGCCGGACAGGCAGTACGAAATCTACGGCCGCAAGATGAACTTCTCCCGCTGGGTGTCCAACTACGTGTTCGCCAAAAAGGCCGGGGTAAAGGATTTCATCGGATTCCTGCAGGGCGACGACATCGCCATCTGACCGACCGAAGAAAGCCCGGCATCAGCCGGGCTTTTCATTTTTACTTCGTGGCCGAAACCAAGGCCAGGCCGTTGTCCGGCACCGGCCAGTCGTCGTGGTGGGCCACGTCGGCGAAACCGGCCTGGCGCAACAGGCCTTCCATCTCGTCACCTGTCCACGCCCGGGTGGTGGACCGGTAGGTGACCGGCTCGGCGTCGCCTTGGGCCAGCACGTGGAAGCACTGCAGGGCCACGGACTCGGCGTCGAACCAGTGGTTTTCAGTCAGGCATACATAGGCCCGGTCCGAGAACAAGCCGCCGTTGTCAGCGCGCGTTCGGGAACGGGGCTCCTGCCCGGATTTCCTGACGGCCCCGAACCGCTGCCGCTCGATCAGCAGCCGACCGCCCGGGGCCAGCGCCGCATGGGCCTTGGCCAGTATCCGTTGACAGACCTCCGGAGGGAACACGTTCAGCTCGCCATAGAGCATCATGGCCAGCTCGAACGGGCCGCCGAAATCGGCTTCGGCCACGTCGGCCAGCCTGAATTCGGCCTTGCCGGGCGCGCCGAACGTGTCCTGGGCGTAACCGATGGACGCGGGGCTGAAATCCAGCCCGATATAGTAGTTGGCGTCACCGGCCAACAGCCTCGAATACAGGCCGGGGCCGCAGCCGAGGTCGAGAATGGACGCCGGGCCGCCGGACAGGCAGCGCGACGCGATCCACGCGCACTGCGCCTCGATAACGGACGACTTGCGGCTGGCGAGGTGGTGGTCCTGGGAGAGGTGCTCCCTGAGAATCCGCGCGCTGAACGCAGGATCGTTCCAGGGAATCTTGTGGCTGCCGTCCCAGAGGGAGGCGGCGTCGGGGGTATGGCGGACGGTATCGAATAGGGGGTTGGTCATTATGGACTCCTAAAGGCATGAGTAAACCGCGCTTTCATGGGAAAGCGTTCTGCATGGGGACAGGGTCGGCAAGAATCGGGTTAGGCATCCATAATGCGGAGATCGATATACCACCGGCGGCCCGGTGGCAACCCCTTCAGTGATTCCATATTCCGGCCGATACAGTGTGCGGACACGAACCACGGAGGGTTCATGTACGTAGCAACCGACACCGCGCCCGTGATGGACGGGTACGCCTTTGAGATGCACCTGAACGAGCTTGCCGGGGAGCAGGCCGCCAAGGCGCTCGGCGATCTGGTGAGCTTTTCCGACGAGGCCGTGGCCGCGTTCAGGGAGGCGGCCATCGAGCCCATCAAGAACGGCACCTTCACGCTGGAATCCATTGAGCGGCGCATAGGCGTCGTGCGGGAAGAGATCGCCAGGGTCTGGAACTCCGCCCTGCCCGACGACGAAAAAATCCGCCAGATATCCGCCAAGGAGAACGAGATTTCCCTGCTCCAGGCGGGCCAGTTCACCTTTGCCAAGGCCGGATTCACGAAAACGGTCTGACATCCCCTTTGCTGCGCCCCCCCCCGCGTGACAAACGGCCACCCATCGGGTACGCATTCGGCATATCCGCCTCATCCGGGCGACGAGCGACCGACACATGGACAACAAGAAATTTCTCGGGCTGCTGACGGGCAGCAACGACGCACCCAGGCTGTCGACCACGGCCATCATCATCGCCGTGGTTTTCCTGATCGTGCCGCTGGCCATGCTGCAGCTCGCGCCCCAGTTCATGCAGACCGCCGAGGACGGGCAGCCCGGACAGGAAGACTTCAACCTGGCCATGGCCTATATCCTCACCGACCTGAACGACCAGGCCGCGATCCCTGTGCTGCAAAGGGCTGCGGACGCGGGCAACCCCAAAGCCATGCTGGTGCTCGGCGTCATGTACGCCAAAGGGGAGATCGTCCCCGGGGACATGGACAAGGCCCGCTCGCTGCTGGAGGAACCGGCCAGGCTCATGTTCCAGCCGGCCCTCAACTTCATGGGCATCATGGCCGTGCACGACGGCGACCTGGAGCGGGCGTGGCAGCTGTTCGACGACTCCCTGGAGCGCTCGACCGTGATCATCTACGACGAGGACAGGCTCACCCCCAACTACTGGATGGGCTATCTCTATTCCAACAAGCAGTTCTCGCGCTACAACCTCCACGCCGCCGACATGTACATGGCCCGGGCCGCCCGGTCCGGCCGCGAAGACATGCAACTGCGCTACGCCGCGTTCCTGATCTTCGAGACCATGGACTACGGCAAGGCGATCCCCCTGCTGGAAACCCTGACGGCAAAGGACAACGTCAAGTCAAAGGCCCTGACCGCCTTTCTTCATGCCGAAGGGTACGGATATGAAAAGGATTGCGCCAAGGCCTTTGACCTGGCCACGGACTGCGCGGACCAGGGCAGCGGACTGGCAATGACCGTCATCAGCGACCTGTACCGGACGGGCTGCGGCGTGCCCAGGGACCCTGAACTGGCCCGTGTCTGGGCGGAAAAGGCCAGGGCCGCGCGGGACTGATTTAGGGCTTGCAAATCTTGCAGGGCCGAAACCCCGCAGCCAATGCCTGTTGCCGCGAGGAAAACTCCACAACGCAATTCTTGCAGTTGTAGTACCGGCAGCCGGGCTGGTGAAAGATATGCGAGTTCCGGTTGCCGTGATAGACGATCGAAGCCGCCTGGGCCTCGCCCAACACGGTCAGAGCCGCCCCCTCCACTGCCAGGCCCGCGAACAAGAGCGCCAGGGCGACAAATGCGGGGATCAACAGTTTTCTCATGGAATACACACTACGCCGACACGTCCAAGCCGTCCAGCCATGAAAAAGCCGCCCTTTGCAGGCGGCTCGTCAATGCTTGAGGCCGAAACTTCGAGAAGGAGTCGAGTGCCAGGCGCAAGGTGAATTCGCCCCGCAGCGTACTCTTCGGTACGCGAGGACGCGAATTCAGCGCAGCAACGACGCAATCGGCGGCTTATCAATGCTCGCCCAGGAGACCGAAGCTTCGAGAAGGAGTCGAGTGCTAGGCGCAAGGTGAATTCGCCCCGCAGCGTACTCTTCAGTACGTGAGGACGCGAATTCGGCGCAGCAACGACGCAATCGGCTTCTTATCGGAGCTTCGGCGGACCGAGGACGATCATCTCGGCTATGGTGTGATCCACCTTGGGCAGCATACGCAGGTTCTTGCCCACGAACTGCATCTCGAGCTTGACCAGATCCATGTACAGCGGGGTGCGGTCCACCACGGGCGGGTTGTCCATGCCTGCGGTCAGCTCCTGGCAGCGGTAGCAGCCGGGGAAGCGGATTTCCTGGCCCGTGGGCTTGGTCAGCAGGTTGGGCACGCCGTGCATGCGGCAGATCATGAGCCGATGCTGGTACAGGCCGCAGACGCCCTGGTTCTCGTCGATGTTCAGCGGGCACATGACGTGCGGGCGCTCGCCCCGGGACAGCGCGGCCTGGGCCTGGTCCACGTACTCCTGCGCCCGGGCCCTGATCTCCTCCAGCCGGTCTGCGGGGAGCTTGTTCAGCCCTTCCCACATGTAGGCCCACTCCACGTAGGTGTGGTGCTGGAAAAAGGACAGGCAGCAGTTGTCCGTGCAGCCGTCGCAGCGCATGTTGATGGGACCGGCCACCTCGTCGTAACGGGTGACCATCTTGTCGTATATGCCTGCCAGCTTGCGGAAGGCGGCCTTGGGGGTCAGTTTGTTCATGAAAAATCGACTTGTTGGAGTATGGCCTCCACGCATTCCCCGGGCGTGGACATGTCCGTGGATACCGTGATGTCGGCGGCGGCACGGTACAGCGGCTGGCGCTCGTTGTAAAGATCGCGCATGGTCTTGCCCGGTCCGATGGCCAGCCCCCGGTTTTCGGCGTCGCCCACGCGCTTGATGAAAGTGTCCTCCCCGATGTCGAGCATGACCACCGGGCCGAGTTCCTTGAGCCTTGTCACGGCCCTTTCGCCGTAGATGACCGACCCGCCCGTGGAGATGATGGTCCGGGTCAGATTCAGCCTGGCGACCAGCTCCTCCTCGATGCGCAGGAAGTCGTCCAGGCCGTAGGTGTCCATGATCGCCTGCAGCGGGATGCCGTAGTAGGACTCCATGTACCGGTCCGTGTCGAGCCGCCCCCAGCCGAGCCGCTCGGCCAGCAGTTCGCCCAGGGTGGACTTGCCGGCCCCGGCCATGCCCACCAGGGTGATGCACGGATACTGAACCTCGTCGCGCTTGATGGGCACGAAAGCCATGCGCTATTCGCCCCGCACGAGGCAGACCTTGTCCTCGTCGTCGCGCTCGGCGACCAGCACGTTGATATGCTCGTCGCCCAGAGTGTCGATCCTCTTGCCCACGTAGTCGGCCTGGATGGGCAGCTCCCGATGGCCCCGATCCACGAGCACGAGCAGTTCCACCCGCTTGGGGCGACCGTAATCCAGGATCGCCTCCAGGGCGGCGCGGATGGTCCGGCCCGAGTAGAGCACGTCGTCCACCAGCACGATGGAGCGGCCCTCGACCTCGAACCCGATCTCCGAACAGTTGATGACCGGAGCCAACTCCAGGTTGGTGGTCCAGTCGTCGCGGTACAGGTTGATGTCCAGCTTGCCCAGCGGCACCTTGGTGCCCAGCCGCTCGTCAAGGAGCTTCTTGAGCCGTTCGGCCAGGTCCGCCCCGCGGCGCTGGATGCCGAGGATGGCAATGGACTCGTCGTCGCCCCGGCGTTCGTAGACTTCAAAGGCCAGACGCTCGAGCGTCCGGCTCATCTCCTTTCCGGTCAGTATAGTGCCGCATTCTTTCATGGCATGGGCCTCTCATGGCTGTTTTTTCACGGTCCGAGGAATGGAGGAAATTAGCCCATCTACGGGGGGTGGTCAACTTGCGCAAGTAGGAATCACTGCTTTTGGATTTGACAAAGGATAGTATTGATCTTACCTCTTCTTTTCCCGACCACAATTAGGAGGAATTATATGTTTGAAGTAACCGAAGCCGCCCAGAAACAGCTGGAAGGCTATTTTTCCGATAAAGAAGCGTCCCCCATCCGCGTGTACCTCGCGGCCGGTGGCTGAGCAGGCCCTCGCCTGACCCTGGCTCTGGATGAGCCTAACGATAAAGACGTCACTTACGAAGCTTCCGGTTTCACCTTCGTCGTAGACAAGGAACTCGAAGCCCAGACCGGCAATATCAAGATCGACATGACCTACTACGGGTTCGTGGTCGACTCCGAGAATCCCGTTGGCGGCAGCAGCGGCGGCAGCTGCGACTGCTCCTCTGCGGGTTCCTGCGGTTCCGCCGGATCCGGCGGCTGCGGCTGCTAGGGCGATAAGCCGCCATCTGCGGCGTTGCTGCAAAAAGGCCAGACCCTTGCGTATTGAGATACGCGGCGGTCCTGGTCTTTTTTTGCGCCTTGCAGCTGACGACTTCTCGCCCTAGCTGCGTCCCTCCGTCCTGGGGGATGATCGGTGGCGGGGAGAAGAGGTTCATGTGTTTGGCGCGGTCGGTGGCCACAGACCCTTGCGTATTAGGATACGCGGCGGTCCTGTTTTTTTGCGCCTTGCAGGTGACGGCTTCTCGCCCAAGCCGGTTCCATCCGTTCTGGAGAATGGGTGGCCGGGCACTGTGCCGATGTTCAGATTATAATATGAATGAAGAGTCCGCGCGGTAGGATTGAAGCCATTCACAACAGCACATGGGAGGTACCATGAAAAGGAATGCAATCATTCTGGCGTTGGTCGCAGCCATCGCACTTTGCGTTGCAGGGCTTGCAATGGCTCAATCCGGAAGCATGCCCGGTCCCGGCAGCGGCATGGGATATGGCGGCATGGGGTCCGGCGGCGGCAAAGGCTACGGCGGCATGTGGAGAGGCTACCAGGCCACGCCGGGGCAGCAGGAGGCGTTCAGGAAGATCACGGAGAAATACCAGCCGCAGTTCATCAAGCTGGCGGACAAGCTGTGGGCCAAACGGGCCCAACTCAACGGTGCCCTGGCCCAGGAAAAAATCGACCGGCAGCAGGCCAAGGCCTTTGCCAAGGAAGCCGGCGATCTCCTGGCCCAGTCCTATGAGCTGCAAGTGGAAATGCTCGCCGACATGCGCGAGCAGGGGTTGTCCTACTTCGGCATGGGCATGATGCACGGCGGCATGATGGGCGGCGGCATGATGGACATGATGCATGGAGGCATGATGGGCGGCATGATGAATATGATGATGGGCGGCGGCCAGCGGTATTACGGAGACGGTCAGCCCGGCCCCGGCGGCTATGGAAACATGCCGGGACCAGGCATGATGCAATAGGGCTTCGCCTGCGAAACACCCCCCCCCTGCCATCTCCTACCGTGGCGGATGGGCCCGACCTTTCTGCGTCTTGCAGATCAAGATTCTGTATTCCAACAGTCCGAAACTCATGGAAAACGCTCCGAAATGGGGCGTTTTCTGTTTTGGTGAAATACCTTTTTTTGCAGAAAAGGGGTTTACAAGACTATTTTCCTGATTACGTTTAGTAGATCGAAAACTACTATTAGGAGTATAGTCATGATCAATGTATCCGAATCCGCCCAGCAGGAGCTGACCAAATATTTCGCAGACAAGGAAGTGCAGCCCATCCGGGTGCACCTGGCCGACGGCGGCTGCGCAGGCCCCCGCCTGTCCCTGGCCCTTGACGAGCCGCGCGACGGCGACAAGTCCGTTGAACAGGGTGCCTTCACCTTCCTTATCAACGAGGAACTGGCTACCGCCTCCGGCGCGGTCTCCATCGACATGTCCGAGTACGGCTTTGTCGTGAATTCCGAGAACCAGATCGGTGGCGGCGGCTGCGGTTGCGCCTCCTCGGGTTCCTGTGGTTCCGCCGGCTCCGGCGGCTGCGGCTGCTAGGTTGCGATAAGCGGCGATCTGCTGCGTTAAGTGAATTGTTCGCGAGCAACGCGAGCGTTACAAGATCTTACACCTCAGGCGTGCTGCAAAAAGCCCAGACCCTTGTGTATTGAGATACGCGGCGGTCCTGGGCTTTTTTTGCGCCTTGCAGCTCACCACTTCTCGCAACCTAGCCGCGTTCCTCCGTCCTGGGGGACGGTCGGTGGCGGGAACTGGGAAATGCTGAATTCATTGCGATAGGCTGCGGATTATGCGTGGGGCGAAGTACACCGACATTACTCAGGTTCCCCAGCCCGGCGTCCGAAGAACCCAAAAAAATAAACGCGAGCGATTTGGGTGCCAAGGGCACCCAACAGCGGGTCACCCCACAGCCGTCCCGTAAGAAGAGGCTCTTCCTCCCCAAGACGCACTTCGTCATCTTCAGGCTTCGGAGAGTGGGTCGGATGTGCATTTTCCGAGGGGGGATTTGACCGCAGCGTAGCCTTCTACGTGAGGATCAAATTCCCCCTCGGAAAATGTGCAGACGGCCCGCTATCCGAAGCCGCAAGCAAAAACGAAAAGGGGTGGCATCTTGTGCCACCCCATTCGATTAGGACCGCAACCCCGGAATACCACCGGGTTAATCGAACGTCCTTTGGTCGACGAGCCGGGGAGCGCCCTCGGGCAGGGTGCCCGGCGCAACGGCTTCGACGATTGGTCTCAATTTCATGGTCGCCTGAAAATCGGCGACAAAGGATTCTTCATCCAGCGCGACAGCGGTCTCGCAGATCACGATCAGCGCATCTCTGCCATTATCACTCTTTACCTGAATCTGCCAGCCCGAAATGCCGGGATATTTGGCAATGACCGCAGCGGCTTGGCCTGGATAGATGAACTGACCCTTGACCTTGGCCGTGTCGTCGGCGCGGCCCTTCCAGCCCGTGAGCTTGCGGGCCGTGCGGCCGCACGCGCACTGGGCCGTGTCGATGGAGGACAGGTCGCCCGTGGCCAGCCGCACCAGCGGGTAGTCGGTGAAAAACGGGGTGACCACCACCTCGCCGAGTTCGCCGTCGGGCAGGGGCTCGCCCGTGGCCGGGTCGCAGATCTCCACATGCCGGTAATTGGACAGGTGCATGCCGCCCAGCTCCATGCACTCGTAGGCGATGCAGCCCACGTCCGCAGTGCCGTAGCCCTGGCGGACCGTGATGCCGAACATCTCCTCCACCTCGGCGCGCAGGGCTTCGGGCAGGGGCTCGGCGGCCACATAGGCCTTTTCCAGCTTGAAATCGTTCTTGAGGTCGAACCCCGCGGCCTCGGCCTTCTTGCCGATGACCTTGAGGTAACTGGTCATGCCCACGAAGGCCGTCACCGGCAGCTGGGTCAGGAACTCGATCTGCTTGTCCGTGTTGCCCGGCCCGGCCGGGACGACCGCGCACCCGATGTCCCGAAGCGGCTCTTCAAGCATCAACCCGGCGGGCGTCATGTGATAGGAAAACGTCATCTGGGCCAGATCGCCGGGCCGGAATCCCGCGGCAAAGAACCCCTCGGCCCATGCCCAGTAGTCCCCTTCCCGGCCCTCGGGATCATAGATCGGGCCCGGGGACTGATAAATACGCGACAGCTCGCCCGGCTTGCAGTTCAGGAACCAGCCGATGCCGTGCTCCTTCTGCCACTGGATGATGTCCTTCTTCCGGAGCGGCGGGATCTTCCCGTAGTCTTCGAAATTCTTGAAATCCCTGGCGCACGCACCCAACGCGTTCAGCCGCGCCCGGAACTCGCCCGACGACTGCTCGGCTTCCATCAGGACATCCTGCACGCCCTTCCACTTGCGCTTCATTCGCTTCTCGCGCGACTCGGTCTCATACTCGCTGTAGTACATAAAGATTGCCTCCGGCGGCCGGGGGAAGGGGGAGAAAAACCCTTTGAAAAGGGTTGTTTCTCCCCCTTCCCCCGGACCCCCATCCCCCTCTTTTCCTAAACTTTTTATCTCCGCTTCGCGGGGACCATGCGAAGCTGGCAGTTTGTTCCTGCATACGCCAGGACCGAAAAAAATGCCACCGTCATCGGGTGACAATCCGCCTCCCTCCTCCCAATTCTTCCGCCAACGCACACTCCCCCTGACGCGGGCAGCGAAGCGCCCCTGCGCCCGCCAACGACTGAAGGCTTTCGAGAGTGGGTCAGATGTGCATTTTCCCGGGCGCAGCCCTACCACAGCCGTACCCCCGTACGGCGAGGACAGGGGCAAGTCCGGGAAAATGTGCAGATGGCCCGCTATCGGAAGCCGCTACCCGAGCCAGCGTTTTCTTCTGCGGTAGTGTTTGACATCCCGATAACTTTTCTTGTCGCCGGTATGTCCCATGCCCAGGTAGAATTCCTGGACGTCCGGGTTGTTGAGCAGTTCCTTGGCCGTGCCGTCCATGACCACGCGACCGTTTTCCATGATGTAGGCCTGCTCTGCCACGGACAGGGCGGCGCGGGCGTTCTGTTCCACCAGGAGGATGGTCACGCCCTCGTCCTGGTTGATCCGCTTGATGATCTCGAAAATCTCTTCAACCAGCAGCGGGGCAAGGCCGAGGGACGGCTCGTCCAGGAGCAGCAACTCAGGCTTGGCCATGATGGCCCGGCCGATGGCGCACATCTGCTGCTCGCCGCCGGACATGTATCCGGCCAGCTGCCTGCTCCGCTCCTTGAGACGCGGGAAATACTCGTAGACCTTGGCCATGGACCCGGCGATCTCCGAGCGCGGGCGGGTGAACGCGCCGCACTTGAGGTTCTCCTCCACGGTCAGGTCCTCGAAGATGCGGCGGCCTTCCATGACCTGGAAGATGCCCCGCCTCACGATCTTCTCCGGGATGAGGCCCTGGATGGGCTCGTCGTTGTACTGGATGACCCCGTCCGTGACCTCGCCGTCCTCGGCTTCCAGCAGGCCGGATATGGCCTTGAGCGTGGTGGACTTGCCCGCCCCGTTGGCGCCGAGCAGGGCCGTGATCCGCCCGCGCGGGCAGGCCAGGGACAATCCCTTCAGGACCAGGACCACGTCGTTGTACACGACTTCCAGGTTTTCAACTTTGAGTACGTCGCCCAAAGGCTTGCTCCCGTTTTTGGCGACCGGGGGCGAAGGACAGCCCCCGGTCTTTTTCTCTCTCTATCTCTCACAGACCTTGCCGAAACTGTTCAAAAACCGGGCCGGATTCGCCGCAGCAACGACGCCAGACCGGAATTTTCAACAGTTTTAGTGGCCGAGCCAGTCGGCTCGACGCTCCAGGATCTGTTCCTTCACGAAGGTCAGCTTGCCGTCCTTGATGGTGTACAGGAACACGGCCATGTTCGGACGGTGGTCGTCCGGGAAGTAGGAAATGGCCGGGGCCAGTCCCATGGGATCGAAGTCGCGCAGGGTCTCCAGCGCGTCCTTGAGGGATTCGCCGGTGATCCCGCCCTTGGCGGCGGCCCTCTTCAGGCCCTCGGTCATGACCAGCACGGACACGAAGCCGCGCGTGAAGTGGGTCATCTGCGGCTCGTTGTTGGTCAGCTCCATGATCGCCTTCATGCCGGGCACGTCCTGACCGTAGACTGCGGCGGCCTGGTTGGAAAACGCGCCGTTGGCGTCCTCGCCGGCCAGCTTGGGCAGGTTCTCGTCAGAGCCCCAGATGTTGGTGAAGAAGGTGGTCTCCATGCCGATGTTCTTGGCCGACTTGAGGATGACGGACGTGGACGGGGTGGTGCCGCCGATCCAGCAGAAGTCCGGGGCCAGGTCCTTCAGGGGCAGCAGCTCGGTGGTGGCGTCGATG
Organism: Pseudodesulfovibrio portus; assembly: GCF_026000375.1. NCBI lineage: Bacteria > Pseudomonadati > Thermodesulfobacteriota > Desulfovibrionia > Desulfovibrionales > Desulfovibrionaceae > Pseudodesulfovibrio > Pseudodesulfovibrio portus. The sequence continues at coordinate 1,403,805 of NZ_AP026708.1, forward strand.
GCCTTGAGGGAGACGTTGGCGTCGCCCACGATCTCGAAGCCCAGCTCTTCGGCATACGCCTTGGCTCCCTTGATGGGGGCCAGGCCGTACGGGTGGTCCGGGTAGATGAAGGCGATCTTCGGCGCCCGGGCCTCGGTCCAGTTGTCCTTGAAGTACTTGATGGCCGCACGCGCCTGGGTGGAATAATCCGCCGCAACGAAGAAGTTGTACGGGGCGGTCTTGGGATCGGTCAGGTGGGCCGAATAGGACGCGGACAGGTCGGGCACCTTGTCCTTGGCCAGGTTGCGGACCAGGGCCTCGGTCACTGCCGAGCCGTAGCCCTGGATGCAGACCGCGCCCGCGTTGACCATCTTCTTGTACAGGGAAAGGCCCTGCTGGACGTTGTAGGCGGTGTCCTGCAGGTTGAATTCGATCATGCGGCCGTCGATGCCGCCGTTGGCGTTCACGTACTGGACGCCCGCCTTGAGACCCTGTGCATACGGCACGCCCACGGACGAGGTGGGTCCGGACATATCGACCAGCCCGCCTACCTGGATGGGGGTCGTGTCCGCTTTTTTGGTTTCTGCCGATTTCTGTTCCTCGCCTCCGCAACCAAAGAGCATCAGCCCGGCAAGAAGCATGGTGCACGCTGCGGTTATGATTTTACCAACCCTCATGTTCAACTCCTAAGGGGTTTAAGGGTTACACGCCTCCTCACCTCGATTCGGCGTTGTTTCTATGTTTGACCCGCTGCCGAGCAACGGGATTGAAACCTCGGGGCGAATCGTACCGCCCGCCCTAATGGGCAAAGGGATACAGTTTCCAGTACGCCTTGATCAGCCTCCAGCGATGGGCCAGCCCCTCCGGCTCGTAGATGAGGAAAAGGATCAGCACCAACCCGAACACGCCGTGCTGGATGGCCCCCACCACCTGGTTGATGGCCGGGAACCAGCCGCTCAGCCCGTTGGCCAAGACATTGAGCACCTCGGGCAGCAGGGTCAGGAACACGGCCCCGAACACGGACCCGATGACCGAACCGAGGCCGCCGATGACGACCATGGCCAGATAGGTGATGGACAGCCCGATATTGAACTGCTCGCCCGAGATGTAGCCGGTGTAGTGGCCCCACAGCCCACCGGCCACGCCCGCCAGGAACGAGCTGACGCCGAAGGCGATGATCTTGTACCAGAACAGGTTCACACCCACGATCTCGGCGGACAGGTAGAAGTCGCGGATGGACACGAAGGCGCGCCCGTACTTGCTGCGCATGATGTTGGACACCATGAGCAGACTTAAGCAGGCGAAAACGAAGAGCAGGTAGTACATCCGAGTCTCGGAGTCGAAGGCGAAGCCGAGTATCTCCGGCGGGTTGAGCAGCAGCCCGTTGGAGCCGCCCGTGAGCTCGCCGCCGTGCAGGAAGGTGTATTCCAGCACCAGCTGCGCGGCCAGGGTGGCGATGGCCAGGTAGATGCCCTTGAGCCGGAGCGACGGCACGCCGAAGACCATGCCGACCATGGCCGTGATCAGGCCGCCGGTGAGAATGGCCAGGGGGAACGGCACGCCGTGCAGGGTGCATTGGCCCGCGGCGAACGCGCCCACGCCGATGAACGCGCCGTGGCCGAGTGAAATCTGGCCGCACACGCCGGTCAGCAGGTTGAGGGAAACGGCCCCGATGACCGCGATGAAGATCAGGTTCATGATCGAGACCAGGTAGCTGCCCAGCCCGAACGGTGCCGCGAGCAGGCCCGCCACGAGCAGGCCGATCATGATTTTCTGGAAGCCGGACTGGAATATCCGGGCCTCGCCCTGGTAGGAAGTGAAGAAGAGTCCGCATTTGCCCTGCATGGCTACACCCTCTCGATCTCTTTGGTGCCGAACAGGCCGTATGGTTTGATCATCAGGATGACCACCAGGATGATGAAGGCCGCCACCTCCCTGAACCCGCCGAGGTTGAAGAGCTGCCGGGCCGCGCCGTCACAGACGTTTTCCAGCACGCCGATGATCAGCCCGCCCAGGGCCGCGCCGAGCAGGGAATCCAGGCCGCCCAGGATGACCGCCGGGAAGACCTTGAGGCCCAGGTGGCCGATATGGGAGTTGATGCCGTTGATGTTGCCCAGGATCACGCCGCCCACGGCGGACACGATGCAGGCGATGCACCAGCTCATGGCGAAGATGTTCTTGATGCCGATGCCCATGGACTGCGCGGCCTGCTGGTCGAAGGCCGTGGCCCGCATGGCCACGCCGGTCCGGGAATACTTGAAGAAGGCGGAGAACACGGCGAACAGGACCACGGACAGGAAAAAGGCCGCGATGTACACCGGGGCCACGGGCAGCCCGGCGATCATGACAGGCTCCGAGGGCAGCACCTGCGGGTAGACCTTGATCTGGGTGCCCCAGAAGAGCTGGACCAGGGACTTGAGCACCGAGCTCATGCCCACGGTGACCATGATGACCGAGATGTGCTCCTCGCCGATGAGCGGCCTGAGCACCATGCGCTCGATGGCCAGTCCGAGCAGGACCGAAAAGGCCAGCGTGATCAGAAACGCCCAGATGAACGGGATGTTGAACTGCACGGTCAGGGCGAAGCAGACGTAGGCGCCGACCATGACCAGCTCGCCCTGGGCGAAGTTCACGACCTTGGTGGCCTTGTAGATGATGACGAATCCCAGCGCCACCAGGGAATAGATGGAACCGACCACCAGCCCGTTGACTATCAGTTGGAGATAATATTCCACTTAGGCCTCCATGTCCTCGATGCGGATATCGCCGCACATTTCCCGCACCCGGCCGTCCTGGTAGGTGATTTCGGTTTCCAGATTCAGGGCGCAGGCGTCGGTGTAGAGCGCCTCGATGAGCGCGCCGTAGCGTTCGTTGATGGTCGTTCGCCGCACCTTGCGCGTCCGGGTCAGTTCGCCGTCGTCCGGGTCCAGTTCCTTGTAGAGCAGGCAGAACCGCTTGATCCGCGTCTCCTCCGGGAGCGTCGCGTTGGTCTTGGCCACCTCCGCCTTGACCAGCGCGTAGACCTCGTCCTTGGCCGCCAGGTCCTGGTAGGTGGTGTAGGTGATCATGTTGGTCTCGGCCCAGTGGCCCACGATGGCCATGTCGATGCACAGGATGGCGGCCACATGGTCGCGCCCGCCTCCCAGCACCACCGACTCGCGCAGGAACGGGGAGAACTTGATCTTGTTCTCCAGGAACTGGGGCGAGAACCGGGTGCCGTCGTTGAGGTGCATGACGTCCTTGACGCGGTCGATGACCACCAGGCGGCCGTTGTCGTCGAAGTAGCCCGCGTCGCCCGAAAGCAGCCAGCCGTCCTCGGTGACGGTCTCGCGGGTGGCCTCCTCGTTCTTGTAGTAGCCGAGGAACACGGCCGGGGACCGGGAGATGATCTCGCCCTCGTCCGTGATCCTGACCTCGGTCTCGGGTATGGGCGCGCCGACGGACGTGAAGTCCACCTCCCCTTCCTTGTGGATGCAGGAGATGCCCGCGATCTCGGTCTGGCCGTAAATCTGCTTGAGGTTCACGCCCAGCGCGTGGAAGAAGCGGAAGATGTCCGGCCCCAGGGCCGCGCCGCCGGTGGTGGCGCTGCGCATGCGGGAGAAGCCGAGCCGGTCGCGCAGGGCGCGGAACAGCCCCTGGTCGGCCACGAAATACTTGAGCCGGAGCCATGGGGAGGGAGTCCTGCCCGCGAACAGGGTGTCCACGTACTCGTAGCCGATGGGCAGGAAGCGGTTGTAGAGGAACCGCTTCATGGGCGTGGTCTCCATGATGTCGCCCTGGACCTTGGCCGCGATGGACTCGTACACCCTCGGCGGGGAAAAGAGGAAGTGCGGGCCGATCTCGCGCGAGTCGGCGCTGGCCGTATCCGGGGTCTCGGGGAAGTTGACGCAGAACCCGAAGAGCAGGGCCGAGGCCACGGCCATCATCTGCTCGCCCATCCAGGCCAGGGGCAGGAAGGAAACGAACTCGTCCCTGGCCGACTTGGGGTCGTACTTGCCCAGGTTGTGGGCCATGGACAGCAGGTTTCTGTGGGAGAGCATGGCCAGCTTGGGCCTGCCCGTGGTGCCCGAGGTGGTGGCGATGAGGCACGGGTCGTCCGGCTTGACGCCGCTGACGCGGCTCTTGAAATGGGCCACGCAGTCGGAGCGGGATTCGCGGCCCAGGCGGCGGACGGCCTTGAAATCCTCGAGCCCGTCCACGTCCTTCTCATAGGCGACCAATCCCTTGGGATCGTGGTAGATGATATGAGCGAGTTCCGGCAGGTTGCCCCGGAACGAGAGCATCTTGTCCACCTGCTCCTGGTCCTCGGCGACCACGAGCTTGCACTCGGAAAGGGCGAAGATGTATTCGATTTCCTCGGCCGGCGAGTCCTGGTAGAGGCCGAGCGCAATGCCGCCCAGACCCTGGATGGCCAACTCGGCCCATATCCATTCCGGGCGGTTGTCGCCGATGAGGATGACGATGTCGCCCCGGCCCAGGCCCAACGCCTCGAGCCCGCAGGCGAACTCGGCGGTGATGCGCAGGTTGTCCTGCCAGGACACGGCCTGCCAGACACCCCACTCCTTCTCACGCAGGGCAGTCTTTTGGGCGCGCTCCTCGGCCTGTCTGACGAGCAGTCGGGGCAACGTGGTCTTGTATGGTTTTGCCATGAAATTTCCTTATATTATCTCGGCTTGCAGCCGGGCCTTCCTGTTCTCTATCTCCCTGTGAACGCTGCGTCCTCGGTGCCTAGATAGGCAGCGATGACGTCCTTGTTCGCCTGCACCTCGTCCGGCGTACCCTCGGCGATCTTCTGGCCGAAATCGATGACCACGACCTTGTCGGAGATGTCCATGACAACTCCCATGTCGTGTTCCACCAATAGGACGGTAACGCCCCATTCTTCGGCTATGTCGAGGATATATCGGGCCATGTCCTCGGTCTCTTCGAGGTTCATGCCCGCCATGGGCTCGTCCAGGAGGATGAGCTTGGGTTCGGCGGCGAGTGCGCGTCCGAGTTCCACCCTTTTCTGCACCCCGTAGGGAAGGCGTCCCGCGTGTTGGTGCCGGTAGGGCGAAAGGTTGAGGAAATCGATTACATCTTCCACGCGGCGACGATGCCGATCCTCCGTGCGTACCGCTTTGCCCCAGTACATGATGGAGGAGAGCAACCCGTAGTTGATCTGGCTGTGCCGACCGACCATCAGGTTGTCGAGCACGGACAGACCCTTGAACAGGGCGATGTTCTGGAAAGTGCGCGAGAGCCCGAGCTCCGTGCGCTTATGCGCCGGAAGCGAGAGCAGGCACTCGCCGTCGAGGGAGATGCTGCACGGCCCGCGAGCCCCGCCATCGGGGACGTAGCGGCCGCTGATACAGTTGAGCATGGAAGTCTTTCCCGCACCGTTGGGACCGATAAGGGACGCGATAGTCCCTTGTTCAACGGTGAAGGAAACCCCCATGAGGGCGGCAATGCCCTTGAACGTGAGTGTTACATCACAGACGTCGAGGTAGGCCATATCCTAAATTATGTGCTGAGAACACACCCGTCTCAGGCGACGTGTGCACGGCCGGTCGGTGGATTACGTAACACCGCCCCGGTCCATATGCTGTCGAAAAGCCAGGTGCGCCTTTAGGTCCACTCTTCCTTGAAATCGTCGGGAGTGACCAATTTGTAGCCCCGGTCCGTGAGAGCTGCCTCCACTGCGGACGGGTCTTCGGTATCTACTCGGACGACGACGACGCGGCGTCCGTTGAAAAAGAATGTGCCGGTGGAGATGATGGACATCTTCATGTTGGCGATGACCCCGGCGACTTCATAGAGTACGCCGGACCGGTCCTCGACCTCGATGGTCAGACGGGACCCGCCCTCGCGGTATCCCATCTCTTCGGCAAGCACGTCGAGCATGACGTTTCGATTGATGTATCCGATGAGCTCGCCCTCTTGACCGACCACGGCCAGACCGGCCAGGTCCATCTCGAACATCATGTCCGCCGCGCCCTCGATTTCGGTCTCGGGGGCCACGGTCTTGATGTCGGTGCGGTAGATCTTCTCCACCGTCAGCTTGCTCATCAGATAGTTGATCTCGTGTTTTTCCAGGGAGGTCATGATGGAGGGAAGGGCCGCAAAGATGTCTTCCTTGCGCACGTAGCCGAGCAGCTTGCCGTTCTCGTCCACCACCAGGAGCATCCAGAGCTTGTTGTCCTCAAGCTGTTTCTGGGCGTCCTTGACCAGGGTCTGGGGGGTGACCTTGACGAAGTCGCGAAGCATTTTCAGTCCGACGTACATATTCTCCTCCTTGAAGCAGCCGCTGGGGCGCTGTCGGTTCAAGCCGTATTGGCATATATTCTTCACGGATGGATACACGTTTTCATCAAACGGCGCAATTTCATCCGTAAACGGCCCGACAGAACGCGGTGCCCCTAAAAACCCGTTTTTCATGCGCAAGTCAATACTCAAACAATTGTTTGTGAAAAAAAGGTCGTCCGCGTCCACGGCCCAACCATCCCGAACGGTTTACCTTCACCCGTCATCTGCCGTAATTGCACAACCATGGGATTAACAATATACATCGCCAGCACCCTTTCCATCCGGCAAGAGACAGCGAGAATGCGAGTCAAGCGCCGTCGGACTGGAGCAGACCGCCGTCCAGGTCGAATTCAACTCCGTGGCGAACGACGCCCTGTCCCTGACCGAAACGGAAGAAGGTGCGGCGATGCGGGTTGGCGACAGGATCATCGAGGCGGCGGGGCGCTCCCTTCAAGCTGGGGAAAATCACCGCCACCATCGGGGCTAGCGTCGGCATCTCCGTCTGCCCGAACCACGGGAGTTCGGAAGAGGCGCTCGTCAAGTGCGCGGACCAGGCCATGTACCGGTCCAAGGAAAAGGGGAAGAACACGTGCACTTCCGCAAGTTCCCCGGACGACTGAGCATGCCCGCTCCCCGCGTCACCCGCCCATCTTGTAGAAGAGGCTGGCCTGGGCGCAGCATCCGGAAAGGCCGAGCGCCTTGTAGACCGAGTCCATGTCCACGGCTTCGCGCACCACGCCCGCCAGGTGATCCAGCGCGTCCTCCAGGTCGAAGGTGGTCTGGATCTGCTCCAGCGGCGACAGTCCCCTGTCCATGCGCAACTGGTCGATGAACCAGCGGCGGAACCGGTCCGAGTCGAACAATCCGTGCAGATAGGTGCCCATGACCCGTTTGTCCGTCCGCATATAGCCGAGCGGCTCGCCCGCGTTGTCACGCAGGGCCACCCGCAGGTCGTCGGACAGCGGCGCGGTGTGGCCGTGGTGGATTTCATAGCCGTGGACGGGCAGGCCGGACGCCGAGTGCACGCCGAAGGTGCGGGTCAGCGTCTTTTCCGGGGCCAGGGTGGTCTGCACGGGCAGCAGGCCGAAGCCCTCCACCCGGGTGGTCTCGGATTCCAGGCCGTAGGGGTCGTCCACTGTCTCTCCGAGCATCTGGAACCCGCCGCAGATGCCCACGATCCGGGTCCTGTTCCCGGCTCCGGCCAGTTCGCGCAGCACTGCGGCCATGCCCGTGCCGCGCAGGGCCTTCATGTCCCCCACCGTGGACTTGGAGCCGGGGATGATGATCGCGTCGGGCGTGCCCACGTCGCGGGCGTCGGTGACCACCCGGACATGGACGTCCGGCTCGGCGTAGAGCGGGTCGATGTCGTTGAAATTCGAGATGCGCGGCAGGTCCAGGACCACGATGTCCACGCACTCCCCGTCCGGGAACTTGGCCGCCTCGGGCCGGAACCCCTCCTTGAAGGACACCGAGTCCTCCTCGGGCAACCCCAGGGAGTGGATGTACGGCACCGTGCCCAGCACCGGCTTGCCCGTGTGCTCGAACATCTGGCCGAAGGCCGGGTCGAGCAGCGAGGCATCGCCCCGGAACCGATTGATGACGAACCCCTCCACCAGGTCGCGCTCCAGGGGCGTGAGCAAATTCATGGTGCCCACGATGGAGGCGAACACGCCGCCCCGGTCGATGTCGCCGGTGAGCAGCACCCGGGCCTCGGCGAACCGGGCCATGGCCATGTTCACGATGTCGTGGTGCTTCAGGTTCACCTCGGCCGGGCTGCCCGCGCCCTCGATGACCATGATGTCGTGCTCGTTGGCCAGGGAGTCGTAGGCGGTCTTGACCGCCTCCCATGCGCGCGGCTTGTACTCCACGTACTCGCGCACGGACATGTTGCCCACGGGCCGCCCCATGACGATGACCTGCGAGCCGGTGTCCGAACCGGGCTTGAGCAGCACGGGGTTCATGCGCACGTCCGGGGTCAGGCGGCAGGCCATGGCCTGGGTCACCTGGGCGCGGCCCATCTCGCCGCCCTGGTCGGTGACGAAGGAATTGAGCGACATGTTCTGGGCCTTGAACGGGGCCACGGAGTAGCCGTCCTGGAGAAATATGCGGCAGAAGGCCGCGGCCAGCACCGACTTGCCCGCATTGGAGCTGGTGCCCTGGATCATGAGCGCGGGCGTGCGCTTGACGCGCTTGACCACCGGGCCGCGCGCCGTGCCGGACACCGCCTCCATGGCCCGGATCAGGGACTCGTTGTCGTCCTTGTCGCGCACCGCAACCCGAAACCAGTTGTCGTCCAGCCCGGTGTAGTTGCCGCACAGCCGGATGCCGATCCTGTGCTCGGCCAGCAGCCGGTCGCGCAGCCAGGTGGCGTCCTGGCCCACGCGGTCCATGCGGCAGAGCAGGTAATTGGCCACGCCGGGGAAGACCTTGATGCCCGGCACCTGCCGCAACCCTGCGGCAAGGGACTCGCGCAACAGCCCGGTCTGCTCGCGGGTGCGGGCCGCGTAACCGGTGTCGCGCAGACACCGCGTGCCCACCCTCTGGGCCAGGATGTTCACGGACCAGGCGGGCATGCGTCGGCGAATGCGCAGGATCACGTCCGGGTCGGCAAAGGCCAGGCCCAGCCGGATGCCGGGGATGGCGTAGAACTTGGTCAGGGAGACCACGGTGATGACGTTGGACGGCCTGTCGCGAACCAGCCGGTCCGTGTCCTCCGGGAGGAACTCCGCAAAGGACTCGTCCACCACGAAGGTGGACTGCGGAAACATGGACGCCACCTCGCGCAGGTCGGCCGGGGAAAAGATCGTGCCCGTGGGGTTGTTCGGGCTGCACAAAAAAACCAGGGACGACGTGCGTAGCAGCGACCCCATGGCCGGAAAGTTCACCTGGAAATCCCCGGTCATGCCCGCCTCGACGATGGACAGGCCGTGCGCCTTGCACGCCCGGGCATAGTCCACGTAGGTGGGCGAGGGGATGATGGCCTGCCGGTGGCGCCGCATGCCTGCGATGGCGAACAGGAGCTCGGACGCGCCGTTGCCCGCCACCACCTGGGTGGGCCAGACCTTGTACTTTTCGGAAGCCGCCATGATCAGGTCGTGGCATTCCGGGTCCGGGTAGGCGTCCACGAACCGAAGCGCCTGGCCCACCACCTGCCCCAGCCACGGCGGCGGCCCCAGCGGGTTCACGTTGGCCGAAAAATCGAGAATCTCCTCGGGCGCGCACCCGACGGTTTCGGCCATGCGCCGCACGTTCCCGCCATGGGCGAACTTCTGCTCGTCCAGCATATCGGGGATACCCGCAAAAAGTGACTGCCTGTCCATGAATCCGCCGTGATGAAGTCAAAATCTAGAGAAATTCAAGACTTTTCATTTGATACCCTGAATGGTTTGGCGTGTCCACTTTTGAAGCGTGAAAAATAGCGGGCCCGCGAGCGGGCGCATTGCTTTCCGCAGACCGTCAGGTTAGATACTGGTGCACCTTCGGCCCTGACCGGACATTTCACCACGTGGAAACATGCGCACCATATATCTGATCATCCTCACCCTGCTGCTCCTGCCTGCGGTTTGTCCGGCCGGAGACCAACAGCCGTACCCCTTTGACGACCCGTACCAGGCCACGGTCTTCGGCACGCCCGCCAAGATGCGGTACGTCTTCGAAAACCCGGTCCGCCCCGAGGTCCGGGCCATCCGCATAGAGGGCCGCCGGGTTCCGGAGGTCTTCTCGTACAGCCGGGACATGTTTTTCACCACCGCCCTGCAGGATGGACCGGCCCCGCTCATCTTCGTCATCGCAGGGACCGGCGCGGAGCACAACTCGGCCAAGATGGTCTTCCTGACCCGGCTGTTCCACGAAGCCGGTTTCCACGTGGCCGCCCTGTCCTCGCCCACGCACATGAACTTCGTGGTCAGCGCGTCCGGCCACGGGGTGCCCGGCTTCGTGCCCTTTGACGTGGCCGACCTCGACCGGGTCATGGGCTGGATTCGGGAGGAGCTCGCCGAGGAGTGCGCGATCACCGGCTACTCGCTGGCCGGGTACAGCCTGGGCGGGCTGCACGCGGCCTTCCTGGCCGAGATGGACGAGCGGACGAACGAATTCGGCTTCGATCGGGTGGTGATGATCAACCCGCCGGTGTCGCTCATCCGGTCCGTGAACCGGCTCGACTCCTGGCTGACCGGCGAGAACCTCAACCGGGTCACGGTCCACCAGCAGATCCAGGACTACCTCGACCAGTTCTCCGACTACTATCTCAACGCGGACGTGACCGACCTGGACGACGACTTCCTGTTCAGGATGATCACGGACATCGGCCTGGACCAGCGCGACCTCAAGACGCTCATCGGGGCCGCGTTCCGCATCTCGTCCGCGTCCATGATCTTCACCTCGGACGTCTGCCTGCGGGCCGAATACCTGGTGCCGCCGGACCATTACCCGCTCAAGGTGGGCGACCCGCTCCTGCCCTATGCCCGGCAGGCGTTCAACGTCAGCTTCGGCCACTACCTGGACGAGTACCTGCTGCCGTTCCTGCGCTACCTCGACCCGGCCACGACCCGGGAGGAAGTGATCCGCCTCTCCGGCCTGGAAGCGATCCGGTCCTACCTCGAGGGCGCGGACAAGGTCAGGGTGGTGGGCAGCCGCGACGACGTCATCCTGGACGAGTCGGACGTGCGCTTCCTCACGGAGGTCTTCGGCGACCGGGCGCAACTTTTCGAGCACGGCGGCCACTGCGGCAACCTGATGCATCCGGACTTCGTCCTGGCCCTGAAAGGGATGGTGCAGCCATGACCCGCCGCATCCTGCTCCTGCTCCTGCTGGCCCTGCTCACCGCTTCATGCGCCCCCAAGGTGGTGGACGTTGCCGCCCCGGCAGCCGCGCTGGAGCCCACGGGGTTCAAGGCCCCCCTCCACCGCTGGCCCGAAGCGGACGCGCCCGCCCTGCGCTTCCTGGACGTGGACGACCCGTGGGAGCCGATGAACCGCGAACTGTACGAGGTCAATGCGATCCTGGACAAGTACGTCATGTACCCGGCGGCCAACATCTACCGGATCTTCATCCCGGCCCCGGTGCGCACCGGGGTGTCCAACGTGCTGGGCAACATCGGCGAGGTGCCGGTCTTCCTCAACTCCCTGCTGCAGTTCAAGGGGAAGAAGGCGGCCATCAGCTTCTGCCGTTTTCTCATCAACACCACCTTCGGCCTGGCGGGCGTCCGCGACCTGGCCTCGCGCAACCCGAAGCTGGCACGCCAGCACGAAGACGTGGGCCAGACCCTCGGCTACTGGGGACTCGGCACGGGCCCGTACTTCGTCATGCCGGTCCTCGGCCCGTCCAACCTGCGCGACACCGCAGGCTTCGGCGGCGACACCCTGATCATGTATCTGGAGATGGAATACCTGTACGAGACCCTCGGCCTGCAGGACAACAGCCCCCTGGACATGACCGAGTTGATCATCCGGGGCCTGGACATGCGCGCCAACACCGCGTTCAGCTACCACTCCACCGGCTCGCCCTTCGAGTACGAGATGGTCCGGTTCATCTACACCAAGAAACGGGAGCTGGACATCAGGCGCTAGGCCGGGCCGAAAGGTCCCGGGCCCGACTCTGTCCGCCCCGAAATATCCGCACGCAAAAAGGCCGCCCCAGGGAGCGGCCTTCTCATACGTGTCCGAGCGGCAAGGGCGGAACGCCCGCCGCGCTAATCGTTCATCTTTCTCCGCAGGCCGATGAGACCGAGCAGGCCGGAGCCCAGCAGCCAGAGAGCGCCGGGGATCGGGGTCGGAGAGACCCGGAGGGTGGAGCTGATGAACTCCATCGCATAACTGGATGCGCCGTTGAAAACCTCGATGTGCAGGTCCATCACGCCGGCGAGATACGGGGTGATGTCGAACACCGTCAGGGAAAGGTTCTCAGGCACCCCGGCCGGGCGGTTGTTGTCGAACTCCCCGTAGGAGAGCAGGTCGCCGAGATACGTCCCGTTGAGGTAGACCTTGTCCACTTCGGCGGCCCAGCCGTCCGCAGCCGAGTCGACGTCGTCGGCCCAGATGCTCAGGGTGGCCTTGAAGGGACCGGTGACGGACCCGTCATAGGTGTGCGTCCAGTTGACCTCTACGAAGTCGTAATCGCCGTCTCCGTAGACGGTTTCCACGTAATCGGCGGAAGCCACGGTGCTCACGAACAGCAGCGAGACCATCAGGAAGGTGGAGAAGATAGCTTTTTTCATTTTCATGCCCTTATTACCGGTTTGCGTAGCATGGCGCCTTGAAGCACCGGAATGTCTTTGTAAAACACGCTCTTAATGCAAAGACCGTTCCCCACATCAAAACCACCGTGAAAGCAGTCGGTTGCGCCCATTCCATACCCGACCGGTGCACAATTGTCCTGAAAAATCAGACGGTCACCGTGCCCCGGCCCCCGGACGATCGATCCGCACAAAAAAAGGCCGCTCCGGGGAGCGGCCTTGGTCTTATCAGTCTCGGCTTCGGTCTAGTCGAAGATGGTCCCGATGCGATTAAACCGGATGTCGGTGACGGACGCCCAGGACCAGTAGATGATCAGGGCCTTGCCCACGATCTTGGAGCGCTTGACCGTGCCCCAGAAGCGGGAATCGTGGGAGCCCTCGCGGTTGTCGCCCATCATGAAGTATTCGTCCTCGGGCACGATGAACGGGCCGAAGTTGTCGCGCACCGGGATATTGTCCGCCTTGGTGTGGATCACGTACGGCTCGTCGATGGGCTGGCCGTCGATGTAGACCACCTTGTTCCTGATCTCGATGGTCTCGCCGGGCAGGCCGATGACGCGCTTGATGAAGTCCTGGTTCTCGTTGAGCGGGAACTTGAAGACCATGATGTCGCCGCGCTCGGGGTCGCCGGTCTTGTACAGCACCTTGCCGTCCGTGGTGTCGAGCCAGATGGTGGACGGCAGCCGGACGTCGTAGGCGAACTTGGAGACCAGCAGGTGGTCCCCGATCTGCAGGGTTTCCAGCATGGAGCCGGACGGAATCTTGAAGGCCTGCACCACAAAGGCGCGGATGACGAACGCGAGCAGCAGGGCCACCACGACGGCCTCGACGGTGTCGCGGAACGATTTGAGGGAACTCTGGGTCATGAATCTTCCTATGTATGAATCCGAATTATCAGGCTGAGGCAACACGTCCGGGTCAGGAAGGCCCGGGCATCTGGGACAGCCAGCCTAGTCTTCGTCTGCCTTGAGCACGGCGAGGAACGCTTCCTGGGGGATTTCCACGTTGCCCATGCGGCGCATACGCTTCTTACCCTCTTTCTGTTTTTCCAGCAATTTGCGTTTCCGGGAGATGTCGCCGCCGTAGCACTTGGCGGTCACGTCCTTGCGGAACGGCGCGTTGCGCTCCTTGGCCACGACCTTGTTGCCGATGGCGGCCTGGATGACCACCTCGAACATCTGGCGCGGGATGGAGCGCTTGAGTTTAAGAGCCAGGGACCGGCCGATGCGGGCGGAGTTCTCGCGGTGCACGATGCAGGAAAATGCGTCAACGGGGTCGCCGTTGATCAGGATGTCCAGCCGCACCAGGTCCGCCTGGCGGTAGTCGATGATCACGTAATCCAGCGAGGCATAGCCCTTGGTGGACGATTTGAGCTTGTCGAAGAAGTCGTACATGACCTCGGCGAACGGCATCTCGTAGGTGATGACCACCCGGGTTTCGGTCAGGTAGGCCATGTTCTTCTGGATGCCGCGCTTTTCCTCGCACAGGGCGAGCACCGCGCCCACGAACTCGTTGGGCACGTGCACCTCGAGGCGCACGAAGGGCTCGCGGATGGACGCGATCTTGGTCGGGTCCGGCAGCTTGGACGGGTTGTCGATGATCAGGGTCTCGCCGGTCACGGTCTCCACTTCGTAGATCACGGACGGGGCCGTGGTGATGAGCCGGGCCTCGAACTCGCGTTCCAGCCGCTCCTGGATGATCTCGATGTGCAGCAGGCCGAGGAAGCCGCAGCGGAAGCCGAAGCCCAGCGCCTGGGAGGTCTCGGGCTCGTAGCTGAAGGCCGCGTCGTTGAGCTGGAGCTTTTCCAGGGCCGCCTTGAGGTTCTCGTACTCGCTCGGCTCCACCGGGTAGAGGCCGGAGAAGACCATGGGCTTGACCGGCTTGAAGCCGGGGTACGGCTCCGGGGTCGGCCTCTCGGCATGGGTGATGGTGTCGCCCACGGGCGCGTCGCCCAGTTCCTTCATGGACGCGCACATGAACCCGACCTCGCCCGGTCCCATGGACTTGATGTCCACGGCCTCGGGCATGAACGCGCCCAGCCGGGTGACTTCGAACTTCTTGCCGGAGGAATAAATCTTGATCCGGTCGCCCTTCTTGATCTGGCCGTCGAGGATGCGGAACAGGACCACCACGCCCTGGTAGGAGTCGTACCAGGAGTCGAAGATGAGCGCCTTGAGCGGCGCGTCCGGGTCGCCCTCGGGCGGCGGCAGCAGGTGGATCACGGCGTCGAGGACCTGCTGGACGTTCTTGCCGGTCTTGGCCGAGACCATGATCGGGTTGGAGCAGTCCAGGCCGATGACGTCCTCGATCTCTCTGGAGATCATTTCCGGGTCCGCGCTGGGCAGGTCGATCTTGTTCAGGACCGGGATGACTTCCAGGTCGTTGTCCATGGCCAGATACACGTTGGCCAGGGTCTGGGCCTCAACGCCCTGGGTGGCGTCCACCACCAGGAGCGCGCCCTCGCAGGACGACAGGGACCGGGACACCTCGTAGGAGAAGTCCACATGGCCGGGGGTGTCGATGAGGTTTAAGATGTATTTCTCGCCGTCGGTGTCGGTGTACGGGATGCGCACGGTCTGGGCCTTGATGGTGATGCCGCGCTCCCGCTCCAGGTCCATCTTGTCGAGGTACTGCTCTTTTTTGTCGCGGTCCCCGACCATGCCGGTGATCTCGAGGATGCGGTCCGCCAGCGTCGACTTGCCGTGGTCGATATGGGCGATGATGCTGAAATTTCGTATTTTATTGATTTTGCTCATAGTTTATTTGCTCAGGCGATTCTCAAGCCGCTCAAAAAGGTGCGAATACAAAGCGCAAGGTCACAGAGTGTTGGAGCCCATCTCCTTAATATAAGGACACTCTTTGGCCGCAGCAACGCAGCAGTCGTGCGTTTTTCAGCGGTTTGATCACTCGGACACAGGGAAAGACCCCTTTGACCGGGTGTCGGAAGGCTCTATTAAGGTATTTAATGATGGTTGTCTATTTTGTGATGAGGCCTGCGCCGGCGAACGCTTCGAGCAGCGCGGCCTGAAGCAGCCGGGGTTCAACCCCGGCGGGGGAGGAGAAGAATTATTGATGCCGCCGTTGGCGGCGATAGGGAATTTTTTAAGATTGCGCTAACGCGCGCCCTCCCGGCGGGGTCCGTTTTTTTGTTGGGGCAAAAAAACGGACCCCGCCGGGAGGGCAACAAAAAAAATGGAGGAGCGCCAGCGACGGCTCTCCTCAAAATTCTCCCTTATCCCAACAATCGCAGCCCCTTGGGCTGCCACCTCTCTTCTTCAAAACCGCCCGCCAGGGCATTGACTACCGACCCCGGATAGCTATTATTCTATTAGGAGAAACAGCTAACGGAGGTGCATTCCAATGATCACTTTCAACGGCATCAATCACCATATCTCCACCTGACGCGGCCGTGAAACCGCCCGTAGGCGTGGACCCGGGGCACGGCAAAGCCCCGCCTCCCCACACGGCCAATGCGCAGATGGACGGTCCAGCCCGGACCCAATGAAAAAGCCGCCCCCAAAGGGCGGCTTCCTTTGATATTGATGGCAAACCCATCATTGTTCCAGCGAATATGGATTCAAAAACTGTCTGCGCCAGAGGGAAGCCCTTTCGATTGCGGTCAATCGGCCCTCTTCGCACACCATGTCCCAATTATCGCGAATGGCGGCTTCCGTCCCATCGCAAATACTCCGCGCCTCGTCTTCGGACAAAAGAAAAGCATTGGCAGCCGCGAGACACGTCTTCAAGCGGCTGCTGCGGTCGTTGCCGGTGATGAGCATGGCCTGGGCGGCCTCGTTTCCGGTCCTGCCCTGAGGGCAGATGTCGTAGGCCGGGGTCAGGGAAAGATTCCGCCCATCCCAAAAGGCTGCGTGGTTGCGGGCATGGTCGTCGGTGTTGCCGCTCATGACGTTGAACACCAGCCGGGTGAACAGCTCCCGGAGGGTTTCCCTTGGGCGCGTGAACCGATGACGGATGATCTCGGCCAGGTCCTCGTAGCTCGCGTACCGGGCCATCATTTCGTCCAGGCCGAACAGGGTCAGGGCCGAAAGCATTGCCCTGCGCCGCCAGCCGTCGTCCGTGCGCACCCGGTCGAACCGCTCCACCAGAAGCACGTCCCGTCCGGCGGCCTGGACCAGCCGGACCGGAGCCGCGTCCACTCCGGCCAGCCCGGCCAAACGCATGGCCACGAACTCGGCCTTGACCACATTGTACACGTCGGTGGTGGACGAAAACTTGGCCACGTACTTGCGGTCGCCGTCCTCGATCAGGGCCTTGGGCCTGGCCCCGCCGATGGATGAGCCGTGAAAAAGCGCCTGGTCCAACTCCGGCGAGAGCGGGACGCCCTTCTCCACCCGGTCCGCCGAGTCCAGCAGTTCGGCCAGGTCCGCGTTCTTGGCGTTGCGCCCCACATACTCCGTGGGCGACGCCTGGAAATCCAGCGCCCCGATGCGGTCCGAACCGGACTCCAGCAGATACGTCAACTCATCAAGAGCCACCGGATCGGCCTCGGCCCCCTTAATGCCGAGCACCCTGTTCAGGATGACCCGACGCCCCCAGGCGTCGGGCGCGCCGTCCCGAATGCAGCCGGGCATGGAGAGTCCCGGACGCAAAGGGAGGACGCCCGCCCGCAAAGGCAGCTCATCCTCGAAAATCGATATCGCCGCAGAAGATTGCCCCACGCGCTCAAGATAGGACCGACCATAGTTGAATCGGAGTCCGCCTTCGTCGGGAGCCAGTCGCCCCGCGACCACCGGCTCGGTCTCGCCGGGCAGCCACACCCACACATAGGCCTCGGCACGGCTCTCCCTAGAAGTCATCGATCACCTCCCGGTCCCTGCTGCGCACGGACTTGGGGAGCAGGGCAAGCCGATCGTCCACCTGCCGGGAAAGACGCTCCAACCCCCTGCCATCCGCGTCGAACAGCTTGACGCCGACTATGGCCGCCACCTCGAACACCGAGCCGATCCCCACCGTGGGCACCCCTCGCTCTATGCGCTGCAACATGCTGCGGGACACCCCGGCCCGGTCCGCCAAATCCTGCGTGGTCAGCCCACGCTCCTTGCGGCCCGACCGGATCATCTTCCCCAGCAGACGCACGGCTTCACCGCTGTACCGGGAATATGTGCGGACAGATAGTTTGCTCATAAACACACCTATTAAATGGTTTATAAATGACCCATAAACTTCTTTAACGATTCATATATAACTCACAAGTTCAATAATGGCAATCCATGATCAACAAAAAAGCCGCCCCTTGGGGCGGCTTCCGTTTTCCCGTCCATATAACAACTGGAATCTATCCCTTCAATTCCTCGATCCGCTGCTTGATGTAGGCCTGAATCTCCTCCACCATGCCCTCGGCAAGCGGGACCAACTTCCCGGCCATGTCGGCGGCAGTCGACTCCTCAATATCACTCATCATGCCGATGGTGAAGGGGTCGGCCTCGCCCTCGAACGGCACCAAACCGCAACCGCCGATGGAACCGACGACCTCGCCGTCCGCCAGGACAGGCACCGCAACCCGCATCATGCCCGCGTCGCATTCCTCGGAAAAAGGCTCGCCCTGCTTCATGAGCCGGGTGAACATCTGGCCCGCAGGCACGCAGATGGAACCGAACCCCTTGTCGTCGTCGCGGATGGCCCGGCACAGCCTGTTGCCCCAGGTGGTGCCGAACAGCCGCTTGCCGTCCGCGTCCATGATGTCGGCGTTCAGGCCGAACCGCTCGGACAGCTCCAACTGGAGCGCCCGCAGATCCTCGGCAGGGATCACATCGGTGATTTTCATATGCCAAACCCTCGTTTTCTGGTCTGAAATTATCCGGAAGCAGCCTGTTTACTCCGAATCGACCCGGTGCGCAAGTTGGCCGGGGAGCGGGCGGCCCGGCGCACGATTTTGGTTTTCAGACCCGGCAAAACCCGCTAGAATCAGGGGCGGAGACACCAATGGATTTCGACACAAAGACTTCACTTCGCGCCATGACCTTCGGCGTACCCTGGAACCTGGCGCTGCTGACCATCGGCGCGTTCCTCATCGCCTTCGCGGTCAAATCCGTGGCCATGCCCCACGGCCTGCTCACGGGCGGCATGTCGGGCATCGCCCTGCTATGCTACTACGCCTTCGACGGCCTGACCACCGGCCAGTGGTATTTTCTGCTCAACCTGCCGGTGTTCGTGCTCGGCTGGGTGTTCGTCAGCCGCAGGTTCTTCTTCTACTCGCTGTACGGCATGATCATCTCGTCCGTGTTCATCGACATCATCCCGTGGCAGTTCAAGTTCGACGACATCTGGCTGGCGGTCATCATCGCCGGGGCACTGCTCGGCGCGGGCGTGGGCGTGGCCCTGCGGTCGCTGGGCTCCACCGGCGGCGCGGACATCCTGGCCGTGATCTGCAAGGAAAAGTTCAACATGTCCATGGGCTCGTTCGAGCTGTGGTTCAACATGATCGGCTTCCTGGGCGGATTCATCTACCTGGATGCGCACGTCGTGCTCTATTCCATCGCCATGACCTTCGTCATCGCCTTCGCCATCGAGTACGTGCTCGGCATGTTCTCCGAACGCAAGATGATCATGATCGTCTCCGACCACCACGCGGCCCTGAACGCGGCCATCCTGACCGACCTCGACCGGGGCGTGACCCTGCTCGACGGGCACGGCGGTTATACCGGGGACCCCAAGAAGGTGATCCTGACCATGGTCTCCTCCATCCAGCTCAAGGAACTGGAGGAGCTGGTCTACAACATCGACCCGGACGCGTTCTTCATCATGGGCTCGGGCTTCCACGTCCAGGGCCAGGGATTCTCGTCCAGAAAGGTGTACTGACATGTTCACCGCAACCGAGAAAGAGGCAGTTCCCCGCACCATCGGCCTGATCACCGACTTCGGCCTGACCGACCCCTACGTGGGCCAGATGAAGGCCGTCCTGGCCAAGAAGGCCCCGCACTGCCCGGTGGTGGACATCTCCCACGGCGTGGAGCCCTTCAACGTGGCCCAGGCCGGTTTCTTCCTGGCCGCCAGCTACGTCCACTTCCCGGACGACGCGGTCATCCTGGCCGTGGTCGACCCCGGCGTGGGCACGGGCCGCAGGATCGTGGGCGTGGAGATCGGCGACCGGCTGCTCATCGCCCCGGACAACGGGCTGCTCACCCTGGCCCTGAAATTCGCCTGGTCCGAGGCGCGCGCCTATGACCTGTCCAGGGCCGTGGACGCGCCCAAGAAGGTCTCGCACACCTTCCACGGGCGGGACGTGTTCGCGCCCCTGGCCGCATGGTTCGCCCTGGGCGGCAAACCCGCCAGCCTCGGCGAGGAGATCGCCCCGGAGGACATGGTCACCCGCACCTGGTCCGAACCGAACATTTCCGCCGACCGGGCGCGCTGCCACGTGCTGCACATCGACCGGTTCGGCAACTGCGTGCTCAACCTCGAGGCGGGCAGCCTCGGCACCCCGGCGGCCCTGCGCCTGACCTCGCCCGCAGGCGGCCCCCTTGCCTACGCCACCCGTTACGCGGACATGCCCGAGGGCGACCCCGGCCTGCTCGAAGGCAGCCAGGGATTCCTGGAGATCGCCGTCAACCAGCGGTCCGCGGCCAAACGGTTCGGCCTGTCCATGGGCGACGAGATCGAACTTTCCTGGGAGAGATAGACCATGCGCCACTTCCTCGACACCCTCGGCTTCCTGACCCGCCTGGCCCCGGCCCGCGTCATTCCGGACGAATCCATGAACCGGTGCATGCGCTACATGGCCCCGGTGGGCGCGCTCCTCGGCGCGGTGGTGGCCCTGCCCTTCTGGCTCGGCCTGTTCGGAAACTCCCCCTGGGTCCAGGCCTGGCTCATGACCGCCCTGTCCGTCATCCTGACGCGCGGCCTGCATTTCGACGGGCTGGCCGACATCTGCGACGGCGTCACCACCCACACCGACCCCACGCGGTTCTGGGAAGTGGTCAAGGACAGCCGGTCCGGCGCGTTCGGCGTCATCGGCCTGGTCATGGTCATCGTCGGGCAGGTCGTCCTGTTCCACGAGATGGCCTCGCGCGGCGACTATGAAGCCGTGGTCTGGGTGTTCATCCTGGGCCGGGCCGGAGCCGTCTGGCTCGGCTACCACGTCCGCCACCTAGTCCGCCCCGGGCTGGGCAAGCTGTACATCGACGGCGCCACCCTGGGCGTGGCCCTGGCCACCACGGCCGTGACCTTCGCCGCCGGGCTCTATCTGGCCGGACTCTACGCCGCCCTGGCCGGCGTGCTCATCGCCACCCTGGCCCTGCTCGGCCTGTTCCGGCTGGCCGAAAAGGTGGGCGGCGCAAACGGCGACTTCCTGGGCTGCGCCGTGCTCCTGGGCGAGCTGGCCGCCGGGCTGGGATACGTCCTGGTCATCTAGCCGGGAACCATTGCGGGCAAACGCTTTCCGCATCTTAACATTTCTTAATATTCATTAACGCATTTCTGGCGCGTCCCTTGCTGCGATCGCCCAAGGCAGAGGCACGGGCAATTTTTGCCCTCTCCATTCACCTCCAGCAAGAGGAGCAGATCATGAGCATTGATTCTGTGAGCGGCTCGAGCGCGTCCCTCAACTTGGCCGAGATGATGCAGCAGGCCAGGAATGAACGGCCCGACCCGGACGAGATGGCGGAGTTCATCATCGGACAGGACGACACCGACGGCGACGGGGTCCTGACCCTCGAGGAAACGCCGCTCGATGCGGAGCGGTTCGGCCAGATCGACGCCGACGGCGACGGCTTCATCACTGCCGAAGAGTTGAGCGCCGACGCGGAAAGCCATGCCCAGGGGCCCGAGGCCATGGGCGGGGGCAAGGGAGCGCCGCCCTCCGACTCGGAATCCGGGTCCGGCGAGAGCGAGGAAGAGTATGACGCCTACGACCTCAACGAGGACGGCGTGGTCACCCTGGACGAATTGCTCCAGGCCTTCCGACAGGGCGACGACAGCCTGAACTTCATCTTCGGCGAATCGGAAAACGGCGTGTCCGCCCTGACCCAGCGCCTGGCCATGGCCGCCTACCAGGCCCAGGCCGCCGAGTAGCATCCCGACCGACCATCGGAAATGCCTGACCACATCTCTCCCATGGACGGGGGAGATGCGTGTCCGGGCTTGCATTGAAATCCGCCCGGCCCTCTTGGCAAAAGTCCTCCTCCCCGATAGTATCCGGCAATCAATACTGCCACTTTGGAGGAACCCATGCCATCCCGACTGTTGCTGGCCCTGGCGGCCCTGCTGCTCATGCTCCCCGGCTGCGCGCCCAAGATAAAGATATTCGCTTCCCAGGCCACCGAGCCGCTCAAGGAGTTCGTGGTGGACGGCGAGGGCCAAGGCAAGGTGGCCCTGATCCACCTGCGCGGCTTCCTCAGCTCCCAGCCCAAGATGGGCATGCTGCGCGCCCGGCCCAGCCAGGTGCAGGAGCTGGTCAACGCGCTCAAGCTGGCCGAGGCGGACGACGAGGTCGGGGCCGTGGTCATCGGCATCGACTCGCCCGGCGGCACCACCACCGCCTCGGACATCCTCTATCACGAGATACTCGGCTTCAAGCAGCGGTCCGGCAAGAAAGTCGTGGCCGCCATGTTCGACGTGGCCGCATCCGGCGGCTACTACGCGGCCCTGCCTGCGGACTGGATCATGGCCCACCCCACCACCATCACCGGGTCCGTGGGCGTAATCTTCATGCGGCCCAAGCTCTCCGGCCTCATGGACAAGGTCGGCGTGGACGTGGAGGTCTCCAAGTCCGGGCGCGACAAGGACATGGGCTCCCCGTTCCGGCCCACCACCCCTGAGGAGGAGGCGCTCTTCCAGGGAATCATCGACGACTTCGCGGCCCGCTTCCACACCCTGGTCGCCAAGCACAGGCCCCTGTCCCCGGCCCAGTTGGAGACCGTCAAGACGGCCCGCGTGTTCACGGCCGGGCAGGCCAGGCAGATCGGCCTCATCGATCAGGTCGGCTACGTGCAGGACGCCTTTGCCAAGGCGCGCGCCATGGCCGGGCTCGCCAAGGATGCCAGGGTCGTGACATACCGCCGCGACACCTACCCCAACGACAACCCCTACAACACCCTGGATTCGGCAGACCCGGCCAAGCTGAACATGCTCGGCGTGGACGCAGGCTTCATCATGCCGCCCAAGGCGGGGTTCTATTACGTCTGGCCGCAGGGCCTGACCAACTAGGAGGGACCCTGCCTCCGGGAACGGGACGCCCCGGCCACGGGCGTCCGCGCCCTCCCCGGCCCGTTTCAGGCCAAGGCTTCTTGCGCGGCAAAAGCCTTTGCCGTACAGTGGCGGTCCCAATGAATAGAAGGAGTTTTTCATGCAGCTGATTTCCGACCAGATAGCCGGATACGTGGAACGGTCCTCGTGGATCCGCAAGATGTTCGAAGAGGGCATCGCCCTGAAAAAACAGTTCGGCGAGGACGCGGTCTGCGACTTCAGCCTGGGCAACCCCGACCTGCCGCCGCCCGCCTCCGTCAAGGACGCGCTGCTCGAGCTGGCCGAGGACGCGGACAAGCCGTTCTTCATGGGCTACATGCCCAACTTCGGCTACCCGGACGTGCGCGAAAAGCTGGCCGCCGTGGTCAGCAAAGAGCAGGGCGTCAGCGTGCCCGCCGACTGCCTGGTCATCACCTGCGGCGCGGCCGGTGCGCTCAACTCCGTGTTCCGGGCCACCCTCGGCCCCGGCGACGAGGTCATCACCCCGACCCCGTTCTTCGTGGAGTACGGCTTCTACTGCGAGAACCACGGGGCCAAGCTGGTCCCGGTTCCGGCCAGGGAGCTGACCTTCGAGCTGGACCTGGACGCCATGGACAAGGCCATCACGGACAAGACCCGCGTGGTGCTCATCAACTCGCCCAACAACCCCACGGGCGCGGTCTACTCCCGCGAGCAGCTGGAAGGGCTGGCCGCAATCCTGGAAAAGCACAACCAGGGCCGCGAGCGCCCCATCATCCTCCTGGCCGACGAGCCCTACCGCTTCCTGGCCTTTGACGGCGTCGAAGTGCCCAGCCTGCTCGACATCTACGACTACTCGGTGGTCTGCTCCTCGTTCTCCAAGAACCTCTCCATGGCGGGCGAACGCATCGGCTACGCCTGCATCAACCCGGCCATGCCCGGCAAGGAAGCGCTCATCGGCGGCGTGACCCTGACCAACCGCATCCTCGGTTTCGTCAACGCCCCGGCCCTGGCCCAGAAGCTGCTCGGCAAGGTCCTCGGCTCCACCGTGGACGCCTCGGTCTACGATGCGCGGCGCAAGGCCATGGCCTCGATCCTGGACAACGCCGGGTACGAGTACACCATGCCGAGGGGCGCGTTCTACTTCTTCCCCAAGGCCCCGGGCGGCGACGACGTCAAGTTCTGCGCCTCCCTGACCGAGGAAAAGGTCCTGGCAGTGCCCGGAACCGGCTTCGGCCGCCCCGGCTATTTCCGCCTGGCCTTCTGCGTGAGCGAAGACGTCATCCTGCGCGCCAAGGACGGCATGGCAGCGGCCATGGCCAAGTACAAATAATTCAATAATCCCGACATCGAAAAGGGCTGCTTTCGGGCAGCCCTTTTTTTGTTCCCGCCCCCGGCCAAACGGTTTAAAAATTTGGCCCCCTGCCCCCGACTCCGGGGCCAAGTTAAAAAAACTGTACCCCCCGGCCTGATCCGGCTCGGACGCGGAGTCTTCCAACTTCCGAGACAACATCTTGATATTAAAGGATATAAAAACTATCTCAGCTTTGGGCCCGAGTTTGGCACGCCATATGCTTTAAAGAAAGCATCTTCCTTTTATTTGCACCGAGAAAATCCAGGCCTCCCCAAGGAGGCCTTTCTCGTTTTTGGGCACAAAAAAAGCCGGGCCGCATGGTTCCGGCCCGACCCCTTCAGCCCTGACCGGGCGTACGGGTCATTGGTAGAGGCGGGAATATTTGTCCACGATGGCCGCGAATTCCCCTTCCTCCCGCATTTCCCGGAGGGCGCGGCGCACCCTGTCCACCAGCCCGTCCGGCGTCCTGATCCCGAAGGCCATGTAAAAATCCTCCTGGAACAGGGGCACCTGGGCCACCCAGTAGTCCGTGGGCAGGCCCGCGTCCCTGAGCCAGTGGGCCAGGGAAAGCCTGTCGCCGGTGGTGAAATCGATTCGATTGGTTTCCGGAGAGGACTTCAGGTAATTCTGCTCCTCGCAGTTGACCGGGAAAAGATTGGCGCCCTCCACAAACCCCTTGGCCTGCAGAAAATGGTGTGTCGAGGTCTCGCGCGTCACGCCGATCCGGTAGAACCTGGCCTCCTCAAGCGTGCACGCCGTTATGTCGGTTCGGTGGCAGGGCCGGAAAAGGCACATGGCGGTGCGCAGGCCGTCGAGGTGTATCCACTTGAACAGCCCCTCCCGGTTGGGCAGTTTCAAGATGGAATAAATGAGAACGTTTTCATTGTTTTTGGCGATGTCGTAAGCCCGTGCCCAGGGATACAGCTCGATGGAGTAGTCGAGCCCGGCCCGGTTCAGGGTGGCCTCGACGATTTCGGTGACCACCCCCTTGATCTCGCCGTTCTCACTGTATGTATACGGAGGCCAGGACTCGGTCACCACCCGAAGGTCTCCCCCGAACGACATGCCCGCATGCGCCAGCAGCAACAGCACGGCAATAAGACTCATTCGAAACACGACCCCTCCATTGTTGGGAAACGCCCCGGATGCATACGGCATTCAATACATGGTCAACGTATTGTCATGATACACCATCTCCCTCTCCCGTGTATACATTTTCCCAAAGCGAAAAATGCCGGGCAGGAAATTCCCGCCCGGCATTTTCATTGACGTCGCTCAAGATTATTTTTCGTACACCGCGCCGCGCGAGGCCGAAGTCACGAGCTTGGCGTAGCGGCGGAGGAAGGGCGATGTGATCTCCTTGGCCACGGGCTTGAAGGCCTTGCGCCGCTCTTCGAGCTCGGCTTCGTCCACAAGCAGTTCGATGGACCGGGCCGGGATGTCGATGCTGATCCTGTCGCCGTCCTGGATCAGGCCGCACGGGCCGCCCGCCGCCGCTTCCGGCGAGATGTGGCCGATGGCCGCGCCGCGCGTTCCGCCGGAGAACCGGCCGTCGGTGACCAGGGCCACGGACTCGCCCAACCCCATGCCGGAAATGGCCGAGGTCGGGGTGAGCATCTCGCGCATGCCGGGGCCGCCCTTGGGGCCTTCATAGAGCACGACCACCACGTCGCCGGACACGATCTTGCCGCCCAGGATGGCCTCCACGGCCTCCTCCTCGGAGTTGAACACGCGGGCGGTGCCGGTGTTCCGCATCATCTCCGGGGCCACGGCGGACTGCTTCACGCAGCACCCCTCGGGCGCGATGTTGCCGTACAGGATGGCGATGCCGCCCTCTTCGGAATACGGGTTGTCGATGGGCCGGACGATCTCGGGGTTGGTCACCCGGGCGTTCATGTCCTTGAGGTTCTCGCCCAGGGTCTTGCCGGTGACGGTCATGACGTCCAGGTTGAGCAGGTCGCGCTTGACCAGCTCGGACATGACGGCGGGGATGCCGCCCGCCTCCTCCAGGTCCTCCATGTAGTGGGGACCGGCCGGGGAAAGCTTGCACAGGTTCGGGGTCTTGACGCTGATCTCGTTGAACATCGAAAGATCGAGGTCCAGCCCGGCCTCGGCGAACAGGGCGGGCAGATGGAGCGTGGTGTTGGTGGAGCAGCCGAGCGCCATGTCCATGGTCACGGCGTTGTGCACGGCCTTCTCGGTGACGATGTCGCGGGGTTTGATGTCGCGCTCCAGCATCTCCATGACCTGCATGCCCGCCTTCTTGGCCAGCCGGATGCGGGCGGACATGACCGCCGGGATGGTGCCGTTGCCGGGCAGGGCCAGGCCGATGGACTCGGAAAGAC
Organism: Pseudodesulfovibrio portus; assembly: GCF_026000375.1. Classification (NCBI taxonomy): domain Bacteria; kingdom Pseudomonadati; phylum Thermodesulfobacteriota; class Desulfovibrionia; order Desulfovibrionales; family Desulfovibrionaceae; genus Pseudodesulfovibrio; species Pseudodesulfovibrio portus. The sequence continues at coordinate 1,430,161 of NZ_AP026708.1, forward strand.
AGTTCATGGAGTTGGCCGTGAACATGCCCGCGCAGGAGCCGCAGGTGGGGCAGGCCCCGGCGGTGTACTCCTCAAGCTCGTCCTCGGTCATCAGCCCGGCGCGGACCTTGCCCACGCCCTCGAACACGGTGATCAGGTCGGACGTCTTCTTGTGCCCGGACAGCATGGGGCCGCCGGACACGATGACCGCCGGGATGTTCAGCCGCAGCATGGCCATGAGCATGCCGGGGACGATCTTGTCGCAGTTGGGGATGCAGACGATGGCGTCGAACGGATGGGCGGTTGCCATGATCTCCACGGAGTCGGCGATGATCTCGCGGCTGGGCAGGGACATCTTCATGCCCTCGTGGTTCATGGCCAGCCCGTCGCATACCCCGATGGCCGGGAACTCGAGCGGCGTGCCGCCGGCCAGGCGAATGCCCGCCTTGACGGCCTCGGCAATGGTGTCCAGATGCACATGACCGGGAATGATGTCGTTCTGGGCGTTGCATACGCCGATCAGCGGCCTGTCCATCTCTTCCTTGGACAACCCGCTCGCATACAAAAGCGAACGGTGCGGGGCCTTCTCCAATCCACCAGTCATCTTCTTGCTACGCATCGAAATTCTCTCCTAACTAAATAAAATTCGGAGTGGTAGTTCACACCGGATAGGGGCCGGGTGTCAACTTGTTTGGAAGAAGGGGCCTCCGGCGGCCGGGGGAAGGGGAGGAAAAACCCTTTGGGAAAGGGTTCTTTCCTCCCCTTCCCCCGGACCCCCATCCCCTCCTTTTCCTAAACTTTTTGTGCGCGCATCCGCGCGGGGTTGAGGACAAGACAATAGTACGTCTGGTCCTTCCCTTCTTACACCCCGAGGCTTTCGAGAGTGGTGCAGATGTGCCGCTATCGGAAGCCGCCGAGCAAGAAAAAGGCCCCTCCGGGCGAAAACCGGAGGGGCCTACTATATCGAAGGAGAAGCCGTATTTTGTTTTTGGCGTCGGTTACCAGCGGCTGTTGGAGCGCGACATGGCGCTGGTGCCTCTGGTGGCGCCGGCGGGCATCATGCCCGGGGCCTTGGGGGCGTCTTCCACGGGCTTGAGGTTTCCGTCCTCGTCTTCGCGGTGTTCGCGGTAGGCGATGATGTCCTGGACGGTGCACACGGCCATTTCGTTCTTGATGGCAAAGCCCACGATCTCGTGCAGCTTGGCCATGGTGCCGTCGGGGTTGGTCAGCTCGCAGAGCACGCCGCAGGGGTTGAGTCCGGCAAGCCGCATGAGGTCCACGGTGGCCTCGGTGTGGCCGCCGCGTTCGAGCACGCCGCCGGAGCGGGCGCAGAGCGGGAACACGTGGCCGGGCCGGGCCAGGTCGCCGGGCTTGGCGTCCGGGGCGATGGCCGCCTTGACCGTTGTCACCCGGTCGGCTGCGGACACGCCGGTGGTCACGCCCTGGGCGGCCTCGATGGACACCGTGAACGCGGTCCCGAACTGGCTCTCGTTTTCCTCCACCATCATGGGGAGGTCGAGCTGCAGGGCCTTTTCTTCGCTCATGCACAGGCAGACGATGCCGCTGCATTCGCGGATGAGCATGGCCATTTGCTCATTGGTCAGTGTTTCGGCGGCGAAGATGAGGTCGCCCTCGTTTTCGCGATTCGCGTCGTCGGTGACCAGGATGCCCCGGCCCTTGCGCAACAAGGCGATCGCGTTTTCGACCCGCGAGATCGGGCCGCCGAACTGTTTGAGGATTGGCTGATCCATCATCAAAGAAACCCTCCAAGGAGGTTAGGGATGAATCAGGGCGCGTAGACAGAGTGGCGGGCACGGCTTGAGCGCCGGTGTTCGCCGGAACGCATGCGCACCATGAGGCGAGGACCGCCGGGATGCGCAAACGCAGAACTGCCTCATTCTCTTCCATCCGGACTCTTACCGTCGGCCCCGGAATCACACCGGATCTGCTGACCCTCCCACCTGAGGGAGGCGCTCGCGGGCTTCCCGGAAAGCCGGATCACCGCCGGTGGGGAATTGCACCCCGCCCTGAGAACAAGTGCGGAAACATTCCTGCAAATTTCCGGCCGTGTCAACAAAAACCCGTCACAGCGAATCCGTTTCCGACCGCCCTCAAGCAACCCCGTTCCCAAGCCGGCACGTCTACTCCTCTCTTTCCCCGAATCAAGGCTTGCAGGAGCGGGTCGAGTCCCAGGCGGACGGTTGGGGCTTTCCCGCAGCCGCATCCCGATACGGCGGGGCCGGACTCCGACCTTCCGACGACGAAATCGGCCTGCTGTTGCAAGCCGACGCTGCCGTAGTTCTTGCCGCATAGGTCAAAAAGGAGTAAGCCCAATTCCCATGCATGAAATGTCCATCGTCGAATCCATCCTCGGCATCCTGCGCGAAGAGATGGTCAAACATGACGGCAAGAGGCTCAAGAAGGTGACCATCAGAAACGGCCGCCTGGCCGGCGTGGTCACCGAAGCCCTGGAGTTCGCATGGGAGGCGCTTATCCCCGGCGGCGAATTCGACGGAGCCGAACTGGAAGTGATCGAGGTGCCGGTCAAGGTGACCTGCGGCGAGTGCGGAGAGGAATTCTCGCCCGAGCACAATCGGTGCATGCCCTGCCCCAAGTGCGACGCCCTGCTCGGCCACAAGGTTCTCGAAGGTAAGGAACTGCTCATCGACTCCATTGAAGTGGATGACCAGCTATAGCAAGGAGAGGAAACATGTCCCAGGAAGTCCCCATCGTCAGAAACGTGCTGGAAGCCAACGACCGTCTGTCCGATGAGTTGAACAAAAAATTTCGGGTCAAGAAGATCCTGTGCCTGAACCTCATGAGTTCTCCGGGCGCGGGCAAGACCACACTGCTTGAACGCACCCTGACCGACCTCAAGGATGAGTTCAGGATGGCCGTCATCGAAGGCGACCTGCAGACCGACAACGACGCCCAGCGCGTGGCCGCCACCGGCGCCCAGGCCGTGCAGATCAACACCGAGGGCGGCTGCCACCTGGATTCCGGCATGGTCATGGACGCGCTCAAGTCCATCGACACCGAGGGGCTGGACATCCTGTTCGTGGAAAACGTGGGCAACCTTGTCTGCCCGGCCGAGTTCAACGTGGGCGAGGACTACAAGGTCACGCTCCTGTCCGTGGCCGAGGGCGACGACAAGCCCGAAAAGTACCCGTTCATGTTCCACATCTCCGCAGTCATGCTGCTGAACAAGGTGGACCTGCTGCCCTACGTGGACTTCGACCTGGACAAGGCCAAGGCCCACGCCACCAAGCTGAACAAGGACATCAAGGTCATGCCCATCTCCGCCCGCACCGGCGAGAACATGGAGGCGTGGTATGAGTGGCTGCGCGAGAAGCGGGCCGAGAAGCTGTAAGCCGCTTCACCGCTTTTGAAGATTTGAAAGTCAGGCCGCCCTTGTGGGCGGCCTGACTTTTTTTTGCGTGCGGAAGGAAGAAGCGGAGGCGCATTCGCGTTGTACGCTCTTCGTCCTCCTTACAACGTGTTCCGCCCCTCGGCGGCCCTATTTTTGGCTGGCGCCCCAAAAATAGGGGAAAAAGGGCGCTTTTGGGCTAGCTCGCGCTGCCAGGCCCAAGAGCCTGTAGGCGACTTTGCTGCCCGTCTGCAAACTTGCCTGCGGCAATGTCGACGGGCTGCGCAATTCGCCCGGAACAGGCTCTAGGACCTGCCAGCGAATTGCCGTCACTGCCGTTTGAACCTGCCATCTCCAGTAGGTGCACCTCTTGGTAGACGCACGCTCAATTAATCATAGTATGCACCCGCCTTGATCGCGGCCTAGAAGCCGACTGCAAGGGACGGCGGCTCCCAAAATGCAGCCCGCCCCCCTGCCAGGGCCAACACCTCCCCATACTTGCAACGCCAGCCATCCCCCACGGATGGGAGCCGTCCAGAGCTGATCGGATTCTTGCCGCGATCTTGGGGCGGCCAAGTTGGAAAAGCGCATTTTTTGCTTACTTTTTGGTGCGCCAGCCAAAAAGTCAGCCGCTGTAAAAGCGGAACACTCCAGAAGGAGAACGATTGCCGTCAAACGCGAATGCGCTAAAAACCAAAATGGCGATCAAACTCGCATCGCGGGTTTGGAGCCCACAAAATAACCGGGAGAATTTTTCGCCCATTTTTCTTGGCAGCACATAAATAGACGCGTACGCTGCCAATCATGTCCTTCCCGAAAAACCTGCCCCTTGAAGACGTGTTCGCCTCCATCGCCGACGGGCTGTTCACCGTGGACGCCGACTGGAACGTCACCTACTTCAACGAGGCTGCCGAACGCATCACCGGCATCCCCGAGACCGAGGCCGTGGGCCGCAAGTGCTGGGACGTGTTCCGCTCCTCGCTGTGCGACGGGAACTGCGCCATCTCCGCCTGCATGGACAGCGGCAAGCCCATCGTGAACAAGTCCATCTTCATCGTGCGCTCTGATGGCACCACCCTGCCGGTGTCCATCTCCGCCTCCACCCTGCGCGACGGCGACGGCAACATGGTCGGCGGCGTGGAGACCTTCCGCGACCTGACCGAAATCCACGCCACCCGGCGACAGGCCAAGGACATCTACCGGTTCGAAAACATCGTGGGCCGCAGCCCGGGCCTGGAAAAGATATTCGCCATCCTGCCGCGCATCAGCGACTCCGAGGCCACCACCCTGCTGCTGGGCGAATCAGGAACCGGCAAGGAGTTGTTCGCCCGGGCCATCCACAACCTGAGCCCGCGCAAGAACGGGCCGTTCATCGCCGTGAACTGCGGCGCCCTGCCCGAGACGCTGCTGGAATCCGAGCTGTTCGGCTACAAGGCGGGCGCGTTCACCGACGCGCGAAAGGACAAGCCGGGCCGGTTCCAGCTGGCCAACAGCGGCACCATCTTTCTGGACGAGATCGGGGATATGCCGGGCAAGCTCCAGGTCAAGCTGCTGCGCTTCCTCCAGGACAAGATGTACGAGCCGCTGGGCGGCGTGGAGCCGGTAAAGGCAGACGTGCGCGTGGTGGCGGCCACCAACCGCAACCTGGAACGGGCCGTGGCCGAAGGGTCCTTCCGCCAGGACCTGTTCTACCGCCTCAACGTGGTCACCCTGACCCTGCCGCCGCTCTCGGCCAGACAGGAGGACCTGCCGCTCCTGATCAGCCACTTCCTGGCCGAGTTCGAGGCCAGCCAGGGGAAGGGCATCCTGGGCGTGAGCGAGGACGCTCTCCAGGTGCTCATGCATCACGGCTACCCCGGAAACGTGCGCGAGCTGGAGAACATCCTGGAATACGCCTTCATCCTCTGCACGGGCGGCTTCATCCAGGTGGAACACCTGCCCGAATATCTCCAGCCCGGCCAGCCCGACCGGTCCGGCCCCGACCCCCTGCGCGGGACCATGGACGATATCAAGCGCCGGGCCGCCCGGCAGGCTGTGAAACGGAACAACGGCAAGAAAATGGCCGCCTGCCGCGAGCTCTCCATCACCAAGGACACCCTCCGCCGACTGCTCACCCCTCCCGGAAAGGGCAAATAATTAGCCCAAACCTGTCTGTACCGGGCTTATTTTTAGCCACAAATCCGTATGCCGAAATCATAACTTATTGATTTTCAATGCTATATGAGATGGCACGGTCTGTGCTTGATAGCGTGTATCCGGCTCGGGTCCGCCGTATGTGGAGTAGATGAAATGAAAGCAGATACCGACCAGCTCATCTGCCTGGCATGTTACCGGAACCGACTGGCCTCCGTTTGCGAGAATGCTGACGGCTACAAGTTATTTGAAATACGTGACGACAAATTTTACCCCGCAGGCCACCTATCCCTTCCCTCAAAGGACCCTATGGACAGGACATCCGCCATATTGGCCTGCGGGGTAACTGCTTTTCTTTGCGGCGCCATCCGCAACCAGACCCGGCAGACCCTTGAAGCGGGCGGCGTCACGGTCCTGCCCTGGCTCACCGGCTCCGAGACCCAGGTCCTCGACGGCTACATGCGCCACGCGCTGGACGACCTGGCCATGCCGGGCACCCGCGTTTGACAAATCCGAAACCATGCTTAATTAGCGTTGGCCCGGCTGGGAACCGATCCCGGACGGGCGTTGCACGATACTTCAAAGGCGGTCACCGACCGCCGTTTTCAGGAGAATACCATGAGCGGTTGTGAAGGCTGCGCGTCCGCAGCACCCGACGGTTCCTGCTCCAGCGAGAGCGGGTGCACCAATCCCGATGAGAAACTGAACAAGACCCTGTCCCGCATCAAGCACAAGATCGTGGTCATGTCCGGCAAGGGCGGCGTGGGCAAGTCCACCGTGGCCGCCAACATCGCCGTGGCCCTGTCCCTGGCCGGCAAGAAGGTCGGCCTGCTCGACGTGGACGTGCACGGCCCCAGCGTACCGCGCCTCCTCTCCCTCAAGGGCAAGCAGCCCCATATGGGTGATCAGGTCATGGAGCCTGTTCCCTGGTCCAAGAACCTGTCCGTCATGTCCCTGGGCTTCATGCTCCCGGATGACCGCCAGGCCGTTATCTGGCGCGGCCCGGTCAAGATGGGGCTGATCAAGCAGTTCGTGGAAGACGTCATGTGGGGCGACCTGGACTACCTGATCGTGGACTGTCCCCCCGGCACCGGCGACGAGCCGCTGTCCACCCTGCAGACGCTGGGACCCACAGCCATCGGCGTCATCGTCACCACCCCCCAGGGCGTGGCCATCGACGACGTGCGCCGCTCCGTGTCCTTCGTGGGCGAGGTGGGCAACCGCGTGCTCGGCATCGTGGAAAACATGTCCGGGTTCGCCTGTCCCAACTGCGGCACGGTGCACGACATCTTCAAGTCCGGCGGCGGCGAGGAGCTTGCCAAGGAAGCGGGCGTCCGGTTCCTGGGCCGCATCCCCCTCGACCCTGAGGTGGCCACCTCCGGCGACGAGGGCTACCCGTTCATGAAGGTCCACCGCGAGACCGTCACGGGCAAGGCCTTCGAGCAGGTCATCGAACCCATGCTCAATCTTCCGGACCCGCCGAAAGCAGATTAGCGACTCGCGACAGCGGCACATCCGCACCGCTTCCATGAACCGCAACGCGTAGACATAAAAAAACCGCCCCGGCACCAGCCGGGGCGGTTTTTCTGTTGGATGCAGTCGCGGTTATGCGGCCTGTTCCTTGTTGGACAGGTAGGAAACCATCTTCAGAATGGTGTCCGCCGACTTCCTGAAAGCGATCACCACGGATGGGTCGAATTGCGTGGCGGAACAGCGAAGAATCTCGTCATGCGCCTTCGTGAAATCCATGGCGTTTCGGTAGGGACGGTTTTGCAGCATGGCGGACAGGGAGTCCGCCAGGGAGATGATCCGTGCACCCAGGGGAATCTGCACCCCCCTGAGCCGGGCCGGGTAGCCCTTGCCGTCCCAGCGTTCATGGTGATGCAGGACCATGTCCACGACGCCGAGGTCGCGCAATGCGGCCACGGGCTTGAGGATGTTGGCCCCCAGCTCCGGGTGCCTGCGTATGGCCTGCCACTCCTTGGTGTTCAGGGCCCCCTGCTTGCGGAGGACCGCGTCGGGCACCCCGATCTTGCCGATGTCGTGCAGGTGCGCCGCCACGTGGATGATGTCCGCCTCGCGCGGGGAGAGCCCCATGGTCAGGGCCAGGGCGTGGGAAACTTCGGCCACCTCGTCGGAATGCATGGATGTGTGCGGGTCCTTGGCGTCTATGGCCGTGCCCAGGGACTCGGCGAACTGATGCAGCACGGTGGTCACGAAGTGGGTGGAATCGAGTGAGCACGACGTCCCACCAGCGGGTTTGTCACCCTGGACGTTTTTCCGGGTCGGCATGCTACGCGCCCTGCCCCGTCACTTCGGCCTCGAGCCGATTCAGGTTCCGGGCGATGGCCTTGTGCAGGACATTCCCCTCGCCCGCGCCCCTGACGGCTTCCTGCGCGGCCACCCGAAAGCAGGCCAGGGCCGCTTCGTGATTGCCTGCACCCTGATGCACCAGGCCGATGTTGTTGCGCACCTTTGCCCCGTGCAGGGGCGACTCCATGGACTGCGCCAGCCGGTCCGCCTGGATCAGCTGAAACAGGGCGTCCTCGGTCCTCCCCTCGTTGAAGGCATCCATTCCGGCCCGGTTCAACATGCCGAGTATTTTCAAACTGCTCATTGGTATCTCCTTTTCGGTTAGACTCGCCGGCCCGCACCATTGCGGACCGGCCCCTACATCGTCCCCGAATTGAAGACACCGCCCTCCACGCGACGAAATCCACAGAGGCGACAACCGCCGCCCGCCTTCCCTCGTTGTTCAACATGTGCGCACAATATTGATTTTGATTTTCAATTTCAAGCATTTTGTTCACATTTTTTCGCGTGCTTTTTCAACGTGTTGGAATCTGTCTCAGACAAACCGACCAGACCATTCTCAATGAGGCTCCTTTTGGCCACCCCTCGCCGCGCAACACCCCACGAAAAAAGGAGAGGCAAAAGCCTCTCCCCTAATTCGGACCAAAGGTGGCTCGGATGCAGCGCGCACCCAACAGCGACGGCCCCCCCCGGTGACGGGAGGCTTGGGAGAGTGGTGCAGATGTGCATTTTCCCGGGTATCGACCGACCGGAGGCGTAGCAACGCTACGGTGAGGATCGGACGATGCCCGAAAAATGTGCAGATGCGCCGCTATCGCAAGCCGGATCTGCGCCGACAATAATCGCGCGTTTACCGCGCGATCATTGCGCGCAGCAATTCAGCGCAATTCTCGGTGTCATGCCCCATCTTGTCCAGGCAGTCCACAAAGTGGATAAGCTGGTAGATATCCTTGAAATCTATATCCTTGTCGTAGATTTTCTGCTGCAACGCGTTCTTGCGGCGGCGCACCTCGTCGCGCTCGCGGCGGACCTTGCGGTAGCACTCCTTGGTCCCTTCGCGGTCCAGGGACTCGCCGTGGATGAGCGCGATGGTGGACTTGAGGGCCGGGCCGAGGAGCACCGTGCACTTGGCTATGGAGTCGAGCAGATAGATCAGGTCCTTCTGCACGTCCTCGGGGATGATGACCTTGCGCATGGCCAGCCAATGCAGGGCGTCCTGGGCGGAGTCGAGGATATTGTCCTGGCTCTTGGTGTAGGAGAGGAAAAGCGACTTCTCCACGGCCATGAACAGCCCTTTGGGCAGATGGTTGCGGATGTTGCGCTTGATGGAGTCGGCGTGGTTCTCGATCTCGTCCACTGCCTTGGTCAGCTCCTCGAACTCGCGACACACGCCGCCGGACACGTAGCATTCCAGGGAGTCGTCGATGGCCGCGATGCACTCGGCGATCTTGTCATAGTGCTCGGTCAAACCGTCCATGGGGGACCGGCTGGCGAGCAAACCGAAAAAGGGGAGTCTCAATGACATGTATATGACCTCTTTTGAAAGGTTTTTTTATTTAATTGCGACTTAGCTGTAACACAACCACTTGAGCAGCACAAAGATAACGATGCTGGTCAGGGCGGCAATGGGAACCGTGGCCACCCAGTAGGCCACGATCCGGAGCAGCACGCGGAAGTCCACGGCGTGGAACCCGCGGGCCAGGCCGACGCCGACCACGCCGCCTACGGCCGCGTGGGTGGTGGACACGGGCAGTCCCAGGTTGGACGCCACCAGCACGGTGGACGCGGCCCCGAAGTCCACCGCAAAACCGCGCGTGTTGGTCAGGGTGGTGATCTTCTGGCCCACGGTGGCCATGACCTTATGGCCGAGCAGGCCGATACCCACGGCGATGCCCACGCCGCCGAGCACCAGCATGGGCCAAGGCACCTCGGCCTTGGACAACAGCACGTGCTCCTTGGCGATGAGGTAGATGGCGGCCACCGGCCCGATGGCGTTGGCCACGTCGTTGGCACCCTGGGACAGGGCCACGTAGCAGGAGGTGCCGACCTGCATCTTGCGGAATATCCGCTCGACGCCCTCGGCACCCTCTTCCTCGTCCAGAATGATCTTGGCCGCGAAATACCGGGCGACCAGCCAGGCCAGGAAGGACAGGAACGCGGCCACGCCCAGCGAAGCGACCCAGTGCAGGTGGAGCGATTTGCCCGCCGGGGTCTTGTACAGGAAGGACAGGGAGATCATGGCCAGGGTGATGGCCACCCAGATGGGTGCCCACTTCTTTGCCTGGTGGATGAAATCCCGCTTGAACAGGATGTACTTCCTGATGTGCGTGAAGATGAAATAGGCGATGGCTGCGGCAAAGAACGGCGAAATGACCCATGACAGGACGATGCCGCCCATCTTGAGCCAGTTGACCACATTCGGGCCGCCCGCGATGAGGCCGAAGCCGGTGATGGCCCCGACGATGGAGTGGGTGGACGAGACCGGCAACGATGTCAGCGTGGCCACCAGCACCCACAGGGCCGCGGCCAGGAGCGCCGCGAACATGCCGATCATGATGATCTTGGGATCGGTGATGGCCTCGGGGTTGATGATCCCCTTGCTGATGGTGGCGGTCACATGCGAACCCAGGAAAACCGCGCCGACGAAGTTCAGGATGCCGGCGATGAACACGGCCTGCCTGATCGTGATCGCCCGGGCACCCACGGCCGAGGCCATGGAATTCGCCACGTCGTTCGCGCCGAGGTTGAAGGCCATGAGGAAGCCCGCCCCCAGCGACATGTAAAGGAACAGATCGTATATATCCATTGTTACGCCCCTCTTTCGAGGGAGTTGGTTAAATGTTCGTCACGATCGTCACGCCGGTTTGTCCAGGCGGAAGCAGAAGCGCGCTCCGCGGACGTCCTCGCCGTATCCGTCGTGCCAGATTTCCCCGCCGAAATTTTTCACTATGCGGCGGCAGATGGCAAGCCCCAGCCCTGCGCTGCCCGATCCGTCGATGGTGTTCTCGTCCACCCGGTAGAACCGTTCGAACACCTTGGTCGAAAGTTCGCGCGAGATCCCGGGGCCCTGGTCCTCCACGCAGAAGACGATGGATTCGCCGTCGTCCTCGGCAAAGACCGTGATGCGACCGCCCATGGGGCTGTACTTCACGGCGTTGTTGAGCAGATTGTGGAAGACGTGCAGCAGCCCGTCGGTCTCGCCCATGACCATCATCTCGCCCTCGGGGGTGCGGGTCTCGATGACCACGTCCTTCTCGGCGGCCCACGGCGTCAGGTCGTTGACCGCCCGCGAAAGGTGCTCGCGACCGGACACCGGCACCCGCTCCAGCCGTTTGCCCATCTGCTCGGACTTGGCCAGGGCGAGCATGGAGGAGATGACCTTGTCCATATGGTCCGCGTTCTTGAGCACGGTCTGCAGGAACCCCTTGGAGTCCTCGGGATTGGCCGGGGGCATGTCGATGAGCGTCTCGGTGTAGCCCTTGATGGAGGTCAGCGGCGTGCGCAGCTGATGCGAGGCGTTGGCCACGAAATCCTTGAGTCCCTTCTCGCTCTGCTTCATCTCGGTGATGTCATGGAAGACGAGGATGATTTTGCGCACCCCGTTCTGGTCCCGGTACGCCTCGGCCTTGACCTCCACGGTCCGCGAGTCGGACAGGTCTATCTGCACGGAACTCGAACCGTTGTCGGCGTCGGCCAGGATGGAGTCCACCAGATCCTGTATCTCGAACCGCCGGGAGACCTCGATGGGCGTCCTGCCGACGGAGGACTCCGGCATGTTGAACATCTTGTCCAGCGCCGGGTTGAAGGACTCGATGCGCCCCTCGCTGTCCAGGGTCAGCACGCCCTCGTGCATGCCCTGGAAGATGGCCTGGAGCTGCCCCTTCTGGTCGCTGACCAGTTGCATGTTGCGCTCGATGGACTGGGCCATGGCGTTGACCGACTCGGCCAGGGGCTTGAACTCGCCGCCCGGGACCCGGCGCAGCCGCTTGGAATAGTCACCTTCGCCGATGGCCCGGGCCAGGCCGGAAAAGGCCAGGATTTCCCGACCCATGTTGTGGGACATGACGATGCTGATGACCAGGGCCACGCCGAAGGTGATGACGAATATCCACAGGAAGTTCCGGCGCAACAGGCTCAGCCGCTCGCCCACCTTGGAAAAGGACACGGCCAGCCGGATCACGCCTTCGGGCACGCCGGAGGAAGCCTCCATCTTCGAAGCCACGTAGAGCATGTCCTTGCTCAGGGTGTCGGAGTGGCGGACGTTGGCCCCCCAGCCGCTTTGCAGGGCGGCCATGACCTCCGGCCGGGAGGAGTGGTCGTCGAGGTTGCCCAGGTCGCCGAACAGGACGTCGGAATCGGCAATGACCCGCCCGTCCACGATGTAGGTGATGCGCGAGCCGAGGCTGTAGCCGAAGGCGTCCACCCATTCGGAGAACTCCCGCTCATCGGCAAAGCTCTGATGATCCCTGATGAGCCACTTGATGGACTCGATCTCGCTTCTGGAACGGATTTCGGTATCCGCGATCAACTCTTCTTCCACGATGGAGGTGGAATAGAAAAAGATCACGCCCAGGACCGCGAGCAAAAGCGCCCACGTCCATAAAAGGATACGCATCTGAAAGGAGCCGAGCCTCATACCCTGTACCTCGTTGCGCAACGGCGGTTGAAATTGGTCAAGCCGCTCAGACTATCCCGCCGCGCCGCGCGCGTGGGCTGTGTAACACAAACGTAACGAAATTGTAACGTCATCCTTTGTTACAGTTCTGTTACAAAACCCGTCCCGATCCCGCAATCAAGCCGTTTTCCCGCCATCCGCGTTCCGAAAGACAACTCCAGAAAATCCAAGCCCATGGGCCATGCCCGGTCCTCCAATAAGCCTGTTTCCGGTTCGAGCCAAGGCCGGTTCACCGAGAAGCGTACGAGTGCGGGGCGCAAAAAACGGCAAGACCAAAGCGTAGTTTTCCTACGCGAGGGTCTTGCCGTTTTGCAGCACTCCTGAGTGCGGAATATCGCGTACGGCCCGAAGACTCGCCTGCAATTCGCTTGACGCAGCAATGGTGCGCTTATCGGCAATCCGGAATTAGAAGCCGCGCATGCACTCCATGAGATACATGGACACTTCAACGCGGCAGGTGCCGTTTTCCTCGATCACGCGGACGTTGTTCTCGGGAATCAGGGCCATGTCCTCGGCCACGTTCAGCCATTTTCCTTCCAGCCAGGCAGGGGTCACGCCCTTCTCTTCCATGTCCTTGAGGGGGTAGCTCTCGGCCACGACCCATTCGTCGTCTTGCACTGCAGGCATGTCGATCTCCTTGAATTAAATATACTCTCTCGGGTTCATGCCCAGCAGGCAGAACACCTCGTAGTCGATGGTTCCCCACCACCCTGCCAATTCCTTGGGGGTGATGGCGTCCGGTCCCGGTCCGCCCAGAAGAAAGGCCCTGTCCCCGGCTCCGACGGCGTGACCTTCGCGCATATGTTCGGTGACGTCAACCGCGGTCATCTGCATGCAGACCCGCCCCCTGATGGGCGCCCGTTTTCCGTGGATGAGCATCTCGCCCGTATTGGACAGGCCGCGCGAGTAGTTGTCGGCATAGCCCACGCCGACGACGGCCACCACCGAGTCGCGGTCCGCCGTGAAGGTCCAGCCGTAGCTGATGGACTCGCCCTTTTTCAGCTCGTGGACCTGCATGACCGGCGCGGTGACCTCCATGGCGGGCCGGAACTCCCGGCCCAGGGATTCCAGTTCGGAGCCCGAGAACGGGTTGCCGCCGTACAGGGTGATGCCCTGGCGCAGGGAACCCATCCGGCTCCGCTCAAAGGCCAGGGCCCCGGCGGAATTGGCGATATTGGCCTCCACGTCGAATCCGGCTGCGGTCAACCAGCCGACCATGGACTCGAAAGTGGCGATCTGCCCTTCCACATTGTCCTTGTGCCCGGGCACATCCGCCGACGCCAGGTGGGAAGAGGCCATGACCGGATTGAGCCCGGACCCCTTGATGACCTCCATGGCCGCGTCCAGCTCGCCGGGCAGGAACCCCAGCCGACGCATGCCGGTGTCGAACTTGAGCCCGATGTCCAGCGGCCCGTTGGCCGCAGCGGCGGCAGCCACCTTTTTCAACTGGTCGATATGGGAGATGGCCGCCAGCACGTCATGCTGCCACAGGGCCTCCACGTCGGCGTCGTCCTGGGGACCGAGCAGGGCCAGGATGCGGGTCTTGCACCCGATCCCGCGCAGCTTGACCGCCTCGTTGACGAAACCGACCGCAAAGGTGATCACGCCCTCGGGCTCCAGGGCCCGGCAGGTCTCGGCCAGTCCGTGCCCGTAGGCGTCGGACTTGATGACCGGGATGACGTTGTCGTGAAGCTTCCGGTAGATTCGGTAATTGTGGCGCAGGTTGTCCGGGTTGATCCGAACGCGCAATTTGTTGTAATCGATCATTATTTTCTCTTGAAAATTTTTTCGAGGTCATGGGACGACCAGCGCAGGACAATGGGCCGCCCGTGAGGGCAGTACTCCCGCTCCGGGGTGACCAGCCAGGTTTCGAGCAGGGCCAGGGCCTCGTCCGTCGCCAGGGGCTGGTTGGCCTTGATGGCGGTCTTGCACGACATCATGATCCACAGGTCTTCCAATCCCCTGGCCTTTTCCGCCAGGGCGTCCGTGAGATACTCCCGCGCCTTGCCCGAGTCCAGCGTGGGCGGAATGCCGCGCACCAGCGCCTTGGCCGGGCCGTCCATGGAGATGACGAAGCCCATGGACCGCAGGTCGTCGTGCAGCCCCTGCAGCACCTCGGCCTCGCTGGGATGCAGGGCGATCTCGATGGGCAGGGCCAGGGGCTGGGAATCGCCCCTGGTCCGGGCCTTGCGCATGGCCTCCAGCAGAACGCGCTCATGGGCCGCGTGCTGGTCGATGAGCACCAGGGTATCGCCTTCGCGGACCACCAGATAGGTGTCGGCCACCTGGCCGAGATAGGTCATCCTGCCGCCCGCCAGGGACGCCGACCGGGTCGCGTCGAGGCCGGGCCCCGCCCCTTCCCGGGCCATGGGCGCGGACGGCCCCACGGGCAGGTCCAGGCCCCTCGGCGGGACGAAGTCGGGCTCGACCCGGCGGTAGGTGGAAAATTTCGGGCCGTCGCCCATGGACGCGGGCCGGTGCGCGAACTTTTCCGGCGGGCCGGGCGGCATGGAGGACGAGGGGCCGGACACGGACGAAGCGGGCGGCGGCGCATAGGCGGGACCGCCGCTCCCGGCCGGTTCCCGGTTGCCAAGGGCCTGCAGGATGCCCCCCCGGATGACGGAAAAGACCGCGCTCTCCTCGATGAACCGCACCTCCATCTTGGCCGGGTGCACGTTCACGTCCACCTCCTCGCGCGGCAGTTCCAGGAAAAGCACGATCTGCGGATATTCGCGGGACAGGAGCATGCCCTTGTATGCCTGGCGCACGGCGGACAGCATGAGCTTGTCCTGCACCGGACGGCCGTTCACATAGAGCAGGATGCGGTTGCCCCGCCCCTGGGCCGTGGCGGGCGAACCGGCCACGCCGTGGGCGCGGTAGCCGTGCCGCTCGAAATCAAAGGGACAAAGTTCCCGGCAGACCGCCGGGGGCCAGAACGCGGCCAGCCGGGCGCACAGGTCCTGGCCGGAGGGCAGCCGGAAGGCCTCGCGCCCGCCCACGGTCAGTGAAAACCCGGCATGCAGATGGGCCAGGGTCAGGCGCATGAGCGTCTCCTGGCAGCGCCGGTTCTCTGTGGACTCGGTCTTGAGGAACTTCAGCCGGGCCGGAATGGACTGAAAGAGGTCGCGAACCTCCACCCGGGTGCCGGATTGCAGGGCGGCCGGGCCTTCGGCGGCCACTTCGCTGTTGCGCACCTCGATGAAGGCGGCCTCATGCCCCTCGGCGCGGGAGGTCATGATGAACCGCGACACCGAGGCGATGGACGGCAGTGCCTCGCCCCGGAAGCCGAAGGAGCCGATGGCGGACAGGTCGGAGAAATCCCGTATCTTGCTGGTGGCGTGCCGGGTCACGGCCAGGGCGAGTTGGTCCGGGGAGATGCCGGTGCCGTTGTCCTGGACCACCATGAGCGCGCGCCCGCCCTTTTCCACGGTCACGTCCACGCGGGTGGACCCCGCGTCCAGGGAGTTCTCCACCAGTTCCTTGACCACGCTGGCCGGTCGCTCCACCACCTCGCCCGCAGCGATCTGGTTCTTCAGGCCCGGGGGCAGGATACGGATTTCAGCAGGTTCCATCATGGCTCAACAATAAGACTTCCGGAAGGTTCAGCAAGGTTCGAATGCAGGACGCAATGAAAAGAAACCAGCGGGAAGCGGATTCCCCTCACGGCAGTCTGCCTTTTTTGCGGCGGCGGCGCAATCGAGCATTGGGGGATCGCTTGGCTAGAAATTGAGCAGATCGAAACCGATCTCGAACCGGTGGTCGTCGGGCTTCTGGGTGTAGGCGAAATACAGGGAGTAGCACTCCGCAGCCCAGTTGAACTTGAGGGTGCGCTCCAAATCCTTGCCGGACACGAAGTCGTGGCGATACTTGGCGCCGATGGAGAAGTCCTCGGTGACCTCCCACCTGGCACCCAGGTTGAGCACGGACATGCGATCGGTGCGGGTGCGCAGGTACTCGTCCACCTTGTCCAGGAAATCGTAGCCCACGGAGATCATGCCCAACCCGTCCTTGTGGAACACGACCGAGGTCTCGCTCTGGGTCAGGCCGGTGATGTAGGGCGAGAACCAGTTGCGGGTCAGCACGTCGATGAATGTCTCGGGCTTGACCTTGAGTTCCACCATGACGTCGGAGAAGGGACGGCGCTCATACTGCCCCAACTCGTCCGTGCGGTCCGCCTCGCGCAGATTGTAGGACTGCTCCACGCGGAACAGGACGAAATCGAGGTAGTCGCTGGCCACGGAGGTCACGGGCCGGCCGCCGTTTTCACCCGGCGACAGGATCACGGAATCGCGCCGCCGGTCGAGCAGGTTGGTCAGTGAATAGGTCACCTTGTTCTTCGCCTCAAGCCGGTCCAGGGCATCGAAATACGGGAGCTTTGACTGGCCCGAGACATGCGGCGTGTACCCATATTCCACCCGAGGCACGATGGAGTGCTTGAGCCTGGTCCAGCGGCTGGTCCCGGCCAGCCCCGGCTCGGGACTGAGATCCTCGGCCAGGTTGAACACGCGGGTCATCTCCGAAAATGCGGTGAACCCGCCCGCCCAGGAGGTCCGGCTCTGGAACCCGTCCTCCATGACGCCCGTGTCGATGGACTGCGTCTTCCCGCCCGGGCCGGTGACGGTCATGACGCCGGTCTTCTCATGGGAGGTCACGTTGTAGGAGGTGTGATCCAGGGACAGGGACGGGATGAACGTGACCAGGTCGGTCTTGAGCGGCAGTTTCAGCTCCGGCGTGGCCCGGAACCGGTGCCCGGAATTGCCGTATTCACGATGAAAATAATTGTATTTGGTTTCCAGGGAGGCCTCGAGCCCGGTGCCGAACAGGGACTGCTGCCAGGCGAACCCGTCCAGTTCCGGGAACTTCTGGACCGTGGGGTCCTGGGACGACGAGTTGTTGCCGTTGCGGTATTCCAGGGCCTGATCGTACTGGACCAGGCCGACGACGCCGAAGCGGTCCCAACTGCGGCTGACGTAGGCCGTGCTCAGGCGGTGCAGGGAGTCTATGTTCTCGATGTCGCGACCGAAGGCGTCGAGGAACTGGTCACGCGAGGCCTCGTATCCGTTGGGGCCGTTCTGAAAATCGCGCAGGTAGTTCTGGTCGGAGACCACGTCCAGGTCGAGCCTGACCTGCCACTTGGGGCTGCCCAGCCAGCCGTTGTACTTGGAGCGCACCCACCACCGGTCCGGGTTGTCGCGGGTCAGCCCGTCCCCCCGGTAGGACTCGAACTCGTCACCCTCGGTCGGGGCCCGCTTTTTGTCGTAGAGGACGTCCGCCTGCCAGACGCCCTTGGTGGCGGAGTCGTTGGCGTGGCGGTACTCGATGCCCTGCATGTATCCGCGCTTGCTCATGAAATTCTGATAGAAGGTGGCATCGGACTCGTCGTCGATGGCCCAATAGTACGGCAGGTTGAACTGGAAGCCGAGCTTGTCCGAACTGGCCATGTACGGAATCAGGAAACCGCTCTGGCGCTTGGCCGTGCCGGGCAGGGCCATATACGGCCAGTAGAAGACCGGCACGTCCTTGATGCGGAAGGCGGAATGGTAGAGGTGGACGCGGCCGTCCAGGGTCACGTCGCCCTCTGCGGTGGTCACGGACCAGGCGGGCCTTTCGCCGGAGCAGGCCGTGACCTTGGCGTTCTTGAAGGTGTAGGTGTCGCCTGCGGCCTTGCCCACGCGCTCGGCCTCCACGTAGATGTGGGGCTTGGCCATGAACAGCTTGCCGTTCTTGAGCCACCCGGTCATGTTGTTCAGGTCGAACTCGGCCTCGTCGGCCTGGAGGAAATCGCCGTCCCAGTGGGCGCGGATGTTGCCCTTGAGAAAGACCCAGCCCGTGGACTGGTAGTACCGCGCGAAGTCCGCCCGCAGCTGGTTCTTGCCCAGGCTCAGGGAGCAGTTGCCGAAGGCCTCCACGTACTCGCTGGTATGGTCGCCCACCACGCGGTCCGCCGAGAAGGTCCATTCCGACTGCTTGGGCTGCTCCACCGGGGCCTCGGGCACGTACTTCCGAACCCGGTTCCCGTCGGGCGTCTTGCCGATGAGCGTCCAGGGGAGGCACAGCACGAGGACGAAAACCGTCCCGGCCAGTATTGATATGCGCGACCTGCGTTCCAAATACACCTCGCCCTAGCGGGACTTGAGATAGCGGTCTTCTTTGTCCAGGTAATTCTGCACGTAGTCCTTGGCGCCGTCTTCCAGGGTCGTCATTTCCCCGTCATACCCGGCAGACCTGAGCTTGTCCATGTCGGCCTGCGTAAAATACTGGTATTTATCGCGAATGGATTCCGGCATGGGGATATACTCGATATTCGGCTCCCTTCCCAGGGCCGCGAACACCGAGTTGGCTAGGTCATTCCATGTCCTTGCAGTTCCCGTACCGATGTTGAAGATGCCGTTCTTGTCCGGATTCTCCAGGAACCAGGCCATGATGTCCACGCAGTCCTTGATGTACACGAAGTCGCGTTTCTGGCCGCCGTCGGGGTACTCGTCGCGGTAGGACTTGAACAGCTTGAGCGCGCCGGTCTCCAGTATCTGGGAGTGGGCCTTGCAGATGACCGACTTCATGTCGTCCTTGTGGTACTCGTTGGGGCCGAAGACGTTGAAGAACTTGAGGCTGACGATGCGGTCAAGGACATTGGCGTCCTTGGCCCAGAGATCGAAAAGCTGCTTGGAGTAGCCGTACATGTTCAGCGGGTTGAGCCGATCGATGCCCTCGTGGGCGTCGTTGAAGCCGAACTCGCCGTTGCCGTAGGTGGCCGCCGAGGAGGCGTTGATGAACCGGGCGTCGTGATCCAGGCAGAAGCGGCAGACGTACTGGGTGTAGCGGTAGTTGTTCTCCATGAGGAAGTCGGCGTCGAGCTCCGTGGTGGAGGAGCAGGCGCCCATGTGGATCACCGCCTGGGTCTCGAACGGGTCGTCCCCCTCCAGCATGAACTTGAGGAACTGGTCGCGGTGAAGATAGTCCTGATACCGCAGGCCGACAAGATTCTTCCACTTGTCCGAAGTGGACAGGTTGTCGACCACCAGGATGTCGTCGATGCCCATCCGGTTGAGTTTCCAGACCATGGCGCTTCCGATGAATCCCGCGCCGCCCGTGACTATGTACATAACTGCTCCTTGCTCCCCCGAGATTCATCCTCGGGGTGTAAACGTCTTTTTATACTGTGTTCCCGGCCGGGACGCAACCCGAAGAACTCTTCATTCCCTGTTGAGATCGCATTACTTTTCCTATATTTCCCGGCATACCCCCTTGCGCCAGGGGCCACACTCTTGTAATGTCATAATTCGCAAATCATGCTGATTGTGCTTTTTTGAGAACAATTCTTATCAAGGAGAAAAAATATGAAAACTTCAAAGCGTCTGCTGTTCCTGGCTCTGGCCGCTCTCTTGACCCTGTCCTTTGCGTTCGCGGCCACCGCCAACGCTAAGATGGTCAAGAAAGTCGACAACTTCATCCTGTTCGTGGACCAGTCCGGTTCCATGGCCATGAAAGGCGACTTCAAAGTGAAGAAAATCGAGATGGCCGTCCAGAACATCCTGGCCCTGAACAACGCCATCCCGGAACTCGACTACAATTCCGGCGTGTACATGTTCGCCCCCTTTGAGGAAATGTGCGGCATGAAGCCCTACTCCAAGGCCAACGTGGAAGGCGCCGCCAAAGCCATCGACACCGGCTTCGACATCTTCAACCGCCAGACCCCCATGGGCGCGGGCCTTGCCAGCATCGACGGTCCCCTGTCCTCCTTGAGCGGCAAGACCGCCCTGATCATCTTCACCGACGGCGCGTCGAACATCGGTGCCGACCCGGTCGCCAAGGCACAGGCCCTGTACGCCAAGTACGGCGACAAGCTCTGCGTCCACGTGGTCTCCTACGCCGACACCGCCGACGGACAGGCCGTCATCGAGGGCATCCGCGCAGCCTTCCCGTGCACGGTCCCGGCCGACGCCGCCACCTTTGCCGACGCAGGTGCCCTCAAGCGTTATGCCCAGGCCGTCTTTTACGGCGAAGTCGCTGATCCGGCTCCGAAGCCCGCTCCGGTGCCCATGGTCAAGGAAACTATCTCCTTCAACCTGAACTTCGACTTCGACAAGTATTCGATCACCGAGGAAATGACCCCGATCCTGAGCAGGGCCAAGGCTCTTCTGGAGCAGGACCCCGCCGCTTCCTACGTCATCTCCGGTCACACCGACTCCACCGGTACCGACGCCTACAACCAGGGCTTGTCCGAGCGCCGCGCCAACTCCGTCATGAACTGGCTGACCGCCAACGGCGTGGGTGCAGACCGCATGGAGGCCGTGGGCTATGGTGAATCCCAGCCCAAGTACGACAACACGACCAAGGAAGGCCGCAGGCTGAACCGCAGGGTTGAAATCCTGACCAAGTAGCGTTATAGTGCAAACGGCTGGGCGGCACTGCCGCCCAGCCCACTGCTCTGGTTGGAAGGATGCGACCCATGCAACAATCTGCTATCTATGTTATTTTGGCCGTGTTTCTGACCGGGGCCTTTTTTACGTCCGCCGCACAGGCGCAGAGCGAGGCCCTGGCGAGCCCCCCCGTGGAGACCGCCTCCATCCAGGACTCCGACACCGAATCGCCCGGCAAATCCGCCCTGACCGTCCTGAAAAAGGACCTGGCCCGCAAACAGCAGCAGCTGGTCACGTCGGCCCTGGAGTGGATGGCCACCGCCAACACCCACCTCCTGCCCTCACGCCGCAAGCCGCGCATCGAGAAACAGTCCGACGGCACATACAAGGCCGTGTACTTCATGCGCCGCCAGTACCTCGAAGAAGAGGTCGCCCCGGGAATGGGCAAGCTGTTCGAGGTGACCAAGGAACAACACGGCTATTCCGGCCTGTTCCGCTTCGTGGAAGTGGTATACGAGGCCCGGGGTTCCTCTCCCGAGGAATGCCGCGCTGCCGAGTTCACCCCCAAGGTCCGCCGCCCCAACGCCCAGATTTTCTGCTATTCCGGCGGTCGCTGGCAGTAATCCCCTTCGCGCAGGTTTGCGAAAGCCGCGCATCCGCACTTTTTTCGAACCGGCCGCCCGCCCGAACGGGCACGGCATGCATGGTTGCGGTCGGCAGATTGCACGGCAACCCACTCCAGCAAACCCCGACGCGGGGTAAACCACCAGAGGCCGTTGAATGAGTATTCCCAGAAAAGACATCAAGCCCGGCATGCGGGTGCATATCGTCCTGAAGAAAGACCAGCGCTCGGGGAACCTCACCGAGGGCGTGGTCGAACGGCTGCTGACCAAATCGCCCACCCATCCGCACGGCATCAAGGTCCGCCTGGACGACGGCCAGGTGGGCAGGGTCAAGGCGATCCTGGCCGACTAGCCGCACCTCGCCCTTCTATTTCCTCTCCATCTTGCCGCAACCGTGCGCATGCTGTATGCAATAGCCAATATTGCAACCGGCCCGCGCCGTGCGTCGGATTCAGACGCTGTTTCCCGGGCCAGAGGAGGACGGCATGATCAACTACTGGCCGCTCAAGCGCATGGACAGGAAGTCCCGGAAGCGGACCGTGGACGGGCTGGAGAGAATCCGGAAACTCGTGGCCGCGGAAATGCCCGGACGGACCCTGCAGTCGACGCTGGTGCTGGGCACCTGGAACATCCGCAATTTCGACGACAACCGGTTCGGCGACGGCCCCCGGCTCGAGGAGTCGCTCTACTACATCGCCGAAGTCATCTCCGCATTCGACGTCATCGCCATCCAGGAAATCTGCCGCGACCTCGGCCCCCTCAAGGAGGTCATGCGGCTGCTGGGGGCCGACTACGACTACATCGTCACCGACGTGACCGAGGGGAGCAGCGGCAACAAGGAGCGCCTCGGGTTCATCTACAACACCAACAAGGTCCGCTTCCGCAACATCGCGGGCGAGATCGTCCTGCCCTGGAAGGACCAGATCAGCGACGTGACCCGGAAACGGCAGTTCGCCCGCACCCCGTTCGCCTGCGCCTTCCAGTCCGGCTGGTTCCGGTTCATCTTCTCCACGGTGCACATCTATTACGGCAAGCAGTCCAAGAACTCCGACGAGTACAGGCGACGGGTCGGTGAAATCGAGTCCGTGGCCAAACACCTGGCCAAGCTGGCGAAGAAGGAAAAGGACAACTACATTCTGGTGGGCGACTTCAACATCGACAAGATGGGTGACGATGCCGGGAATGCCCTGGTGGGACAGGGATTCGAAACCACCCAGAACATCATCGGGAGCAACTCCAGGAAAAACAAATTCTACGACCAGATATCCTGGCTGCCGAGGGAGGGCTCGGTGCGCCGCGCCGATTCCGACCGGAGCCACGGCGTCCTGGACGTGCTCTCTGCGGTCATGCGGGACGGGGTCACGCAGTTTCGCGACTACGACCCGTTCGTCACCGCCACCCTGCAAAGGAAACTGGCGGATGCCGAGGAAGCCCTGCGCGAGGCCAGGCGGAAAAACAAACCCACCGCCAAGAAACTGAACGCCGTGAACGACTTCAAGAAGACTCTGGCCGACGAGGAACTGCGCAGGGACTACTACGTCAACACCTGGCGCACCTTCCAGATCAGCGACCACCTCCCCCTCTGGGTCGAACTCGAGGTGGACTTCAGCGCCGAATACCTGACCACCCTCAAGGACGGCACCTTCACCCCCCTCGAAGAATAGCCCCCACCCAAGCAAAAAGCCCGGCCTCATCAGAGACCGGGCTTTTTATCTTTACTGACGAACAGCCAAGGCTGTTCAGAGTGGTTCGAGTGCAAGGCGCAAGGTCAAAGAGTACCGCAGCGTATCCCAATACGCGAGGACGCTCTTTGACCGCAGCAACGCAGCAATCGGGCCGCTATGGACAGCCGCTTACCCAAGCTTGGCCTTGACCGCAGCGGCAATGGCCTTGCCCTGCTCGTAGCACTTCTCCATGGCGTCGTGATCGGGCACGAACTTGGTCTTGACCGGCTCCACCACTTCCATGCTCATGTCCTCCAGCCACTGGGTGAGGACCTTGACGCACTCGCCGGACCAGCCGAAGGAGCCGATGGCCGAGCCGATCTTGTTCTGGGGCCGCAGTCCCTTCATGTAGGTCAGCATGTCGGCCATGAGCGGCAGGATGCCGTTGTTGTGGGTCGGGGACCCGACGATAACGGCGGCGGCGTCGAACACCTCCAGCATGACCTCGGAATGATGGTTGGACTTCATGGACATGAGACGCACGGAAACGCCCTCGTCCGCCAGTCCGGCCGCCACGGCCTTGGCCATCTTCTCGGTGGAATGCCACATGGTGTCGTAGATGATGACCGCCCTGTTCTTTGGCTTCTGCTCGGCGTACTGCTGGTATTTCTCCATGGCCCATGCGCAGTCGTCACCCCGGAACATGAGCCCGTGGTCCGGGCAGATCATGTCGAATTCGAGGTTCATCTCCTTGAGCGCGGCCAGGGTCTTGAGGACCACCGGGGAGTAGGGCAGCACGATGTTGGCGTAGTAGAAGCGCATCAGCTCTTCCAGCTTGGCGCGGTCCACCTCGTCCGCCCAGCGTTCGCTGGTGGCCCAGTTCTGGCCGAATGCGTCGTTGGTGAAGGCGATCTTCTCCTCCGGGCAGTAGGTCAGCATGGCGTCGGGCCAGTGCAGCATGCGGGTCTCGACAAAGGTCAGCGTGCGCTTGCCGATGTTGATCTCGCTGCCGGTGGGCACGACCTCGACGGGCCAGTCCTTGTAGTGGAAGTGCGCCTCCATGGCCTTCTGGCCCATGGGAGAGGTGTAGATCTTCTCGGGCTTGTATTTTTCCACCACCTTGGCGAGGCAACCGGAATGATCCGGTTCCAGGTGGTTGACGACGATATAGTCGATCTTCCTGTCGCCGAGCACGTTGGCCAGGTTGCACTGGAGCGTGCCCCAGAACTCCTCGGCCACGGTGTCGACCAGGGTGACCTTCTCGTCCATGATCAGATAGTTGTTGTAGGTGGTGCCCATGGGGGCCACGGAATAGCCGTGGAAGTTGCGGCGGTTCCAGTCCACCGCACCAATCCAGTATACATCTTTCTTTATTTCGACAGGTTTCATGCAATGCTCCACATTGAACGGTCAATCAATTCCCAAATCCAAAAGAAGCGCGATCTGACCGGAACGCGCTTCCTCATCACCGACATGTCCGGAAGACTAGTCTTCCGGGACGAAGCTTTCCTTGGTAGCGCCGCAGATGGGGCAGGTCCAATCGTCCGGCAGGTCGTCGAAGCTGGTGCCGGCGGGGATGTCGGAATCGGGGTCACCCACCTCGGGGTCGTACACATAGCCACAAATTTCGCAAACGTATTTCTGCATGGGATCTCTCTCCTTTTGGTCGGGCATGTTCGCAGCAGCCGCGACGGCTGTCAACTTGTCAGGGTCTGTTTCCACAGGCAATTCACAGTCGGCCTTGGTGGAGCCGGGGCCCATGAGCGGCCTGAAACAATTCTTGGTCCCGCCGCAGATGGGGCACCGCCACTCGTCCGGCAGGTCCTCGAACTTGGTTCCCTTGGGAATCTTCCCCTTCCGGTCGCCCTTGTCGGGGTTGTAGATATAACCGCAATTGACGGTCTGGCATTGGTACATCTCTTCAGGCAGAGCCATAAATTTTCCTCGCTGCTCTCCCCCGCTTGCGCAGAGGGCAAAAAGGCGGGCCGCCGGGCCCGCCCATCATTAACTCACGAATGGTCCTGCTTAAAAGGTCGGGAGTGGTGCAGGTGCAAGGCGCAAGGGCGAAGCTGTAGTCCCCCTACAGCGATGTCCGCAGCACTGCGGCAGATGCGCCGCCATCGCCCTTTTAAGCTTTCCAGAGCCCGTGGAGGTTGCAGTACTCGCGGACCTTGATGTCACCGGACAGCCCGCAGACGCAGAACTCGGCTTCCGGGGCTTCGCCGGGCTTGAGCATCTTGGTCAGGACGGTCTCGCCGATCTGGACCTCGATCCATTCGATGTAATGCTTCTCTTCCATGGGATGGGCCACGTCGCCGACCTTGACGGTGATCTTGTCGCCGTCCTTGGTCCAGACCGGGACGTGCTTTTCCTTGGCGGCATCAACGGTGTTTTCGGTCATCAGTTTCATTTCCTGTCCGCAGCAGACCAGGTCGCCGCCGCCCTCGTGGATGGCCATGACGATATTGCCGCACACTTCACATTTGTACACTTCACCCAGTTTGATTGCCATGTCGTTTCTCCTTGTGCTGGTTTACCAGTTGGTGTCCTTCATCTCGAAATGGGCCTGGGGATGATCGCAGGCGGGGCATTTCACCGGGGCGGTCGTGCCCTTGTGATTGTACCCGCAGTTCTGGCAGCGCCAGACGATCTCTTCATCCTTCTTGAAAACCCTGTCGGCCTCGATATTGGCGATCAGGGCCTTGTAACGTTCTTCGTGGTAGGACTCGGCCACGGCGATGTTTTCCATGACTGCGGCGATTTCGGCAAAGCCCTCTTCCCGGGCGATCTTGGCGAATTCGGGGTACATGTGCTGCCACTCCTCGTTCTCGCCCTCGGCAGCGGCGTAGAGGTTCTCCAGGGTCGTGCCGATCTTGCCCGCCGGGAAGGTGGCCGTGATCTCGGCGTCGCCGCCCTCAAGGAACTTGAACAGCCGCTTGGCGTGTTCCTTCTCGTGATTGGCGGTCTCTTCAAAAATCCTGAATATCTGGACGTAGCCTTCTTTCTTGGCCACACTTGCGAAATAATTGTATTTGTTGCGGGCCTGGGATTCCCCGCAAAAAGCGGTCAAAAGGTTCTTTTCCGTCCGGGTGCCTTTAAGTGACATACATGTTCTCCTTTTTGGACTTTCACCGTTTCTTACATCAAAATCGATGCGCTGTCGTATTATTTTGTTCCCAATCGGCCGCCGTTGTCAAAACATTGCATTCATGGCGGCGTCAATTCACTTTGTGAGAACTATTACTAATAAGCAGTGCGCGCTATGTCAAGACCCTGAAGAAAAAAAGAAAAGCCGGTCACACGGTTGTGTGACCGGCCTTGAAATATCGGAAGCAGTGGCGTTACTGCTGCGTCTTTTGGCACTTGGGGCAAATGCCCACAAACTCGACGTTGGTGTTCAAAATCCTGTAGCCGCCCGTGCAGGACTCGGGGATATCGGGAATCTCGATCTCGCATTCGACATCGGCCACGGCGGTGCAAACCTCGCAACGGATATGCGGGTGCGGGTCAGGTGTCCCGTCGAACCGCTTCTGCTCACCCGGTGCGCCCAGCTTCAAGACGAGGCCTTTGCTGGAAAGAAACTCCAGGTTGCGGTAGACCGTTCCCAGGCTTATTCTCGGGATGATCTTTCGCACCATGTCATATACTTCATCAGCGGTAGGATGGCTTTTAACCTTCCTTAACTCTTCAAGAATAACTTTCCTTTGCTTGGAAAGCCTAAATCCCATTTCATGCGCCATAAGAACTCCTTCGAAAAAATTCGATAACAATTACTATTCTTTTGTTGTCGAAAAGTCAAGCTCCCCACGCCAGCTTACCGGCGCAGTATTCCCCTACAACAGAAAGTCCTTTCCTGCAAATGCCTTAACCCAATAAGGACTCACGCAATGAATAGGCGGAATCGTTATCAACCCCACATAAAAAAGGGCGGCCCGAAAACTCGGGCCGCCCTTTTGTGTTGATCGATGCTAGTTGCGGAACTTGGCCACCAGGCCGGCAAGGTTCTGTGCCATGCCCGACACCACTTGGATACCGCGGTTGGAGTCGTTGATCCCGGCCAGGATTTCCTGGGACAGATTGTTGATCTGCGTGACGCGGGTGTTGATCTCATCCGAGGTGCTGGACTGCTCCTCGGCCGCCGTGGCGATGCCGTTGACCATATCGGCAATGGTGTTGGAATGCTTGACGATCTCTTCGAGAACACCGCCCGCTTCCTGGGCCATGCCCGAGGTCTTGACCACGCGCTCCCTGGCGGTGTCCATCTCCTTGACCACGTCCGAGGTGGACTGCTGGATGAGAGAGATGGCGCCCTCCACTTCCTTGGTGGCGTCCATGGTCTTTTCCGCCAGCTTGCGGACTTCGTCGGCAACCACCGCAAAGCCCCGACCGGCCTCGCCCGCACGGGCGGCCTCGATGGCCGCGTTCAGCGCAAGCAGGTTGGTCTGGTCCGCGATGTCGTTGATGACCGCCATGACCTTGCCGATGTTTTCGGCCCGGCTGGACAGGGCGCTCAGGGCCTCGGCCAGGTTCTCCGTGGTCCGCGCGACCGCGTTGATCTCGTCCACGGTCTTGCCCACCACGATGCCGCCGTCGGCCGCCACCTTGTTGGCCTGGCCGGACGCCTCGGCGGTCTCGGAGGCGTTCTTGGCAACCTCCAGGACCGTGGCGTTCATCTCTTCCATGGCCGTGGCCACCTGGCCGGTCTGATCGGCGGTGGTGTCCACGCCGCTGGCCAACTGGTCCATCTGCGAAGACAGTTCGTCGGACGCCTCGTTGAGCTTGTTGGCGACCTCGGTGACCTCGTTGGCCACTTCCAGAAGGTTCTGGCGCTGCAGTTCGATATTCTTCTTGTCCTCTTCCTCGCGGCTGAGGTCGATGAGCACGCAGATGACGCCCACGGTCTCGCCCTCGGCGTCCTTGAGCGGGGAAGCCTCGAAGAGCAGCGGGAAGGTCACGCCGTCCTTTCGGGGATAGAGGAAACGCCCGGTGACCGGCTCTCCGGTGATCATGACCTTGTCGGCCTCGCAGGTCCCGGCTTCCTCGTCGTCGCAGGTGAAGATTTCGGACACGGGCCGTCCCTTCACCTCGTCTTCCACAAACCCGAGAATCCGCTGCAGGGGCGGATTGATGAACTGGAACGTCATGGCCGCATCGGTGACGAACAGGGGAACCACGATGCCGTTCAGGACGGACTGGTTGTATTGAAGCTGGTTCTTGATCTGGTCCACCATGGCCGTCAGATACCCGGCCAGGCTGGCCATCTCGTCCTGTCCCTTGACGTGGAACTGGGCATCCAGGTCGCCCTTGGCCACTTCCTCGGCCGTGGCCGCGATGGAGGTGATGGGCTTGATGACCGACTGGCGCATGAAGATGATCAGGGCGGCCAGCAGGGCGATGACGCCGAGCGCCGAGATGCCTGCGGACCTGAACTGATTGTTCTTCAGGGCCTCGAATTGCGGGCTGACGTCAACGGCCACGACCATGGTGCCCAGAATCTTCCGGGTGCCTCCGTGGCAGTGGTAGCAGAACGGGTTGTTCTCAATGGACTTGACCTCGGCGAAATGGAGCTTGCCGTTGATCTCCATGAGCTCGCCGGAACGCATCTTTTCGTCCAGGCTGT
This sequence comes from Pseudodesulfovibrio portus, assembly GCF_026000375.1. Taxonomy (NCBI): domain Bacteria; kingdom Pseudomonadati; phylum Thermodesulfobacteriota; class Desulfovibrionia; order Desulfovibrionales; family Desulfovibrionaceae; genus Pseudodesulfovibrio; species Pseudodesulfovibrio portus. Next base: position 1,458,895 of record NZ_AP026708.1, read on the forward strand.
TCTGGATCATGCCCGGCAGGCCGTTTTCAGAACGTTCCTCGAAAATGGACTTGCGGATGGCTCCGGAGACGGTCGAATACGTGACCTCGCCCTTGTAGTCCGTCAGGTAGACCATGGTATCCGGATACCGTTCCGCCATCTGCAGGAATTTGATCTCGGTGCCCTCGTTGTCGCCGACGGCCATGGGGTCCTCGATGGCGATGTAGAGCATGTCGGCCACACGCTCGGCTGCGGCCTCGACCTCATGCAGGGTGTGGTCTTTGGTGGAAATGGACGTATACACGAACAGGCCCGTGAAGGCGACGATGGTCAATACGGACGACAGCAGGGAAACCTTGACGCCCAGGGATTTCTTGATGAAATTCATACGCCCTCCCTAGTGCGCCCCGCCGTACAACAGCGGCTTGAAGTCAAATGCCTCGACCCGTTCCGGGTTGTGGCATGTCTGGCAATCCGCCATGTCCAGCGACCCCTTGATCAATTCGGAGTCGCCCCCGGATTCCACGTGGTCGTACCCCGGTCCGTGACAGACCTCACAGCCGCAGTCGGCCATGCCCGGAGTCTCTTCAAAGCTGACGAAGCCGCCCGGCTGGCCATAGCCCGTCACGTGACAGTGGAAACACTCCTTGAGTTCCTCTTCGGTCAGGTCACCCGACATGAGCTTGACCGATTCGCCGGAGTGGGCCTTTTTGGCGAATTGCTTGAAATTACCATACTCGGTTTCGTGACATTCCTCGCATGCCGCAGACCCGACGAACTGCCCGGAGTTCGTGCGGCCTGTGCCGGCCATGCAGACGGCGATAAAAAAGGCAGCCCCAAAGAACATGAGACAGCCTTTCGACCAAACAGTAGAAAAAGACATGTACCAACCCCCGTAGCGATATCCTTGGTGTGGCGGCAGACCTCTCAAGCCGCCATTACTATTGCTTAGAACTTATAGAGGTATTTTTCAATCAGGTAAAGCAGTTATTGTTCTCAAACCGACAACAACCACTACCAATCGAGTGTTGCCTTGAACGCCTGGGCCAAGGCTCCGACCTCCTCGTTCAGCACTGTCTCTTCGGCATATTTTGCAATTAATTTAGGGGCATTTGAGACCTGCCCGATCAAGCCGAGGATTTGCCCGGCAAAAAGGGCCTCAAAGGCCGCCCGGTCCGCCGGTTTCACGGTGACGACGAACCGGCTGGCGGACTCGGCATAGAGCACGCCGGTCAGGTTCATGTCGCCGCAGGTCGGCACAGCGTCCAGGTCGACTTCCGCGCCCAGCCTGCCTCCGATGCACATCTCGGCCAGGGCCACGCCCAGCCCGCCGTCCGAGCAGTCGTGGCAGGCGGAGATCAGTCCCTGCTGCGAGGCCGCGAACACGGCTTCGTAACGGGCCTTGGCGGACAGGAGGTCCACCTGGGGTGCGTCGGGATTGGAGAAGCCCAGTTCGTCGGCCACCTCGGAGCCGCCCAGTTCGGGGCGGGTCAGGCCGAGCACGTAGATCAGGTCGCCCTCTCTCTTGAAATCCGAGGTCATGCACTTGTTCACGTCCGGGATGACGCCGATGACCGAGAAGAGCACGGTGGGAGGGATGGATATCTTGTGGCCGCCGCCCTTGTAGTCGTTCTTCATGGAGTCCTTGCCGGACACGCAGGGCACGCCGAAGCCGAGGCAATAGTGGGCCAGGGCCTGGTTGGCACGCACCAGCTGGGCGAGCTTGTACTGTCCGTCGGGGGTGGTTTCGGACTGCACGGGATCGCACCAGCAGAAATTGTCGCAACCGGCCATGTAGTTGACGTCGCCGCCCACGGCCACGGCGTTGCGGATGCCTTCGTCAATGGCGTTGGCCATCATCCAGTAGGTGTCGTAATCGGAAAACTGCGGGCAGATGCCGTGGGAGATGACCAATCCCTTATCCGAACCGTATTCCGGGCGCACCACGCCCGCGTCGGACGGGCCGTCAGCCTTGACGCCCACCATGGGCTTGACCGCGGACCGGCCCTGTACCTCGTGGTCGTACTGGCGCACCACGTACTCCTTGGAGCAGATGTTCAGGCGGCCCAGCATGTTCTTGAGCAGCCCGTTCTGGTCGGCGGGAACCGGGACCTCGTCGCGGTCGTGGACCGGACGCTCCCAGGTGGCCGTCAATTCCATCTGGGGCACGCCGTTGTGCAGAAAATCCATATCCAGGCAGGTAACGATCTTGTCGCCGTACCGGACCAGGTACTTGCCGGAGTCGGTGAAGTTGCCGAGCACGGTGGACTCCACGTCCATCTCCGCGCTCAGTGCCATGAACTCGTCCAGCTTCTCGGGCGGCACGGCCATGGTCATGCGCTCCTGGGCCTCGGAGATGAGAATCTCCCAGGGCCGCAGGCCGTCGTACTTGAGGGGGGCCTTGGCCAGGTCCATGTCGAAGCCGCCCGAGTCCTCGGCCATCTCGCCCACGGACGAGGACAGCCCGCCCGCGCCGTTGTCGGTGATGGCGTTGTAGAGGCCCCGGTCGCGGGCGCGCATCAGGAAATCGTACATCTTGCGCTGGGTGATGGGGTCGCCGATCTGGACGGCCGTGGCCGGGGAGCCCTCGTGCAGCTCCTCGGAGGAGAAGGTCGCGCCGTGGATGCCGTCCGCGCCGATGCGGCCACCGGACATGACGATGAAATCGCCGGACATGGCGCACTTCTCGTGGGACGGCCTGCCGGCCACGGTGACGGGCATGGTGCCGATGGTGCCGCAGTAGACCAGCGGCTTGCCGAAATAACGCTCGTCAAAGACGATGGACCCGTTCACGGTGGGGATGCCGGACTTGTTGCCGCCGTGCTCAACGCCCTCGCGCACGCCCTCGAACACCCGGCGCGGGTGGAGCAGCCTGGGCGGCAGCTCGCCCTCGTAGAAGGGATCGGCAAAGCAGAACACGTCGGTGTTGCACAGCAGGTTGGCGCCGATGCCGGTGCCCATGGGGTCGCGGTTGACGCCCACGATGCCGGTCAGGGCCCCGCCGTAGGGGTCGAGCGCGGACGGGGAGTTGTGGGTCTCCATCTTCACGCAGACGTTGATGGAGTCGGAAAAGGAGATCACGCCCGCATTGTCCTTGAACACGGACAGGCAGTAGTCGCCGCCCTCGCGGGTGGCCGCGTTGCGCTCGCGAATCTGTTTGGTGGAACCCTGGATGAAGGTCTTGTACAGGCTGGACAGCTCGGAAATCTTGCCGGTCTCGGTGTTCTCGTAGGCGATCTTTGCGGAGAATATCTTGTGCTTGCAGTGCTCGGACCAGGTCTGTGCCAGGACCTCGATCTCGGCGTCGGTGGGGTCGATGCCCAGGCCGAACTTGGCGCGCTCGGCCTGCACCGCCGGGTCGGCGTACCAGGCCCGGATGTCGTGCATCTCGCGCAGGGACAGGGCCAGGGTGTTGGCCCGGGAAAAGTCCGTCATCTCCTGATCCGTCATGGTGGACAGGGGGATGATGTTCACCTCGTCGGACGCCTCGCCCGTGACCCGGGCGGCCTTGGCCTCGAAGCCGGGGTCCGTGGTCCAGGTGGCGGCGGATTTGTACTCGAAGCGCTGGATGAGCTCGTTGGCAAGCAGGTCCTTGCCGATGCGTTTGATGTCGCCCTCGGCCATGTCGGCGGTGATGAGATACTGGCGGGAGGTGTAGACCTTGACGCCCTCAAGCGCCTTCTTGTCCAGGCCCAGCACCACGCCCAGGGTCTCCCTGGCGGTGCGGCCCTCGTTGTCGGTCACGCCGGGCCGGAAGCCGACCTCGATGATCCAGTCGAAATCACGGGCCAGCGGCGAAAGGGACGCCTCGTGCAGCACGGGGTCGTGCAGGGCGGCCCGCTCCAGGGCGAGGTCCACCTGGGCCTGATCGAGCCCTTCCAGGGTGTAGACGTTGACGATGCGCACACCGCCCACGTCCATGTGCAGCTCTCCGGTGATCTTGCGGGCGATCTTCTCGCCCAACACGTCACGCACATTTTCCTTCAGACCGACAAGTACACGGCACAGCATGATTACTCTCTCCTCTCAATATGCAAAAGGCCGGTCCCTTCCTCGGAACCGGCCTGAAAATCACTTGGTTCTGGTCAGCACGAAATCCGCGGCCTGCTTCAGCACGGCCACCTCCTCGACGGAGTCGAGTCCGTCCAGGCACGCCTTGGCCTTCTCGACATAGCGGGCGGCCTCCTCCCGGGTCTTGTCCGAGTAGCGCCCTTCCCGCACCTGGGCCAGCACGTCCTCGCACTGGGCCTCGCTCAGGGACTTCTCCTTGAGGGCATCGAGCAGCGCCTCGCTCCCGGCCTCGTCGCCGTCCTCCATGAGCAGGATCAGCGGCAGGGTCACCTTGCCCTCCTTGAGATCGCCGCCCTCGGGCTTGCCGGTCTCGCTGGTGGGCGAGGCGTAATCCAGGGCGTCGTCCACCAGCTGGAAGGCGATGCCCACGTTCAGGCCGTACCGGCCCGCGGCGTCCTCCTGCTCCGGGGTGGCCCCTGCCAGGGCGGCCCCGCACCGGCAGGCGCACTCGATGAGACGCGCGGTCTTGCCGATGATGATCTCCATGTAGGTGGCGCGGTCCAGGGACGGGTTCCGGGAGAAGGCTATCTCCTCGATCTCGCCCACGGCGGTCTCCATGATGCCCCTGGCCAGCAGCCAGGACAGCCGGGAGTTGCCGTAGCGCGCGCCCATCTCGTTGGCCAGGGCGAGCAATGCGTCGCCTGCCAGGATGGTCTCGGTCCGCCCGAAAACCAGGTGGGCGGCCTTCTTGCCGCGCCTGAGCTCGGCGTCGTCCAGGTAGTCGTCGTGCAGCAGGGTTGCCGAATGGAGCAGTTCCAGCGCGCAGGCAATGGCGTGGTAGTCGTCCTTGCCGTACCCGAAGGCGCGGGCGAAGAGCAGGGTCATCATGGGCCGGATGCGTTTGCCGCCCGAACCGATGATGTGCTTGGCCACATCCCTGACCAAACCGCTCAGCTGATCGGCTTCCTTGTCGAGAAAATCATTGATGCCGGGGAGTTCCCGTTGGAAATATCGTAAGAGGTCTTCCATATCGTTTCAGTATGTCAGGTTGCCGGGTGCGGGGCAAGTCCCGCGTTAGCCCGAAAAAAGGTCCGCAGCGGCATCTTTCAGGGCCTTGAGCGCGCCCTTGAGATCCCAGTCCTCTGCCTCGCGGGAGCCCACCAGATTGGAAAGCGTCCGCAGCTCAAGAAACGGCAGCCCTGCCTGCATGCACGGGTAGGCCAGGGCGAACCCTTCCATGTTTTCCATGTCCGCGTTGCAGGACAGCTTGAGCCATCCGGCCCGCTCCGGGGTCCCGGTCACGCCGGACACGGTCACGCCCGCAGCGCGCAGCCAGCCGTCACGCAGCGTCAGGCCCATGCCCGCCGCATCGTTGACCGGATTGAGCTTGATCCGGTTCCAGACAATCTGCTTGCCCGCCGTGCCCTGGGCAAAGCCGATGCCCTTGGGGTCCACGCTCCCCTCCTCGTCCAGCAGCCCGTATTCGGGCCAGGTCTCCTGCCAGGCGTAGCAGGTGGACAACAGGGGATACTCTTCGGGATTGTAGGACCCGGCGATGCCGAGGTTGACCATCCCGTCCACGTCCGGACGGGACAGGAGCCTCCCGGCGGCCAGGGCCGCGTTGACCACGCCCACGCCGGTCACGGCGAGCAGCAGGTCACGGCCCTGGAATCCGTATTCCACGGCCCCGCCCTGCTCCACAGCGGGCGCGTCGGGAAAGGCCGCCTTCATCTCGTTCACCGTGGCCGTTGCAACAACGATCATCAAATCCCCTAGAGCCGCCAGCTGGCGACGTTTTCAACGGCCAGTTCGGCCCGGTCGAAGAATCCTTTGACATCCACCACCAACCCCTTGTCCGGGTCGGCGAACCACCCCTTGATCTCCCTGACGGAGAGGGCGCGGTACCGGTCGTGGGACACGGCCAGGATCAGGGCGTCCAGGTTGCGCAGCTCGGCGAGGTCGCACAATTCGATGCCCAGCTCTTCCCGGGCTTCCGCCCTGTCCGCCTGGGCGTCGTGCACCAGGACATCAACGCCGTAATCGCCCAGCTCCTCGATGATATCCACCACGCGGGTGTTGCGCAGGTCCGGCACGTTCTCCTTGAAGGTCAGGCCGAGGACGCCCACGCGCGCGCCCTTGATCTTGCAATCGTTCTGGATCAACCGCTTGATGGTCGACTCGGCAATGAACTTGCCCATGGTGTCGTTGATCTCGCGGCCCGCCAGGATGACGTGGGGGTGCAGCCCCATGGCCTCGGCCTTGAAGGTCAGGTAGTAGGGGTCCACGCCGATGCAGTGGCCGCCCACCAGGCCGGGCCGGAAGGGAAGGAAATTCCATTTGGTGCCCGCGGCCTCCAGCACGTCCAGGGTGTCGATGCCCATGGTGTCGAAGATCAGGGCCAGCTCGTTCATGAGCGCGATGTTCAGGTCGCGCTGGGTGTTCTCGATGACCTTGGCCGCCTCGGCGGTGCGGATGTCCGGGGCGCGGTGGATGCCCGCCGTGACCACGGTGCCGTAGACGTCCTCCAGCAATTTGCCCGTGGCGTCGTCCTGCCCGGCCACCACCTTGACGATGGTCTCCAGCCGGTGCACCTGATCGCCGGGATTGATCCGCTCCGGGGAGTAGCCCACCCAGAAATCCCGACCGCATTTGAGGCCGGACTCGGCCTCCATGATGGGCACGCAGACCTCTTCGGTCAGGCCGGGGTAGACCGTGGACTCGAAGACCACCACCGTGCCCGGAGTGAGGTGCCTGCCCACAGACGCGCTGGCGGACTTGACGGGCCGCAGGTCCGGGGAACGGAATTCGTCGATGGGTGTGGGCACGGCCACCAGGATGAGTTTCGTTCCGGACAGGGCGGACAGGTCGGCGGTGAAGCTCAGGTTCACATCCTCGCCCACGGTGGCGAAATCCACCTCGTTGGTCCGGTCCAGGCGGTCATTCAGTTCGGCCACGCGCTTTTCGGACACGTCCACGCCCACCACCCTGAAGTGGCGGCCAAGGGCCACGGCCAGGGGCAGCCCCACGTAACCGAGGCCGACCACGCCGACGGCCTCTTTACCGTTCTTCAACTGGTCGAAAGTTATCATGCTCATATGCTCTCCGTTTCTCCGTCCCGGTGGACACAGGCCCGCGTTTGGGGCAGTGTGGCCACCATGAACATCGACTGGTCGCTTCTCATCATGGCAATAGGCCTTGCCTTCGTTTTCGAGGGCATACCCTACTTCCTGTTTGCCGAGCGCATGCCCAAATGGCTGCTGACCTTTGCCACCCAGCCACCGAAGTTTTTACGCTTCGTCGGGCTGACCGCGATCATACTCGGCCTCCTGACTATTTCTTTCGGGCGCTCTCTGAACTTTTAGCGCCCTTCCCGCCCGCCGGTCTCTTCGCCTTGGCTGCCGCCTTTTTCGGCGCGGCCTTCTTTTTGGGCGCGGCCTCTGCGGGGGCGGCGTTCCCAAGCGGCTTCTCGGCCACGTGCAGGTAGACGATGCCGGACATCATGGGCACGTTGTAGACCCGCTCGAATCCGGCGTTGAGCAGCTCGACGCCCAAGGCCCGCTCGTCCGGGAAGGACTTGATGGTCTCCGCCAGGTAGCGGTAGGCGCCGGGGTCGCCGGAGATGCGGTCGCCGATGAACGGCAGCAGCTTTTCCAGGTAGAAATTGTACAGCCCCTTCCAGACCCGCTTGGACCCGGTGCCGAACTCCAGGATGCACAGCCGCGCGCCGGGCTTGAGCACACGCATGAACTCGGCGTAGGCCTCCTCGCGGGGCAGGATGTTGCGGATGCCGAAGGCGATGGTGGCTGCGGACATGGAATTGTCCGGCAGGGGCAGGGCCCGGCCGTCGGCCTGGACCGGGAAGATGCGCTCTTCGCGCCCTTCCCTGAGCTTCTTGCGCTTGCCGTTCTCCAGCATGGGCAGGGCGAAATCAAGGGCCGCCACCGTGCACCCGGGATACTGCCGGAGCAGCTCCACGGACACGTCCATGGTCCCGGCGGCCAGGTCCAGGACCATGCCGCCCGGTTCCGGGCGGGCCGCCTTGGCCAACCGGTAGCGCCAGAAGATGTCCTGCCCGCCGCTCAGGGCGTGGTTGAGGAAATCATACCACCCGGCGATGCGGCCGAACATGGCGGCGACGCGCTCGCCATGCTCGGTGTGGGTGGTGGCCCCGGTGTGGGATTCACATTCCGGACGGGTCATCTATTCGGCCTTGTCCGCCTTTTCGACCAGCTCTTCCTCACGGGAGCCGTCGCCTGCGGTTTCGCCGGTGATGGTACGCATGATGTCCTTGTAGATGACGTCGAAATTCTGCCCGAAGTTGGAAGGCGAGATGCGCCCCACCTCGATGAACTTGATGACCACTTCCTTGGCCACCTGGAGCGCCTGCTTGTCTAACTTTTCCATGAACAATCTCCCGGGATAAAAATGGAAAAAACCGCCCGGTGGGAAATGGCCTTGACCAACATAGTCAGGGTAGCCGGGCGGGAAAAAAGAAAGAAACCGAAAAGCCCCTTTCTTTTTTGCGGATTCAGTAGCATGCGCGGCACGGGTCCGTCGAGTTCTTTATCCCTGTCCCCGCGCCGGGAACACGTGGCCGGATGCCGTGGCGCAACCCGACGAAACACCATTTCAAACGATGTTTGATTTTCCTGTTGACAACCGCACGGGCCATCTCTATATGAGCCCTTCAAACGCTGTTTGAAATGACGATTTAATCGCACATTTGGAGAGACCAATGAGCAAAGACTCAACCCGCGACAGAATTCTTGCCGCCGCCAGCGCCGAGTTCTCGATCAAGGGATTCGACAAGACCACGGTCCGGGACATCTGCACCAGGGCGGACGTGAACGTTGCGGCCATCAACTACCATTTCCGCGACAAGCAGAACCTCTATTACAAGGTGCTCGCCCACTGGATGGACGACTACATGGAAAAGACCGGATTGCGCGAAAGCATGACGTCCCTCAAGAGCCCGGAAGAGAAATACCGGCAGTACCTGCGCGCGGAACTCAGCTACATGTGCAAGGCCAACGACCCCGACGGCGTCCAGCTCAACCAGGCCCGGCAGATCATTCAGGAGCTGAGCTCGGAGGACCATGACCCCGAAGTGTTCAGATGTCACAAGGAAGTGGAGGAAGAGATCCTCTTCCCCGTTCTACAGGAACTGCTCGGCGGCTGCGAAGACATGGCCGTGGTGGCCGACGCGGCCATGGCCGCCACCTCGCTGAGCGTTCACTATTTCCTCCGGGCCCTGGACGACCCCCAATTCACCATCCAGACCGAGGAAGACCTGGACCATACCACGAACTTTCTTGCCACGTTCGCCCTGGGCGGACTCAAAGCCATCAAAGAGAAATACAATGCTTGAGAATAAATTCATCCCCCTCATGATCCTCGTCTCCCTTGCCATGGGATTGACCCTGGCCGGTTGCGACGGCGAGGAATCCAAGGCCAAGGCAGTGGAGCACGAACGGGTGGTCAAGGTGGAAACCGTGACCGTGACCCCGATTCCCCTGAAGGACATCCTGACCCTGCCCGGCGAGACCGAGCCGGACGAGGACGTGTCCGTGTCCTCGGATTCCGCAGGCACGGTCAAGTGGCTGGGCGTCCATGAAGGCGACCGGGTCGAAAAGGGCGCGATCGTCGCCCGCGTGGACGTGGCCTCCAGCGGCGCCCGCCTCGACCAGGCCAAGGCCTCCCGGGAGCTGGCCGCCGAGCAGCTCCGCCGACGCCGCGAGCTGCTGGAAAAGGGCGTCCTGGCCCAGGAGGAATTCGACGAGATGGCCGCCAAGCTGGAAGAGTCCGACGCATCCCTGCGCGAGATGCAGGTCAGCGTGGACAACGGCGTGATCCGCGCCCCGGTCTCGGGCATCGTCAACAAGCTGCACGTGGACCAGGGCGAACGGTTGAGCGAGGGCAGCCCCGTGGTGGACATCGTGGACCCGACCCTCATCCGCGTGACCATCAACGTGCCCGAGATGGACATCCCCTACATCAAAAAGGACCAGAAGGTGACCGTGACCGTGGACGCCATCCCCGGCCGCACCTGGGACGGCGTGGTGGAATTCATCTCGTTCAAGGCGGACGCCACGTCCAAGACCTTCGAGACCCGCGTGCTGACCGACAACCTGGACGGGGCCATCCGCGCGGGCATGCTCGCCCGCGTGTCCCTTGAGCGGCGCACCATTGAAGACGCCGTGACCGCCCCGCTCTACGCCGTCATCAACCAGGGCGGCGAACGGCTGCTCTACGTCAACGAGAACGGCACGGCCCGCGCCCGGACCATCGAGATCGGCGTGGTCAGCGACGACCTCGTCCAGGTGACCAGGGGCCTGAAGGCCGGCGACGAACTCATCGTGTCCGGCCACACCATGGTCGAGGACGGCACCAGGGTGGAAACGAAATGATCATCAACAGAGCCGCACTGAATCGGCAGTCCACGGTCATCGTGCTGCTGCTCTTCATCATCATCGCCGGAATGGCCGCATACGCCGCCCTGCCGCGAGAGGACGAGCCGGACATCACCATCCCGTACATCTTCGTGCAGACCAACTTCGAGGGCGTGGCCCCGGAGGACATGGAGACCCTGGTCACCATGCCGCTGGAGCGCAAGCTCAAGGGATTGTCCGACACCAAGGAGATATCCTCCATCTCGGACGACGGCGTGTCGCTGATCAAGGTTGAATTCAACCCCGGCGTGGACATCGACGACGCCCTGCAGAAGGTGCGCGACAAGGTGGACCAGGCCAAGCCGGACCTGCCCGCCGACCTGCCCGACGACCCGACCATCAACGAGGTCAACCTGTCCGAGCAGCCCATCCTGAACGTGGTCCTGTCCGGGCCGTTCTCCCTGAAACGGCTCAAGGTCTTTGCCGAAACCCTGGAAGACCGCATCGAATCCATCCAGGGCGTGCTCGACGCCGACGTCATCGGCGGACTGGACCGCGAGATTCACGTCGAGTTCGACATGGACCGGGTGGCCTACTACAACATCCCGGTCTCCTCCCTCCTCGACGCCGTATCCGCAGCCAACGTCAACACCCCGGGCGGGTCCGTGGAGATCGGCAAGGCCAAGTACCTGGTGCGCGTGCCTGCGGACTTCAAGACCCCGGACGAGATATTCAACATCATCGTCTACTCCCACGACGGCAAGCCCGTGTACCTGCGCGACGTGGCCACCATCCGCGACCACTACGCGGACCCGACCTCCGTCAGCCGGTTCAACGGAGACCAGTCCGTGACCATCGCGGTCAAGAAGCGGGCGGGCGAAAACATCATCGAGATCAACGACGCGGTGAAGCAGATCATCAAGGAAGAGCAGGAAATCCTGCCCCCCTCGCTGACCATCAACCTGACCGCCGACAAGTCCCAGGACATCCGCAACATGATCAAGGACCTGGAGAACAACATCATCACCGGCCTGCTGCTGGTGCTGGTGGTGGTCTTCGCCTTCATCGGCGGACGCTCGGCCGTGTTCGTGTCCCTGGCCATCCCGGTGTCCATGCTGATCACCTTCGCCGTGCTCGACGCCATCTCGTTCACCCTGAACATGGTCGTGCTCTTCTCGCTCATCCTGAGCCTGGGCATGCTCGTGGACAACGGCATCGTGGTGGTGGAGAACATCTACCGCCACATGCAGATGGGCAAGACCCGGCTCCAGGCCGCGCGCGACGCATCCGACGAGGTGGCCTGGCCGGTCATCGCCTCCACCCTGACCACGGTGGGCGCGTTCCTGCCCATGATCTTCTGGCCCGGCATCATGGGCCAGTTCATGAGCTACCTGCCCATCACGGTCATCATCGCCCTGTTCGCCTCCCTGTTCATCGCCCTGGTCATCAACCCGGTGCTGTCAGCCAAGTTCCAGGGCATCCCCAAGACCGGAAAGGACCTGAAGCCGTCCATGATCGACCGCATGATGGAGCGCCTCAAGGACATATACCGCCCGGTGCTGGTCTGGTCCCTGGACCACCGCTTTACCATCCTGGGCATGTCCTTTGCCCTGCTGGTCGTGTCCACCCTAGCCTTCGGCATGTTCGGCAAGGGCGTGGAATTCTTGCCCAACACCGATCCCAAGCGGGTGGAAGTCAAGATCAAGGCCCCGGTGGGCACCAACCTCGACGCCTCGGACGAATACGTCAAGGTGGTGGAGAAAATGGCCGCCGAGTACCCGGACATCGAGTACGTCATCGCCAACACCGGCGAATCCGGCGCCTCGGACGAGATCGGCACCCACTACTCCCTGGTCAAGCTCGACTTCGTGGACATCCAGGACCGGTCCCGCACCTCGCCGGAGATCACCGACGAGTTGCGCTCAAGGCTCCAGGCCGCCATCCGGGGCGCGGAAGTGCGCGTGGAGCCCGAGAAGATGGGCCCGCCCACAGGCGATCCCGTGAACATGGAAATCACCGGCACGGACCTGCGCACCCTGGGCGAGATGGCCCAGAGGATAAAGCGCATGATCGCGGACGTGCCCGGCATGGTGGACCTCAAGGACGACTTCGTGGCGGGCAAGCCCGAGATCCGCGTTGACGTGGACAAGGAAAAGGCCGCCCTCATGGGCGTCAGCGCCTCCACCATCGCCCAGACCGTGAAGACCTCGGTCAACGGGTTCAAGGTGGGCGTATACCGCGAAGGCAAGGACGAATACGACATCGTGGCCCGGCTGCCCAAGAAGAGCCGCAGTTCCCTGGAAGACATCAAGCGCATCACGGTCTCCGGCCCGGACGGCCGGCCCGTGCCCATCACCTCCTTGGCCACCGTGTCCCTGGGCGGCGGCCTGGGCGGCATCAACCGCATCGACCAGAAACGGGTGGTCACCGTGTCCGCAGACGTGTCCGGCCGTTTGGCCACGGACGTGATCAAGGACATCAACGACCGACTGGCCGGGTTCGAGTTCCCGCGCGGCTATTCCTACAAGTTCACCGGCGAGCAGGAGGAGCAGGACAACGCCTCCGCGTTCCTGGAGCGCGCCTTCGTGGCCGCCCTGTTCCTGATCTTCATCGTGCTGGTCACCCAGTTCAACTCCATGACCACGCCGTTCATCATCCTGACCTCGGTCATCCTGTCGCTCGGCGGCGTCATGCTCGGCCTGCTCATAACGGGCACGGCCTTCGGCGTGATCATGACCGGCGTGGGCGTGCTCTCGCTGGCGGGCGTGGTGGTCAACAACGCCATCGTGCTCATCGACTACTACGAGCAGCTCAAGGAGTCCGGCATCGAGGCCCGCGACGCCATCATCGAGGCGGGCCTGACCCGGTTCCGTCCGGTCATGCTGACGGCCATCACCACGGTGCTGGGCCTGGTGCCCATGGCCACGGGCGTGAGCTTCGACTTCATCAACTTCCGCCTGGACATGGGCTCCGAGACCTCCCAGTGGTGGGGCCCCATGGCCGTGGCCGTGATCTTCGGCCTGGGCGTGGCCACCCTCCTCACCCTGGTGGTGGTCCCTTGCCTCTGCTCCCTGCAGCACGGCATGAAGCGACGGGCGGCAGAACGCAAGGCGAAGAAGGAAGCGACGGCGTAAGGAATCCCCAAAAAAGCAACGCAAAGGGGGAGCGGGGCATTGCCCCGCTCCCCCTTTTTCTTCAGATCAACCGCCCCCCTGCGCCTGAATCCCCACCCCCTTGCATTCCCCGGGAACCGTTGCTATATAACGGTCTATGAAATCTCTAGATTTTCTCAAGACTGAACGGCGTCCATTTTTCAGCCGATTTTTCCGCGTTTTGCCGCTCGCGCTGCTGCTCTGCGCCGTGGTGCCAACCGCTGCCACGCCGGAGGTCATCGGCACAGTGGACACCGTGTTCCGTCTGCTGTCCCGTGACGACGACATCGTGGTCGAGGCCTTCGACGATCCCGACATCCCGGGCGTGTCCTGCTACCTGAGCCGGGCGCGCAAGGGCGGGGTCAAGGGCATGCTCGGCGTGGCCGAGGACACGTCCGACGCTTCCATCGAGTGTCTGTGCACGGACGACATCGTCGTCCCGGAGCGCATCCGGTCCGGCAAGGCGGACGGGGAAAGGGTGTTCAAAAAGGGCACGTCCCTGATATTCAAGTCCATGCAGGTGGTCCGCTTCTACGACCAGAAACGGGACGTGATCATCTACCTGGTCTACAGCGACCGGGTGGTGGAAGGCTCTCCCAAGAACAGCGTGACCTGCGTCAAGGTGCCCACGAAATAAAAGGAGCGGGCATGAGCCAGGAAGAAGTTTCACGGCTGGTCAACGACGTCATGTCCAAGCCGGACATGCTGGCCGAGGCCATGACCATCCGGGACCAGGCCGGGATGGAAGCATATATCACCGCCAAGGGGTACGACCTGACCAAGGCCGAAATGGCCGATGTCTGGGCCATGGCTGCCAAGGTCATGGCGGGCCGCGCCGAGCCCATGGACGCGGCCGAGGAACGCATCAACACGGTCAAGAGCAAGGTCCGGCCCAAGGACTGATTTTCCTCGAACCGGTTGAAGGATAGTGGTTGATATGCGGGTGTCCCCGGCGGGGCATCCGCATATTCCTTTTTCGATTTCCGAAACACGAACGCCCGGCTCGGCTTTTGCCGAACCGGGCGTTTATGAATTGAATGTCTATCTGATTACGCGCCGCAGCACTTCTTGTATTTCTTGCCGCTGCCGCAGGGGCAGGGGGCGTTGCGGGAGACCTTGGGGTCCTTCTTGACCGTGGCCGGTTTCTTTTCCTTGGCGGACTCGTGGTCCGTGTATTCCAGGTCCTCGGAGCCCTCGTGCTTGAACTCCTCGTCCTTGACCTCGGCCTCGATGCGCAGGTGGGAGAAGGCGCGCATGGCGTTCTCCTTGATGGTGTAGACCAGCTCGGAGAAGAGCGCGAACCCCTCGCGCTTGTACTCCTGCTTGGGGTCCTTCTGGCCGTAGCCGCGCAACCCGATGCCGTCGCGCAGGTGGTCCATGTTCAGCAGGTGCTCCTTCCAGTTGCGGTCGAGCGAATCGAGCAGGAAGTAGCGCAGGATGGGCTCGTAGTGATCGCCGGTGGAGGCGCGCAGGTAGCCGAAGATTTCCTCGACCCATGCGTCGGCCTGTTCGCGGGCGGGCAGGGAAACGTCCGGCCACTCCTTGAACCGTTCGAAATTGAACACCTCTTCCAGCCGCGCGCGCACGGAGTCGACCACCTCCTGGTCCTCGCCCTTCATGGCCAGGGCCGGCTCCAGGATGTCCTCCAGGAGATCGGTGGCGTACTCGCGGGCGATCTCCTCCACGGTCTCGGCCTTCATCAGGTCGTGGCGCAGGCCGTAGATGGCCTCGCGCTGCTGGTTCATGACGTCGTCGTATTCGAGCAGCTGCTTGCGGATTTCGTAGTGGTGGCCTTCCACGCGGGTCTGTGATTTCTCGATGGCGTTGCTGACCATCTTGTTCTCGATGGCCATGCCGTCTTCCAGACCGAGCTTCTCCATGATGCCGGTCAGGCGGTCGGAGCCGAACAGCCGCATGAGGTCGTCGTCCAGGGCCAGGTAGAAGCGGGAGGAGCCCGGGTCGCCCTGACGGCCGGAACGGCCGCGAAGCTGGTTGTCGATGCGCCGGGACTCGTGGCGCTCGGTGCCGATGATGTGCAGCCCGCCCAGTTCCCGGACGCCCTCGCCCAGCTTGATGTCCGTGCCTCGGCCCGCCATGTTGGTGGCGATGGTGACCTTCTTCTTCTGGCCCGCCTCGAGCACGATCTCGGCTTCCCGTTCGTGCTGCTTGGCGTTGAGCACGTTGTGCGGGACCTTGCGCTTCTTGAGCAGGTGGGAGAGCAGCTCGGACTTCTCGATGGACACGGTGCCCACCAGCGTGGGCTGGCCGCGCCGGTAGCAGTCCTCGATGTCCTCGGCAATGGCCTGGTACTTCTGCTCCTGGGTCTTGTAGATGGCGTCGGGGTTGTCCTTGCGGATCATCTTCTGGTTGGTGGGGATGACGATGACCTCGAGCCCGTAGATCTGGTTGAACTCCACGGCCTCGGTGTCGGCGGTGCCGGTCATGCCCGCCAGCTTGTCGTACATGCGGAAGAAATTCTGGAAGGTGATGGACGCGAGCGTCTGGTTCTCGGCCTCGACCTTGACGTTCTCCTTGGCCTCGATGGCCTGGTGCAGCCCGTCGGATAAGCGGCGGCCCGGCATGAGGCGGCCGGTGAACTCGTCCACCAGCACCACCTGGTTGTCCTTGACGATGTATTCCACGTCCTTGAGGAAGCAGTAGTGGGCCTTGACCGCCTGGAGCACGTGGTGCTGCAGCGAGATGTTCTGCGGATCGAACAGGTTGTCCACTTCCAGGAGCTTCTCGATCTTCTCCACGCCCGCGTCGGTCAGGGTGATGGCCTTGGTCTTCTCGTCGAGCACGAAATCGCCGTCCGGGACGGCGTCCTTGTCCTCGGGGTCCGTGGGCGAGGACTTCTTGAGCTTGGGCACGATGGCGTCGATGCGGCGGTAGAGGCCCGAGGATTTCTCGCCGGGACCGGAGATGATCAGCGGGGTCCGCGCCTCGTCGATGAGGATGGAGTCCACCTCATCCACGATGGCGAAGTTCAGGGGCCGCTGGACCAGCTGCTCCTTGTAGAACTTCATGTTGTCGCGCAGGTAGTCGAAGCCGAATTCGTTGTTGGTGCCGTAGGTGATGTCCGCGGCGTAGGCGGCCTGGCGCTCCTGGTCGTTGAGGCCGTGCACGATCACGCCGTAGGTCAGGCCCAGGAAGTTGTACAGCTGGCCCATCCACTCGGCGTCGCGCGCGGCCAGGTAGTCGTTGACCGTGACCACGTGCACGCCCTTGCCGGACAGGGCATTGAGCACCACGGCCAGGGTGGCGACCAGCGTCTTGCCCTCACCGGTCTTCATTTCCGCGATCTTGCCCTGGTGCAGGACCATGCCGCCGATAAGCTGCACGTCGAAGTGGCGCATGGGCGGGTCAAAGGCGCGTCTGCCCGCCTCGCGCACCAGCGCGAAGCACTCGGGCAGCAGGTCGTCCAGGGTCTTTTCGCCTGCGGCTACCTGTTCCTTCCACTCGGCGATCCTGGCCGGGAAGTCCGCGTCGGACAGGGCTTCCATCTGCGGTTCGAGCGCATTGACCTGCTCGATGATCGGGTTGAGCTTCTTGAGATATCGGTCGTTCTTGGAACCGAAGAGCATTTTCAGCATTATACGTGGTCTCCTGAAGAGTTATGTACCTACCGGCGTGCAAAAAGACGGGGCCGACGCCCCGCCGCTGATTCCGTACATATAGTCATGAGCCGGAAAGTCAACGACAGTCGGGTGAAAAACGGGATTTTCCCGACCGAAAGGGGATAGCACAAGGAAGGCCGCCCGTAAAACGGACGGCCTCTGGAAAACGGAATGGGTTATGCCACTATTCGGCGGACGGAGCAGACGCCATCGCCTCCTGCCGCAGCCGAAGTTTTTCGTACCAGACAGGCAAAGTGACGAAAGCCACGAGAGAAACGATACAAGCCACCGCCAGCAACAGGATAAAGGGGAGCACGGGAAAACCTCCGTCCTGGGCCTCGCCGCCGGATGGACCAAGCACCGTCACGAACAAAATTTGCAGCACGATCATCGGCAAAATCGTCATCACCAGCGAACCGACCATCCGCCAGACATGCCCTTTGGTCATGGCCAGCGCCTCTTTGACTTTAACGACCCGGCCCGTAGCTGCGCCCGGGATCATGACGGCCAGTCGAAGCATCAGCCCGAATCCCGCCAACCAACCAATGAATGCGAAAATGACACCTGCGGTGAACAGGCCGGTGCTGATTTCCCCGCCCGGCCCCGCCCCGTACAGAATTATCAGAATGAACGGCAGCATTCCTATCAGCATAGGCAGGGCCATTCCCAGATACGCGATGAGCCCGCGAACAAAAACGCGCCACATGGCCAACACCATGTTCTTTGGGAAAAAGTCATCCTCACCGCGCATCTGGGAGATAGCCGTGTGGTTCAGCATCACATAAACGAAGCAACTCACCACCATCACACAGGCAAACCCTACGATGCCCACGACCGCCGCCAGGTCGGGATAGGCCAATTGAATCCCCACCATCAGCAGGGACGGCATTATGCCGAGAATCATCACCCCCACGAGTGTTCCCTTCCTGGCCCAACTGACCGCCAGCGCTTCCTTGACCACCGCAACAGGAGAAATCTTGTCCGACATGTATACCTACCTCATGATTTCCAACCAGTGTCCCACCATCACCCCTTCCGGGGCGGTTGCCGAAAGCTGGGCCAGACAGGCGGAGCAGCCCGTGAGCAGGACCTCCGCGCCGTCAAGCGCGGCCCAGCACTCGCGATTGACCGGGTCGGTGGCGCCGGGCGCGGCCAACCGCATGACGCCGCCGAAGCCGCAGCACTGCCTGTCCGTGGCCGCGACCAGCCGGTCTCCGAGCATTGTGGTGAGCAGCGCCCGGTCCGGGTCCGCCTTCCCCGCGTGGCAGGGGTGGTGATAGCCCAACGTTTTCGGCAGGTTGTCGGTTATCATGAAGCGCACATCATGTAAACCAATCGATAACGGAAACATGGATTCCAACCAGAACGTGCACTCCGCCTCGTCTTCAAAACACCCGGCGTATCCTTTCAGACCGGCCAGGCAGGAGGTGCAGAAGGTGACGATCTTGGGCCTGCCCGCCTCGCGCCAGACCGCCACGTTCTTCTCGGCCATCTCCCGGCTCTCTTCCTCGAAACCCGCGCACTTGAGACCCGAGCCGCAGCAGGCGAAGTCGCCGGAAATGACGTCCACGCCCAGCCCGTCCAGGAGCTTGAGCGCGGCCATGAGCCAGCGCCCCTGCACGAAGTTCGCGGTGCAGCCCGCGAACAGGAGCATCCGCTCGCCGCGCCATGTATCGGGATATTTCTCGATCTCGACAAACGGGTCCAGGCCGGGGCCGCCCGACATCCCGGCCAGCATCTTGAGCATGGGGCCGAGCTTTTCGGTGTGAAACGCATGGGGAATGAGCTTGGCCGCTGCCGAACCGGCGGGCCAGAGCTGTTTGGCGCGGGTCAGCCATGTCTTCCACAGCCACGCCTTGAAATCAGGGTGCGCGCCGCGCAGTCCGGCCACCAGCGCGGGTACGTCCACGCCCTGGGAACAGACCTCGGCGCACCGGCCGCAGCCCAGGCACAACCCGGCCAGCCGGGCCGCCTCGACCTCGGACAACTCGCCGGGATTCTCCGCCAGCACGCGGCACAACTCGGCCTTGGCGCGCGGGCTCAGTTCCTCGCGGTTGGTGGCGCGCAGAAGCGGACACACTTCCATGCACTTGCCGCACAAGATGCAGTGATTCGACATGGCCTATGTCCTAACTCGTACCGACGCGGATTGACAACGGTGCCGTATTGTTCAGGTGGTATCGGCTGCAAGGCGCAAGTGAAATCCGGGGCCGTGGCGTATTCCGCATACGCGAGGGTCCGGATTTGCCGCAGCAACGCAGCAGACGGTGCCGCATGGACAATACGGCTACCACCCCTTTCCGGGGTTCATGATGTCGTTGGGATCGAAAACCTTTTTGATGTCCGCCATGATCCGCAACTCGTCCGCCGAGAGCTGCTCGGGCACAAACGAGGCCTTGGCCAGCCCGGTGCCGTGCTCGCCGGAGATGGTGCCGCCGAGGCGCAGGGCCAGCCGGAACAATTCGTCCTTGATCGTGTGGGCCGTGGCCCGTTCGCCCTCTGCCGCGCCGTCGAACATGATGTTGGCGTGGATGTTGCCGTCGCCCAGATGGCCGTAGCAGAGCACGGGCAGGCCGTATTCGTCGCCGGTGCGGTGGATGGTCTCCACGAGCTCGCCGACCTTGGAGCGCGGCACGGCGATGTCCTCGGACACCTTGTCGGGCCGCAGCCGGTAGGAGCCGGGCGAGATGGAACGCCGCACGTCCCAGATGGCCTCCTCGGCCTCGTCGACGCCCACTTCCACGGACAGGGGACGCACGGCGTCGAGCGCCTGCGTCAGCCGCCGGACCTCGGCGTCCACCCCTTCGCTCGTGCCGTCCACCTTGAACAGGAGCGCGCCCTTGGCCTTCTGCGCCACCGGGATGTCGTTGCCCATGCGCACCACGTCCAGGACCGTCCCGTCCATGAACTCGCAGGCCGACGGCAGCAGCCCGGCCCGGAACACGGCCCGGGCCCCGTCCATGCAGGTGGCCAGGTCGCGGAAGCCGACCAGCACCGAGGCCGAGGCCTCGGGCAGGGGCACCAACTTGACCGTCACCTCGGTGATCAGGCCGAGCTTGCCCGCCGAGCCGACAAAGAGCCGCTTCAGGTCCAGGCCGACCACGTCCTTGTGCGCCCGGCCGCCCATGGTCAGGATGCGTCCGCCGGGCAGGACCGCTTCCAGGCCGAGCACCCAGTCGCGGGTCACGCCGTACTTCACGGCCCGGAGCCCGCCCGCGCAGGTGGCGATGTTGCCGCCCACGGTGGAAGTCTTCACGCTGGCCGGGTCGGGTGGATAGAAAAGCCGTTGTTTCGCGCACGCGGCCTGGAGGTCCGCAGTGACCACGCCGGGCTGGAGCACCGCCGCGAAGTCTTGCCCGTCGATGTCGATGATCGTGTTCATGCGCAGCAGGGAGACCACCACCCCGCCATGGATCGGCACCACCGCGCCCACCTGGTTGGTGGCCCGCGCCCGGGGAACCACGGGCATGCGCTCTGCATCGGCCCAGCGCAACAGCTCGGCCACCTGCCCGCGATTCTCCGGCCGGACGACCGCCAGGGGCATGGCCCGCTCGCGGCCCGCGTCCGTGGCGAACACGTTCATTGCCTCGGGCGTGAGCAGACACCCGTCTCCGGGAAACAGATCGGTCAAAAAGGCTTCATGCGCCTTGGTCAGGGCTTGGGCGTACGGCATGGCAGAAAACTACGGCCGGACCGCCGGGGTGTCAATGAAAGCAAACGTCCCGACCGTATGGCGGCAGCCTCGGCAGGCAAACGGACATCGAACCGGACATAAATTGGAACCGTTATTGCCCCGAAGAGTAAACCGTGCTACATTTATACATATTTTCGATCTGGGGCGGTCATTAACCGGACAGGATGTCGGACTCATGAAAAGAACGGGACAACGTTTTCTCTGGCTGGTCCTTTGTGCATTGCTGCTCGCCGCTCTCCCGACGAACTCCCTCGCTGCGGTCGAATTGCCCTCCGTAACCTTCGTCAGCCCCTCCATGGCTTCCAAGCGGCCCTTCTGGAACGACTTTATCGCCTTCATGAAGGTCGCGGCTGAAGACCTCGGAATAAACCTGACCGTGCTTGAAGCCGACAACCGTTTCGAGGTGAACGACCTGGTCCGCAAAACGCTGTCCGGCCAGGCCAGGCCCGATTACCTGGTGAGCATCTACCAGGCGGACACCACCATAGCCACCCTGACCATGGCCCGCGACGCCGGGGTGAAGACGCTCATCGTCAACACCGACGTCGTCGACGCCGAGAGGGCCGCAGCCGGTTCCCCGCGAGGGATCTACCCGTCCTGGATCGGGCACATATTCCCTGACGACGCCTCGGCCGGGCGCATGCTGGCAAAACGACTGTTTGACCGGGCCGGGCAGATGAATCTCCGGGCTCCGGACGGGAAAATCCATGTCATCGGCCTCGGGGGCAGCCATACGGCCACTTCTTCCTCGCACAGAAGGACCGGGTTGTTGTCCGCCGTGGCGGATTTTCCCGACGTGGTCGTGGACCAATTCGTCCTCGCCTACTGGAAGCGGGAAGTGTCGCGCCAGAAGGCCGTGAAGCTCCTGTCCCTCTACCCCGACGCAACGGTATTCTGGGCCATCAACGACCACACCGCCATGGGGGTCCTGGACGCCATGGACAAGAGGGGGGCCGTGCCCGGCAAGGACATCCTGACCGGGGGCATAGACTGGTCCCCGGAGTGCGTGGGAAAGGTGCTGAACGGGAGCATGGTGACCACCATCGGCGGCCATTTCATGGAGGGGGCCTGGGCGCTGTTGCTGCTTCTGGACTACCACAACGGCCACGACTTCGCCCAGCCGGACCCGACGCTGCATTCGGAGATGCGCATCATCGACAGCGACACCGCCCACAGGTTTCTTCCGGTCCTCGACCGCGACAACTGGCCGTCCATCGACTTCAGGCGGTTGAGCAAAACGTACAACCCCGGACTGGAGAAGTACGACTTCAGCCCGGACGCCGTGGCCCGCCAGCTCTCCGAACAATAACGGCCCGCTCCCGGACGAACTACTCCATTTCCACCCAGACGGTATCGTCCCGGGAGCTCTCAAGGCACGCCTCGATGAAGCGCACGCCGCGCACGCCGTCCTCCCCGGTGGGAAAATCCACGGGCGCGTTTGATATGAGGGTGTCGCAGAACGCCCGATAGATGTTGGCAAAGGCCATCAGCCACCCCTCGGGATGACCGGCCGGGGTATGCGAATAGGCCATGGCCCCGGGCAGCAGATCGGGCGAGCCGCGCACGATGGTCCGGGCGGACTCGCCCAGCGGCATGTACCGGAGATGCTCCGCATCCTCCTGAAACCATTCCAGGCCGCCCCGGTCGCCGAAGACCCGCAATTTCAAGCCGTTGACCATGCCCGTGGCCGCCTGGGAGTACCAGTACATGCCGCGCGCGCCGCCCGCGTATTCGGTCAGGATGGCGCCGTTGTCGTCCAGCTCGCGGCCCTCCACCAGGGAATCCAGCCGGGCGGCCAGCCGGGTCAGCTTGAGCCCGGTGACGTGGGGCACCAGGTATTCGATGTGCGAACCCACGTCGCCCAGGGACAGGGTGCCGCCGCTGCGCTCCGGGTCCGCCCGCCAGCTCGCCTGGGTGTGGCCGGTGGCTTCCAGCAGCTCGGCCAGCCATCCCTGCGGGTACTCGGCGTTGACGAATCGGACCTCCCCGATGTCGCCGCGCGCGATCATCTCCCGCATCTGGCGGACCATGGGATAGCCCGCGTAGGTATAGGTCACGGCCAGGTGGAGGCCGCCGGCGCGGGCAAGCCCGACCAGTTCCTCGGCCTGGGCCGAAGTGTGGGTGAACGGCTTGTCGCACATGACGTTGATGCCGTTCTCCAGGCACGTCTTCACGTTGGGGTAATGGGCCTCGTTGGAGGTGACCACCACGGCGAAATCGATATCGCCCGCCTCGAGCCGGGCCATCTCCTCGGGCGTGGCGTAGAGCCTGTCCTCGTCCAGGCCGAGTTCCAGGCCGAGTTCCCGCGTCTTTTCCAGATCGCGGGAAAAGCATCCCGCCACCAGTGTCGCCTGCCCGTTGAGGGCCAGGGCGTTGCGGTGCACCGCGCCCACGAATGCGCCGGGGCCGCCGCCGATCATTGCGTATTTAAGCATGGGAGCCTCCTGCCCGGAGCATACCCCAAAACACTCGAGGCAAAAAGAGGTGATGCGGCCCAACAACGAACTTGCTCCTTTTCCCCTGAAACTATAACCTACCGTCTACAGCCCCTCGCATAAGCAACCGAAAACTGGAAAAGCATGAAACGCCTGTCCGCAATAATCGCACTCTGCCTGTGCCTGCTCCCCCTCGTCCCCTCCGGTTCGGCTGCGCGGACGCCCATACGGGTGGCCTTCATCTCCCCCTCGCCACAGGGGGAACAGCCCTTCTGGGATGAATTCGCGGCCTTCATGCAGGAGGCCGCCCGGGACCTCGGCATGGAGCTCGAAGTGGTCTACGCAAGACATCGCTTCGAGGTGGAGGAAAATGCCGACCAGATCGCCCACCAAAAGGCCAAGCCGGACTATCTCGTCTACATGTATCAGGCCACCAGCACCCGGAACATGCTGCCCATGCTCGAACAGATGGGCATCAAGTCGGTCATCGTCAACACGGACACCATCCCGCTGGAACGGCCGCTGGTCGGAGGCCCGCGGGAAATCTACCCGCACTGGATCGGGCACATATATCCCGACGACCTCCTGGCCGGGCGCATGCTGGCGGACCGCCTGATCCACCAGGGCATCGAGAATGGACTGACGGACAATGACAGGTTGCTGCACATGGTCGGCATCGGCGGATCAAGGGACGCCACCTCGGGCACCTACAGGATGAACGGGCTGATGCAGGCCCTTGAGAACAACCCCAGAGCCGTGCTGGACCGGTTCGTCTGGGCGGAGTGGCAGCGGGACAAGGCCCGGACCAAGACCCTGGCCCTGCTGGACTACCATCCCGACGCCCGGGTGTACTGGGCCGTGCACGGAGACACCGCCCTCGGCATCCTGGACGCGGTCGAGGAGTTGGGCATCAAGGCCGGAAAGAGTTTTCTCACCGGAGGCATCGGCTGGTCGGCGGACTGCCTCCAGGCCGTGAGGGAAGGCCGCATGGAGGCCGCCATCGGCGGGCACTTCATGGAGGGCGCGTGGGCCCTGGTCATGATCCTCGATTACCACCACGGACACGATTTCGCCGCGCCCGATCCGACCCTGCAATCCGAAATGCGCCTCATCGACAACTCCAACCTCGACACCTACGCACCGCTTCTCGACCCCGACAACTGGAAGAAGATCGACTTCAGGCTGTTCAGCAAAACGTATAATTCCCGCATCACGGAATACGATTTCAGCCCCGACGCCGTTGTCCGGCAGTTGAGCGGGAATTGACGCCTGCGCCGTCTGGCAAGCCGGGCTCCCCTGTGCTATCTCTCCACTTCATGGGCTTTTTCGCAAAATTGCTGCCGACCAAACGGATCGGCGACCTGGGCGAGGACGCCGCCGCCCGGTATCTCGAGTCCAAGGGGCTGCGCGTGCTGGACCGCAACTGGCGGTTCCGGCAGTGGGAGCTGGACCTGGTCTGCCGCGACCGCGACACCATCGTGTTCGTGGAGGTCAAGACGCGCAGGGCGGGCTCCATGACGAGCCCGGCGGACGGATTGACCCCGAAGAAGCGCGCCCGGCTGGTCAAGGCGGCCAGCCGGTACCTGACGGAAAAGGCGCTGTGGGACGAGCCCTGCCGGTTCGACCTGGCCGCAGTCACGGACTCCGGGACATCCATGGACGTGGAACACACCGAAAACGCATTCGACCTGACCGGGATGGAATAATGACGGATACCGGAACACTCTGGGTGGTGGCCACCCCCCTGGGCAATGTGGACGATCTCTCGCCCCGCGCCCGCGCCGTGCTGGAAGACGCCGACGTGGTCCTGGCCGAGGACACCCGCCGGGCCGGGCTGCTCTTCCAGCGGCTCGGACTCGCCAGGCACGGACGGCTGATGTCCTTTTTCGAGCACAACGAGGACAAGCGGCTGCCCAAGGTCGTGGGCTTCCTCGAAGACGGGCTCGACGTCGCCCTCATCTCGGACGCGGGCACCCCGCTGCTGTCCGACCCCGGCTTCACCCTGGTCCGCGCCTGCCGCGACCAGGATATTCCGGTCAGGCCCGTGCCCGGCCCCAGCGCGCCGGTGACCGCCCTGTCCGCCTCGGGCCTGCCGCCCCTGCCCTACACCTTTCTCGGGTTCGCCCCGCGCAAGAAATCCCAGACCGAGAAACTCCTCAAGGCCCACCGCGACACCGGCGCCACCCTGGTCCTGTTCGAACGCAAGTCCCGCCTTGCGGGCACCCTCGGCATCGCCTTCGACATCCTGGGCGACCGCGAGTTCTGCGTGGCCCGCGAGCTGACCAAAGAGTATGAGGAATTCATCCGGGGCACCCTGGGCGACCTCGACAGCGTGGATCTCGACCTGCGCGGCGAGTTGACCGTCATCATCGCCCCGGCCGGAGCGACCGGCGATGCGGGCGAGGACACGATCCGCGAGTTGATCGACGAGGAGGCCGGGGCCGGGGGCAAGCCCAAGGAAATCGCCCGCAGGGTGGCCGACCGGGTGACGGGCTGGACGTCCAAGGAAGTCTATGCCCTGATGCGGGACTGATCTTTCCCGGACAAACCGAAAGGCCGGAAGCGGGATATCCCGCTTCCGGCCTTTCGATTTGTATTTCAGCCGCGAAGCGCCCTAACTTCCGTACAGTGCGCCCTTGCGGAAGAAGCAGTAGAAGTCGCCCTGGTCGAACAGGCCGGGATGGCGCCGCTCGAAACGGGCGGCAATGCGGAACAGCGCCGGGCACCTGTGCCGGGCGAGCCCTCCGATGAAATGGCCGAGGCTCGCGCCCAGCGCCATCAAGGCGACCAGCAGCACCCCGTCCACAAAGAAAAGATCCAGTTCCATTTCCATAATACATACCTCCCGAATAAGAATCAGAACCAAAGCATAGGCTTTTCCGGCGGCGAATCAACCCCCCTTTTCAAATCCTTTTATTCACATGGCGTCGCCCCGGGTGTGCAGAATCCGGCCCGGCTTGACTTCTCCCCGCGACTGGCCCAAATAGCACCCCATGAGCCTGAACGCCGCCTGCCGCAAAGTCCTTGACGGGCGCGACCTCGCGGATTCCGAGATCCGATACCTCATCGAACTCCCCGACGAGCGCCTCGGCGAATTCCTGCCCCTCGCACACCGCATAAAAACGGCCCGCTTCACCAATGCGGTGGGATTGTGCGCCATCATCAACGCCAAGTCCGGGACCTGTTCCGAGGACTGCTCGTTCTGCGCCCAGTCGGGCCACCACCGGGGGGAAAGCCCGGTGTATCCGCTGCTGCCCGCCGACGACATCGAGAAGGCCGCCGTTGCCGCACAAGGTCACGGCGTGACCCGCTTCGGCATCGTGGCCAGCGGCAAGCTGGTGGGCGGCAGGGACCTGGACGGCTTTGCCGAATCCGTGCGCCGGGTGGCGGCCCTGGGCATGGCCCCGGACCTTTCGCCCGGCATCCTTGACCGCTCGCAATTAAAAACATTGAAACATGCCGGGTTGAAGGGCTATCATCACAACCTGGAAACATCGGCCTCGTTCTTCCCCCGCATGTGCTCCACGCACGCGTACGAGGAGGACGTGGCCGCGGTGCGCGCCGGGATCGACGCCGGGCTGCACGTCTGCTCCGGCGGCATCTTCGGCATCGGCGAATCGTGGGACGACCGGGTGGAGCTGGCCCTGCTCCTGAGGGAACTGAAGGTACACTCCGTGCCCGTCAACTTCCTCCACCCCGTCCCGGGCACGCCGCTGGAAAACCGGCCCGTGCTCTCGCCGGAAGAAGCGCTGAAGATCGTGGCCCTGTTCCGCTTCCTGCTGCCGGACCGGCACCTGCGCATCTGCGGCGGGCGGCCCACCGTGTTCGGCGAAACGCGCAAAAGCGAACTGCTCACGTCCGGGGCCAGCGGCCTCATGGTCGGGGACTACCTGACCACGCGGGGCAACAGCGTCCGCTCGGACCTGGATGACATCAACCGCGCCGGCCTGGTTCCGGCGGCATCATAACGGATGACAATGACCGAAAATTCAATGCTCGACCTGCACCGGCTCGTCTGGACCGCGCTCATGGCCGCCCTCATCGGCGCAGGCGCATACCTCATCGTGCCCATAGGCCCCGTGCCCATCTCCATGCAGCCGCTGTTCATCTTCCTGGCCGGGTACGCCCTCGGCCCCCGGCACGGCGTCATGGCCATGGGCCTCTACCTGCTGGCCGGAACCGTAGGCCTGCCCGTTTTCGCGGGCGGCAAGTCCGGGCTCGGGCACCTGCTCGGCCCCACGGGCGGCTACCTGTTCGGCTTCCTGGCCTCCGCCCTGCTCTGCGGGCTGGCCCGGACCGGCAGGGACCTGATTCCCTGGACCAGGGGCATCGTCTTCGGCATCATGGCCATTCTCGCCGCCTACGGCGCAGGGGCCGCCTGGCTCAAGTTCGCCCTTGATTTCTCCTGGGGCAAGGCCGTGGCCGTCGGCGTGGTCCCGTTCATCCCCTGGGACGCGGTCAAGATCTTCGTGGCCCTGGCCTGCTGCCGCTACCTGGCCCGCCACAACCTCCTGCCCGGACAGCGGTAGGCGGGAAGGCGCACCATGAAAGACAGGGGATCGGCGCAGACGCGGACGGACAGCCGGGGCATGGCCTTCGTGCGCAGCTTCCTGCGCTGCTACCTGGTGGGCGCGGGATTCAACACGCGCGGCATGCAGAACATCGGGCTGATGTACGCCATGCAACCCGGCCTGCGCGCCATCCACAACGATCCCAAGATGCTCAGGAACGCCCAGAAACGGTACGCCCGCCACTACCAGTCCCATCCGTTCTGGACGCCGTGTCTGGTGGGCATCCTCCTCAACGTCGAGGGGGCCATCAAGACGGGCCGGTTCCCGCCCAAGATGCTGGCCAAGGTCAAGGACACCATGGCCTACACCCTGTCCGCCATCGGCGACTCGGTGTTCGCGGGCAGCCTGCTCATCTTCTGGGCGCTGCTCACCATCTGCCTGATCCTGTCGGGCCTGCCCCGGACGGCCCTGGCCGTGGGCGTGGTCTTCCTGGCCGGGCTCCAGATATTTCGGGCCTACACCTTCGCCGCAGGCGTCCGGGAAGGGTTCAAGCTGCTGGAGAAGCTCAAGCGGTGGGATCTCATCAACTGGGGCCGGAGGGTGAAATACGCCAACGCCGGGCTGCTCATCTGGCTGTGGACCCTGATCTGGCCGAATCCCCAGCAGTGGTGGGAGCTGCCCATCGGCGTGGGCGGGCTGCTGCTCTTCGCCCGCTTCGTGCGCACGGGAGTGCTCTCCCGCGTGCTGGCAGTGATCGTGTTCGTGATGCTGATAGACATTTTCCCCTGGGTGGAAGAAGCCGTCCGAAACGGATTTGGCTTGTGATTTTCCGCTCAATCATACATAACCACGGGTTGAAAAAGCAGGTTCGATAATGACGGATGAAAGCACCACAGACATGGACAACGAAGATTACCTCTCCCGGAAGGTCATCGTCGCCTCCGACAACGGGCTGCATGCCCGTCCGGCGGGCAGGCTCGCCCAGGAGGCACAGACCTTTGAGGCCGACATCTCCCTGGTCCTGGACGACCAGGAGGCGGACGCCAAGTCCATACTCGACATCCTGACCCTGGCCGCCGGGCCGGGCAACGTCCTGGAACTGCGCGCCACCGGCGTGGACGCCGAGGCCGCCCTGGAACGGCTGGAAGAACTGTTCGCCAACAAGCTCGAAGGATAATTCATGGCCGACTCGATCATCACGGGCATACCGGTTGCCACGGGCATCGCCATAGGCAAGGCCTTTTTCGTCAACCGAAGTCATGCCGCCAACCTGCCGAGACAGACCGTCGCGGCCCGGCTGGTCGGTGACGAGATCACGCGGCTGCACGAGGCCTTCGCCACCGTGGAGGGGGAACTCAAGACCATTCGCAAGACCCTTCCCGAAGAGCTGAAAAGCCACGGCTCCCTCATCGACACCCACCTGATGATGCTCAGGGACCCCAAGCTCTCCGGGGCCGCCGAGGAATACATCAAGACGCTCGGCCTGAACGCGGCCTGGGCGCTGGAAAAGGCCGTGGCCGACCAGGAGCAGGCCTTCGGGGCCATCCGCGACCCCTACATCCGCGAGCGCATGCAGGACGTCCGCGTGGTGGCCGACAAGGTACAGACCAAGCTCATGGGCCTGGAAGTTGACATGACCGCCATCTCGGGCCGGGCCATCATCATGGCCCACGACCTGACCCCGGCGGACACCGTGGAGCTCCAGGCGGACAAGATCATGGGCTTTGCCACGGTGCGCGGCGGCAAGACCTCCCACACCGGCATCATGGCCCGCTCACTGGCCATCCCGGCCCTGGTCGGCGTGGACGGGCTGGAGGACAAGGTCCGCGACGGCGACCTGGTCGTCCTGGATGGGTTGACCGGCAAGATCGTGGTCAATCCCACCGAGTCGGAACTCGAGGATTACAACGAGCGGGCCGCCCTGTTCGAGGACTACTCGCGCAAGATCAAGCGCCAGTGCCACCTGCCCGCCGAGACCTTCGACGGCTCCCGGGTCGAGGTGCAGGCAAACATCGAGCTGGTGGAGGAAGTGGCCGCTGTCCTGGACAACGGCGGCGAGGGCGTGGGCCTCTACCGCACCGAGTACGCCTACCTGAACCGCAAGGAGCTGCCCTCCGAGGACGAGCTGGCCGACAAGTATATCGACCTGGCGTCCATCATGTCCCCGCGCAAGGTCGTCTTCCGCACCCTGGATCTGGGCAGCGACAAGTTCATCGCCTCCTTCGGCGAACTGCACGAGGCCAACCCGGCCATGGGGCTTCGGGCCATCCGTTTCTGCCTGAAGAACCCGCAATTGTTCAAGACCCAGCTCCGGGCCATCCTGCGCGCCTCGGCCTACGGCAACGTGTCGCTCATGTTCCCCATGATCTCCGGGGTCAAGGAAATCAGGCAGGCCAAGGCGTGGCTCGCCCAGGCCAAGGCGGAGCTTCGCCGCGAGGGCGTGGAATACGACCCGAACATGCCGGTGGGCACCATGATCGAACTGCCCGCCGCCGTGATGATCGCCGAGTACCTGGCCCACGAGGTGGACTTCTTCTCCATCGGCACCAACGACCTGATCCAGTATTCGCTGGGCGTGGACCGGACCAACCGCCATGTCTCCTACCTGTACCAGCCGCTCCACCCGGCCACCCTCAGGGCCATCAAATTGGTGGTTGACGCGGCCCATCAGGCGGGCATAGAAGTATCGCTCTGCGGCGAGGTGGCGTCCGACCCGTTCTGCGTGCCCATCCTGCTCGGCATGGGCATCGACTCCATCTCCATGACCCCGCAGGCCATTCCCGGCATCAAGCGCATCATCCGGCAGACCAACATGCACGACTGCCGCAAGCTGCTCAGGGACGTCCTGGAATGCCGCACGGTCAGCCGCATCAACAACCTGGTGATGGACAACATTTTCAAGCACTTCCCCGAGGAAGTCACATTCTTCTCGTCCCTTCTCGAAAACGACGAGTTGCCCTCATAATCCATGGCAAAGAAAAAAAAGAAATCCACCTCCCCGAACACCATCGCGGTCAACAAGCAGGCGCGGCGGCTGTACGACATCACCGAAGACCTCGAGGCGGGCATCTCGCTCAAGGGCAGCGAGGTCAAATCCCTGCGCGCCGGGCAGGTGTCCTTCAAGGACGGCTACGTCCGGTTCACGGCCGACGGCGAGGCGTATCTCGTGGGTGTGCACATCGCCCCCTACGACAAGACCGGGGTCTACGATCAGCACGATCCTGAACGCCCCCGGCGGCTGCTCATGCACAAGCAGGAAATCGAGAACCTCCAGGCCAAGACCGAACAAAAGGGCCTGTCCGTGATCCCCATGCGCCTCTACTTCGCGCGCGGCAAGGTCAAGGTCCAGATCGGCCTGGGACGCGGCAAGAACGTCCACTCAAAGAAGCAGGACATCAAGGACCGCGATATCGCGCGCGACACCGCCCGGCAATTGGCGGACTACAAGTAAGAATGTCTCCGACGGCCAGAGGGGGAACCTTTCGAGAAAGGTTCCCCCTCTGGACTCCCCCTCCAAAACTTTTTATCGCCGCTTCGCGGGGTGGGTGATCGATGTTGGGTGCCTCGTGCTGCTGTGCGAGGCGGTCAGGCTCAGTAGTGGTAACGGCATTGGGCGATGATCAGTGCGTCCGCCTCGCTGTCGTAGGCGTAGACAAGGCGGTGTTCCCTGTCGATGCGGCGGGACCAGTAGCCGGTGAGGTCGAAACGGAGCGGTTCGGGCTTGCCCCGCCCTTCAAAGGGAGTCCTCAGGGCGTCCCGGATGAGCAGATTGATGCGCTTGACCATCTTTTTGTCGGCCTTCTGCCAATACAGATAATCTTCCCAACCGTGTTCGGTCCAGGTGAGGCGCATCAGTCCTCCAGGAGCGCGTGTTCTTCAAGCTCCCCCGCCTGGGCGGAACGGATTGACGCACGCAACCGGTCGGCATTGGCCGGGCTGCCTAGCAGATACGCCGTTTCAGCGATCGAATTATAGTCTTCCAGGGACATCATGACCACAGACTTTGCCTTGCGCCGCGTGATGATCACGGGCTCATGCGAATCGCACACCTCGTCCATGGTGGACGCCAGGCGTTGACGAGCATCGGTGTAGGTGATGGCTTCGGGCATGTCGGCCTCCTTTTCTGTACAATAAATAGTACAGGTTTGCCCCATGGTCAAGGACGGGCCCTGCGCCCGATCACGGAAGGTCGTGCCGCGCCTAGAACAGGCTGGCCTGTTCCTGCGGCTTGTCTTCGGGTTTGACCTTTTTGAAGGTCAGGCGGTGGAGGCGGCAGGGGCCGAGTTTTCGGATGGCCTCGATGTGGGCCTTGGTGCCGTAGCCCATGTGCTGGGAGATGCCGTAGCCGGGGTAGCGTTTGGCCAGCTTGACCATGAGCCGGTCGCGGAAGGTCTTGGCCAGGACCGAGGCGGCGGAGATGGCAGGGACCTTGCCGTCGCCCTTGATCACGTACTCCTGATGGATGTCGCGCCCCAGCGCGTAACCCGGAATGGTCTTGTCCCCGTCGATGCGCAGGAATCTCGGCTCCGCCTTGAGGCAGCGCACGGCCCGCCCCATGGCCCGGAACGTGGCCTGCAAAATATTGACTTCGTCTATCTCCGGCGCCCAGGCCACACCCACGGCCCAGGCCACTGCCTGCTCCCGGATCAGGGGATACAGCTCCTCGCGCCGCACGGCCGTCAACTGCTTGGAGTCGGTCAGCCCCGGCAGGTCGTACTCGACCGGCAGGATGCACGCCCCGGCCACCACGGGCCCGGCCAGACACCCCCGCCCGGCCTCGTCCACCCCGGCGATCTCCGTCGGGGAATACCCCCCTGCTTCGTACAAAACGACCTGGCTCATCCGCTGATCTCCTCCGGCACTGTTTGTGCCCCAAAGCTCCACAAAAAGCCACCACGGCCATCCCCAAAACCCAGAAAGCCCGAAGTGTCAGTTGACACTTCGGGCATATATTCCATCACAGGAATTTTTCGGAGAAGTGGTGAGATGTGCCGATGCGAGGGGATTGCAGGACCGCCGCGTAGTCCTCCTACGCAAGGGTCTGCTATCGCCGAGCAGCGGTGCAGATCGCCGCTTCTCCGGAAAATTACTCCCAGATCTGTTTGGACTTGATGCGTGCGGCCTTACCCCGCAGATTGCGCAGGTAGTAGATGCGGCTGCGGCGAACCTTGCCCTCGGAGACCACTTCCACGCGGTCGATGAAGGGGGAGTTCATGGGGAACACGCGCTCCACGCCGATACCGTCGGAAATCTTGCGCACGGTGAAGGTGGAGTTGGTGGTGCCGCGACGGCGACGCAGGACAGCGCCCTGGAAGACCTGGATGCGTTCCTTTTCACCCTCGATGATGCGGTAGTGAACCTTGACGGTGTCACCGGCCTTGAACTCGGGCATGTCCAAACGAATGTGTTCGGACTCGATTTTCTTGATGATGTCCATAGCAGTCTCCTGAATTCTTAGTACTCATCCGCGATGAGGCGATCAACAATGATGGCAACCGCACTTCTTACCGACAGATGGTTGTAGTCGTCCAAATACCTGACAGGCCGCATTATGCCGTCCGCTTTGGAGAGGACTTCTTCCGCCAAACCGTGTCCGGTTCCAAAAATCAATAAAACCGGAGAGTTGGCGAGCCATTTTTGGACCTCTGAACAGGTCAGGGCAGGCTCCGCCTCCTTGCGGCGATCCAGCCGTGCTGAAGTGGCCGCGAGGCGGGGACATTGCCCTGTTTGCGCCTCGATGTCAAGGACCGCAGACTCGATATCGTCA
This sequence comes from Pseudodesulfovibrio portus, assembly GCF_026000375.1. Classification (NCBI taxonomy): domain Bacteria; kingdom Pseudomonadati; phylum Thermodesulfobacteriota; class Desulfovibrionia; order Desulfovibrionales; family Desulfovibrionaceae; genus Pseudodesulfovibrio; species Pseudodesulfovibrio portus. The sequence goes on from NZ_AP026708.1 coordinate 1,492,450, forward strand.
AAAACCTTGACCTTGGAAAAGGCCTCGGCGCGGTCCGGATTGGCCTGGCTGCCCGCCCCCTCCTTCCAGTGGCTGAGGAGCCTGTCGGCCAGCGCTTTCTGGTCCTCGATGGGCGTGGTGGCGTAGAACCCTCCCAGGCCGTAGCTGCGGGCCACGCGGGCCATGTCGTGCAGGTCCAGGTTGGTCACGGACACCGCCACCTTTTCGCCGAACTTGTTGACCACCGGATAGTGGCAGAGCGCGATATACAGGTTGCGCCCCAACCGGGTGCGCGGTTGTGCGCGCAGAAAATCGATATCCTCGACGGTCAGCCGCGCGTTGGGCAGCAGGTCCGGCCGGTCGCTCAGGGTGGCGGACAGCGAGCACTCCCGCCGCCAGTCCGCGATCTTGCCGTGGTCGCCGCTTCGCAGCACCTCGGGCACGGCGAGCCCGTCATAGTCCTCGGGCCTGGTGTAGTGCGGGTATTCGAGCAGCCCGGCGGAAAAGGACTCCTCTTCGCCGGAGTCCTCGTGCCCCATGAAGCCGGGCAGAAGCCGGGCGATGGCCTCGACCATGCACACGGCCCCGATCTCGCCGCCGTTGAGCACGAAATCGCCGACCGAGACCAGCTCGATGGGGTAGAGGTCAAGGAGCCGCTCGTCGATGCCCTCGTAGCGCCCGCAGATGAGCGTCACGTCCTCTTCCTGCGACAAAGCCTTGGCCTGGGCCTGGTTGAACGGCTTGCCGCGCGGGGAGAGCATCAGGATGCGTCCCTTGCGCTCGACGGAGTCCAGGGCCTTGACCATGGGGTCGAGCTTGAGCAGCATGCCCGGCCCGCCGCCGAAGGGGCGGTCGTCCACGGACTTGTGCACCCCGCCCGCGAACCGGCGCACGTCCACGTAGTCGAGGGAGACCAGCCCGTTCTCCACGGCCTTGCCCATGAGGCCGCTCTGCAGCGGCGACTCGAAGTAGTGCGGAAAGATGGAGACGAGATGGAAATTCATGACTGCTTTTTCCGGCGCGGGGGCGTGCGCTTCTTTTTCTTTTTGGGCGGATCGGGGTTGAGATAGAGATCCAGCAGCCCTTCCGGCGGCTCGATGAGGATGGTCTCCGCGTCCAGGTCGATGTCCAGCACGAACTCGGGCACGGCGGGCAGCAGGATTTCGGTCCCGGCGTCATTGACGATCACCCAGGTGTCCTGCTCGCCGGTCTCGTAATAGCCCGTGAGCTCGCCCACCTCGGTGCCGTCTTCGAGCACCACGCGGCAGCCGATCATCTGATAGAGATAGTGCTCGCCCTCGTCCGGCTCCGGCAGATCCTCCTCGCGCACGAGGACAGACCGGCCACGCAGCCTGTCGGCCTGGTCGCGATCGGTCACGCCCTTGACGGTGACAAGGATGAATTCCTTGTGTTCACGCCAGGATGTGATGGAAACGGGCTGTTGAGGCCGGGCCCCATCCTGCAGGTACAGGGTGTCCACCGCGTCGAAAAGGGACGGGGAGTCTGCATGACTCTTCATGCAGAACTCCCCTCGAATTCCGTGCGGCTTGACCACCCCGCCCACGAGGATGAACCCCTCGGCGGAATGTCGTTTAGCCATCGGCCTGCCAGACTACTCGAGAATCTCCAGGACGGAGCGCTTGCGGGCCTTGGTGGAGGCGGCACCGAGCAAGGTACGCATGGCACGGGCCGTGCGGCCCTGTTTGCCGATCACCTTGCCAAGGTCTTCCTTGGCCACCTTCAGCTCGATCACTGAAGTCTGTTCACCTTCGACTTCCGAAACGTGCACTTCGTCCGGGTTGTCCACAAGGGACTTGGCAATGTACTCAATCATCTCTTTCAACATGACGTCACCTCCGTGTAGGCGCATCGCCGTGCGCCATGAGTCTCAGCTGCCAAACCGGTCCGGACCACGCGGGGGCTGTCGGCTCCCCGCACAAGAGGCGTACGCTACTTGCCGGCCTTTTTCAGCAGGGAACGAACGGTGTTGCTGGGCTCGGCGCCCTTGGCAAGCCACTGTTCGATCTTGTCCATATCGAGCTTGATGTCGTTGGGCTCGACCATCGGGTTGTAATGCCCGAGGTATTCAACAGGGCGTCCGTCGCGACGGGCAGCGGAATCCAGGGCCACCACGCGGTAGAAGGGACGCTTCTTGGAACCCATACGGGTCAGTCTGATTTTCATAGCCATGATACTTATTCTCCCAATAGTTTTTTCATACGTTTTTGCACAGTTTATAGCAAGATGATATAATTATAAGGTGAGAGGTCCAGCACACCGATTGGCCCTCAAAACCTCTTAATTCCCTGTTATTTTTTCTTTTTCTTCTTTTTATTTTTTTTCTTGTTCAATTTCTTTTTCTGGCGTTCCTTGAGGGTTTTCTTGGACAGATCCCTGCGGCCCCCCTCTTCCTCGCCCATTCCCGGCATTCCGCCCATTCCGGGCATTCCGCCCATGGCGTCCATGTCCGGCATCCCGCCGCCACCGGCCAGGCCCTTGAGCCTGCCCAGCATACCTTTCTGCTTCTTGCCCTTGCCGCCGCCCATCATGGCCTGCATGACCTTGCTCATCTGCTTGAAATTCTTGATGAGCACATTGACGTCGGCGACCTTGAAGCCTGAGCCCTTGGCGATGCGTTCCTTGCGGCTCTGGTTGATCAGGGACGGCTGGCGGCGTTCCTTCAGGGTCATGGAGGAGATGATCGCCTCGGTGCGCTTCATCTCGTCCTCGGGCATGGCGTTGTCGCCCATCTGCTTCATGATGTTGCCCATGCCGGGGATCATCTTGAGCAGCCCTTCCATGCTCCCGAGCTTCTTGAGCTTCTTCATGTGGCCGAGGAAGTCCTCGAAGTCGAACTCCGCCTTGGCCATCTTCTCGGCCATGGCCTTGGCCTCATCCTCGTCGATCTCGCTCTGGGCCTTCTCGATGAGCGTCATCATGTCGCCCATGCCGAGGATGCGCGAGGCGATGCGGTCGGGGTGGAAGAGCTCCAACTCGGAGAGCTTCTCGCCCACGCCCACGAACTTGACCGACCTGCCGGTCACGGACTTGATGGACAGGGCCGCGCCGCCTCGGGCGTCGCCGTCCATCTTGGTCAGGACCACGCCGGTGATGCCGAGCTTCTCATTGAAGGAGTCGGCGACGGTCACGGCGTCCTGGCCGGTCATGGCGTCGGCCACGAATAAAATTTCCTGGGGCGTGCATTCGCGCTTGATGTTCTCAAGCTCGTCCATCAACGTCTCGTCGATGTGCAGTCGGCCTGCGGTGTCGAAGAGCACCAGGTCGCAGCCCAGTTCCTCGGCCTTGACCAGCGCATCCTTGCAGATGTCCACCGGGTTCATGTCCGTGGTGGACGGATACACGGGCACGTCGAGCTGCTTGGCCAGGGTGTTCAACTGGTCGATGGCCGCCGGGCGATAGACGTCCGCCGGGACCAGGTACGGCTTGCGCCCATGCTGCTTGCGCAGGAAGAGCGCGATCTTGCCCGAGCTGGTGGTCTTACCCGAACCCTGCAGGCCGACCATCATCAGCTTGAGCGGCTTGGCCGCAAGGTCAAGGTCCTGCTGCTCGCCGCCCAGAAGCTCGATCAGCTCCTCGTTGACGATCTTGATGAAATGCTGGCCGGGCTCCAGCCCCTTGAGGACCTCGTCGCCCAGGGCGCGTTCCTTGACCTGGTCGACAAACCCCTTGACCACCTTGAAGTTGACGTCGGCTTCCAGCAACGCAAGGCGAACCTCGCGAAGGCCCTCCTTGATGTTATTTTCATCAAGGGTCTTTTTGCCGCCCAACTTCGAAAATGTGGAGCTGAGTCTATCTTGCAGGCTCTCGAACAACGATCCTATCTCCCGGATTTATCTCGGTTTCCGAAACTCACCCACGCGCAGAAATCCCATCCACCGCGGGCAAAGAGGTGGTTTGTTAAGCCAGATTAGTGAGATAGTCAAGCGCGGCAGGGCCGGACGAGCCGCTCGCCGTGCACATGCTGCACACCCTTGCCCGGGAGGAGGGCTTGGCGTAAAGGGGCTGCAAAACAGTTCAGGACATCCATGAAAAACACGCTCACCCCCTCCCGGTTCCGCCTGGCCGTCCAGGCCGGTTTCACCCTTTTCTGCCTCCATGCGGGCTACCGCTTCGTCGGCTTCGTGGCCTGGGTCTCGGGCCGGTCCGAGACGTTCACGTCCAAGCCCGGCGCCGTGGAAGGCTTCCTGCCCATCAGCGCACTGATGGGGTTCCGGCACCTGCTGATCACGGGCCGGTGGGACCCGGTGCACCCGGCCGGGCTGGCCATCTTCATCAGCATCCTGGTCATGGCCTTCCTGTTCCGCAAGGCATTCTGCGGCTACATCTGCCCGGTGGGTTTTCTCTCGGGGCTGTTGGAGCGGGCCGGTCGGCGCATGCATCTGGCCCTCATCCCCCCGAAATGGATCGACCTGCCCCTGACCGGAGTCAAATACCTGTTGCTGGGCGGCTTCTGCTTCGCCGTGTTCTCCATGGACCCGCGCTCGCTGGAGGCGTTCCTCACCGGCCCGTACAACATGACGGCGGACGCGCGCATGCTCCAGTTCTTCCTCGCCCCGTCCACCCTTTCCCTGACCGTCATCGGGCTGCTTGCTGCGATTAGCCTGGTCGTGCGCAACTTCTGGTGCCGCTATCTCTGCCCCTACGGCGCGCTGCTCGGCATCATCTCCCTGCTCGGCCCCACGTCCGTCAAACGGGACGCGGCGAGTTGCGTGGACTGCGGGAAATGCACGCGCCGATGCCCGTCCGGCATCAAAGTGCAGGAAAAATCCGTGGTCCGGTCGCCGGAGTGCATCGGCTGCGGGGAATGTGTCGGGGCATGCCCGGTCGACGGGTGCCTGTCGTTTTCCGTGTACGGCAAAAAGCGCATCCCGTGGCTGGCCGTGGGGGCGGGCGCAACGGCCACCCTCCTGCTGGCCTGGCTGTGGGCCAAGGCGACGGGCCACTGGGACAGCGCCCTGCCCGAGGCCATGCTCAAGCGGTTCTATTCCATGTTCTAAGGCGCGACCGGGACCCGCTACTCGGCGCACTCCACGCAGTGCACCGTCTCGGGCATGGCCTTGAGCCGGGCCATGGGGATGGGGTCGCCGCACTCGACGCACAGGCCGAAATCCTCGTCCTTGTCCACCTTTTTCAGCGCCTCCTGCAACCGGACCAGCCGCACCCTGGCCTTGGACAGCTGGGCCTCGGCCACGGACTGGTTGACGATGTTGTCCATGCGCGAGATGCGGCCGATGGCATTGTCCGGGGCCACGGGCTTGACCAGCTCCTCCAGCCGGGGAATCTCCGCCTTCAGCCCCTTGATCTCTTCCAGGGCGTACGTCTTGAAATCCTTTTTCTGGCTCGCGTTCATTGCCCCAGCCTCCGCAGCCTGTGCATGGCGTCTTCAAGCACGTCCATCTCCTTGGCAAAACAGAACCGGGCCAGGGTCTCCCCCACCGGGCCGGAATAGAAGGCCGAGCCCGGCACGCAGGCCACCCCGGTCTTTTCCAGCAGGTGCAGCGCCCGCTCCTTGGCCGTGACGCCGGGCAGGGACGTGACGTCGGCCAGGGTGTAATACGCGCCCTCCGGGACGTGCGGGGCCAGGCCGATGGAGCGCAGGGTGTCGCAGAACAGATCGCGCTTGTGCTGATGGTCGTCGGACACGCCTCGGTAATAGTCCTCCCCCAGCTCCTCCAGCCCCCTGGCCGCGCCGATCTGAAGCGGCGAGGGCGCACACACGTACACCAGGTCGTTGAAATGGCCGATGGGCAGCGCCCACTCCGGGTCGCAGACGGCATAGCCCAGCCGCCAGCCGGTGACGGCGAACACCTTGGACAGGCCGGAGATGGTGATGGTCCGCCGGGCCATGCCGGGCAGGGTGGCCGGGGCCACGTGCTCGCGCCCGTCGAACACGAAGTGCTCGTATATCTCGTCGGTGAACACGAACAGGTCGTGGGCCTCGGCGAAATCGGCGATGACCGCCAGTTCCTCGCGGGAGAAGACCTTGCCCGCCGGGTTGGACGGGGTGTTCAGGATCAGGGCGCGGGTCTTGCCGGTGACCGCCTTTTCCAGGTCTTCGGCGCAGAATTCCCAGGTCGGCGGCTCAAGGGTGACGTAGACCGGCTTGATGCCCAGCGCCGCCATGGTCACGATGTGGTAGCCGTAGTACGGCTCGAAGACCACGACCTCGTCCCCCTCGTCGAGCAGGGCGAGGCAGGCGGCGTAGAACGCGCCCGTGGCCCCGGCCGAGACCACCACCTGGCCCTCGGGGTCCACGTCCATGCGCGCATACTTCTTCTGCTTGGCCGCGATGGCCTGCCGCAACCGGGGCAGCCCGTCGAAACGGGTGTAGATGTTGTAGCCGTCGGCCATGGCCCCGGTCACGCCGTCCATGACCACCTTGGGCACGGGCAGGTCGCACACGCCCTGGGCCAGGTTGACCCCGCCCACGCGGGCGCACTCCAGCGTCATGTTCCGGATTTCCGACTGGGCCACCAGGGGCCGCAACTTGCTCACTTTCAACGTCATGGGGTACTCTCTTTCCGTATCGTGAAATATCGCATGAAGGGAGAGCGTATATGACTTCTCTGAGGAATAAAACCCTGATCCTGACCGGCGCTTCCAGGGGCATCGGCGCGGCCCTGGCCGTGGAGCTGGCACGGGAGGGCGTCAACCTCGTGCTCGGGGCGCGAACCGAAAACAGGCTGGCCGACGTGTGCGGGCAATGCCGCGATTTGGGCGTTCAGGCCGAGTATGTGGCGGGGGACTCGGCCGCCTCCGCCACGGCCCGGGACCTGGTGGAAGCCGCCGCCGGAATGAACGGCTTTCACGGCTTCATCCACGCCGCCGGGGTGCTCGCGCCCGGCCCCAACGTCTGGGAACTGGACGCGCTCCGATTCCGCGAGGTCATGGACGCATCGGTCACCGCCGCCCATCAGCTCATGCGCCGCGCCGTGCCGCTGCTGCTCCAACAGGGACGGGGGCTGGCCGTATTCTTCGGCTCCGGCGCGGCGGACCGGGCACAGCCGGGCATCGGCGCGTACTGCGCGGCCAAGGCCGCCGAGGAGCATCTGGCCCGGCAACTGGCCGAGGAGGCCCCGCAGATCACCACGGTCATCTGGCGGCCCGGCATCGTCGAGACCCGCATGCAGAAAGAGGCCCGGGAGTCCGAGGGCGGCGCGGCCCGGCAGTTGAAAGACGTGTTCGTGCCGTGGAAGGAAAACGGGCTGCTCATTTCGCCCGAACAATCGGCCCGCGGGCTGGTTGATTTCCTGCTGGGCGACCCGTCCGCCCATCACGGCAAGGTGGCGGACATACGCACCGTCCGACCCCTGCCGGCGAAACGACCCGGTTGACGAAAACCGCGCCGGCCCCTATAGGCTGGTAGGAGAAATCCAACCCGAACCATCCAGGAGAATCCATGCGCAAATCCATGTTGTCCCTGCTTCTCGTCCTCGCCGCCCTGACCCTGTTCGCCGGTTGCGGCGACGACGTGGCCGACGATCCCAAATTGTCCGAAGAGGGCAAGACCGTCATCGAAGAAGTGGGCGGCCCGTTTTCCGCTTCGGAGTTCGAGCGGTTTCTGGCGGACCTGCCGTCCATTCCCGGCCTGACCGCCGAAAGCCAGAAATATGTCGGCGACGCCACGGGCGCGGCCCTGTCCGCCAAGGTGCTCGGCGCCATCAAGGCCCGGGGCTGGGACGAGGAACGGTTCATGTACATATACAGCCATACCATGACCATGGTCAGCGCAGAGCAGATGAACAAGGCCACCGAACAGATGCAGGCCCAGCTCAAGGACATGCCCGAAGAGCAGAAGAAGATGATGGAACAGATGATCGGCCAGCAGATGGGCGGCCAGATGGAAGCCTTCCAGGCCGAACTGGACAAGCAGGTGCCCGGCTCCGAGCAGACGATCATCAAGGACAACCTGCCCAAGCTCTACTCCGTCCTCGGCATCGAGTAACCATTCATGATCGACATGCTTTTCCTGTGGGGGCTGGCTCCTGCCCGCCCCCGCACGGATCTTTTCCTGCCCGGCAGTCCCGAGCGGTGCGTTCAGCGCCAGGCCGTGGAGGACGAGGACGGCAACGTCTGGATGATCGAGAAACTCCGCCCCGGCCAATGGGACCGGCGCGAGAAGATCGGGATCCTGCTCCACGCCCTGGCCCAAGCAGGGCTGCCCGTTCCCGCCTACCTGCCCGGCCCCCGGGGACGGTTCGCCCCGGAAGTCGACGGCAACGCATACCATCTCTCGCCCTACATCCCCGGCGACCCCCTGCCCCAGCCGGAATTCATCGAGGACGCGGACCGGGGCACGGGCCTGGGACGGTTCCTGGCCGACCTGCGAGGCCCGGAACACGCTGCCGCCCCCTTTTCCGGCGAGCCGGAACTCAACCTCGAGGACTACATCAACGAGCTCATGGGGGCCATGCGCACCCGCCGCCCGGAGGTCCGCGAGGGGCTGCTGCCCGTGCTGCCCGCGCTCGCCCCGCTGTTCGAGGCCTGGCCGCACCTGCCGCGCGCCCTCTGCCAGGGGGACTTCCACCCCCTGAACGTCATCTGGCGCGGAACCGGCGTGGCTGCGGTCATCGACTGGGAATTCTGCGGCATCCGGCCCGCCCTGTTCGACGCGGCCAACTGTCTCGGCTGCGTGGGCATCGAGGACCCGCCCGCCCTGGTTCGCGGCCTGGCCCCGGCACTGCTGCGCGAACTCAGGGACCGGGACCGCCTGGACCCCGACTCCCTCGCCCTGCTCCCGGAACTCATCCTGGCCCTGCGCTTCGCCTGGATGTCCGAATGGCTGCGCCGTGGGGACGGCGAACTGGCCGACCTGGAGCTGCGCTACATGCGGCTCCTGTCCAACTCCATTGACACCCTGCTGCCGGCGTGGAAACAATTGCTGTCATGACCTTCGACAACAGCTACGCCCGGCTCCCGGACAAATTCTTCCAGCGCATCCACCCCGTTCCCGTGGCAGAGCCGCGCCTCATCGCCCTCAACCGGCCCCTGGCCGCCGAGCTGGAGCTCGACCTGCCCGAGGACGACGCAGAGCTTGCCGCCGTGTTCTCGGGCAATTCGCTGCTGCCGGGGACCGACCCCATTGCCCAGGCCTATGCCGGGCATCAGTTCGGCCACTTCGTGCCCCAGCTGGGCGACGGCAGGGCCGTGCTCCTGGGCGAGGTCGTCACCAGCCACGGCAGGCGATACGACATCCAACTCAAGGGCTCCGGGAAAACGCGCTTCTCGCGGGGCGGCGACGGCCGCTCGCCCCTGGGCCCGGTCATCCGCGAGTACATCGTGTCCGAGGCCATGCACGCGCTGGGCATCCCCACCTCCCGCGCCCTGGCCATGACCGCCACCGGAGAAACGGTCTTCCGTGAAACCGACCTGCCCGGCGGCGTCCTGACCCGCGTGGCCGACAGCTTCGTGCGGGTGGGCACCTTCGAATATTTCGCCGCGCGCGAGGACGAGGATGCGGTCAGGCAACTGGCCGACTACGTCATTGACCGCCACTACCCGCAATGCCGGGACGCGGCCAACCCGTATGTGGCCCTGTTCGGGGCCGTCTGCCGGGCCAAGGCCGAACTCGTGGCCCGATGGCTGTGCGTGGGCTTCATCCACGGGGTCATGAACACGGACAACACCGCCGTGTCCGGCCAGACCATCGACTACGGCCCGTGCGCCTTCATGGACGCCTACGACCCGGCGCGGGTGTTCAGCTCCATCGACCACCAGGGCCGGTACGGTTTCAACCAGCAGGCCAACATCGCCATGTGGAACATGGCCTGCCTGGGCGGCTGCCTGCTGCCCCTTTTCCATGCCGACCCGGAGCAGGCCCGCAAGGAGGGCGACGCTGTCATCGAGGGGTTCGCCCCGGCCTTCACCGCCCGCTACCGGGAAGGGTTGTGCCGCAAGATAGGGCTGGAGCCGAGCAACCACGGATTCGAACTGGCCCGGAACCTGCTCGGGATCATGCACCGGGACCGGACGGACTTTACCGTGACCTTCCGGACGCTGGCGGAGAGTACCGCCGACGATGCCGGGCTCGTAGGATTGTTCTCGTCCGGGGAGGACATCCGGGCCTGGACCGGCTCATGGCGCGCCGCCCTGCGCGACCAGGGGATATCCGATGACGCTGCGGCCAGGGTCATGCGCGACGCCAACCCCGCCTGCATACCGCGCAACCACCGCATCGAGGAGGCCATCCGGGCCGCCGAGGACAAGGGCGACTTCCAACCGGCCCTCAGGCTGGCCGAGGTGCTGGCCCGCCCCTTCGAGGCACAGCCGGGCAACGACCGGTACGCCGCCCCGCCCCGTCCGGAAGAACTCGTGCACCAGACTTTCTGCGGCACCTGAACGCAAAAAAGCCGACCTTGCGGTCGGCTTTTTCATTGCATTGCAATTCCGGGCTAATCGTCGAGTTCGGCGGCCAGGGCCGCGATCTCCTCGCGGATGATCCGGGCGGCCTCGGCGGGCACCAGCTGGGCGATCTCCTCGCGCAGCCGCTTTTCCAGCTCTTCCACGCGGGATTCGAGCAGGGCCACCTTGCCCTGGAGTTCCGCCACGCTGGAGGCCTCGGCCTCGCAGCGGGCTTCCACCAGAAGCTGGTCCACGTCCACGTCGTCGGACACGTCCATGCCTGCGTCCGGCGGCATGGCCTCTGCGGCCAGCACGTCGCCCAGGGAATCGTCCATATCGATGTCGGGAACCTCGATGTCCGCCTCTTCTTCGGCGTCCACCACATCGGACACGTCCACCTCCACGTTGTCCAGGAGGCTGTCCACGTCGTCCATGTCTTCCTCGTCGAGCTCGTCCAGGCCGGTCAACTCGGAGTCCACGGTCTCATCGGCAAGCTCTTCAAACGACGCCTCGGGCAGGTCGTCCGCTTCAACTTCCGGCTCGTCGAGGATGTCGTCGATGTCCGCCTCGGCCACGGCCTCGTCCACCGGCACTTCCGGGGCGGGCTCTTCGGCCAGGCTGGCATCCATCATGTCTTCGGGTTCCGGGGAAATTTCTTCTTCGACCGCCTCGTCTTCCTCGATCACGTCCTCCAGGACCATCTCATCGGGCTCGTCGGCAGCCGGCTCTTCTTCGGCGTCTTCTTCCAGCAGGTCGTCCAGGGCCATCACATCGTCGCCGTCCGTTTCGTCCCCGGCCTCTTCGACCAGGTCGTCCAGCTCGATGATCTCCTCTTCCTCCTCATCGGATTCGGGAGCGGGCTCCTCGGCAATGTCGTCCACCAGTGCCTCGACATCCTCATCGGATTCGGCGACGGGCGCTTCGGCCACGTCCTCGAGGACCACAGGCTCATCTTCCTCCTCAACCACATCGTCGAGCACGATCAGGTCGTCGGCCACGTCCTCGCCCTCGTCCACATCCTCAAAAGAAAGGTCGTCGTCCTCTTCTCCGGCCTCGTCATCAAGCACGAGAGGTTCGTCGGCCTCGTCGACGGCAGAGGTGTCGTCTTCAAGGTCGTCGGAAAAAAGGTCTTCGAGTTCCTGCTCGAAATCCGCGTCCACGGAATCGGGATCAAGAGCCTCGCTTTCGGCTGGGTCGTTCAGCACGTCATTCACATCGACGTTGTCGTCAGTGGGAGGCGGGGGAGCCGGGGTCATGGTTACCTCCGGGAGGAAGGTTTTTAAAAAGGGGGGCTGTTTGGCAGCCCCCCTCGAATTCACCCTAACGGCTTATTTGGGGTGGCAATCCTTGCAGCCAACAGGGGCGGCCTTGCCAGCCTTCTTTTCCTTCTTGTGGCAACCCAGGCAGGAGGCGTCAGCCTTCTTGCTGTGGAAAGCCTGGTAGAAACCCTTGGGGTCCTTCTTGGCGGCCTTGGAAGCGTCCGCATGGCAACCCTCGGAAGCACAACCGGTGACGGCGTCCTTGGACTCGGCCTTGTGGTGACAGACCAGACAGTCAATGCCGTAGTCCGCTTCGTGCTTCTTGTGAGTAAAGGTCACGGGGTTCTTGGTCATTTTGGTGCCCTCGGGGGCCTTCATGGTGATGACGTCCGGAGCTGCGGCGCCGGCGAACACGGCGGGCAGCGCGAAGACACACACCAAAGCGGCAACCATCAGGCTGATGATCAGAGATTTCTTCATTTACCTAGTTCCTCCTGTTGCATAAAAATATAAACAGTCACACTCTCTACTATGCGGGATAAATAAACATCCCACCCCTGTCAAGCAGGGGGTGCCATCGTAGGCCCCTGCTTTTACCTGAAAAAGCCTCTTTATGGCAAGGGGCTTTCACGACATTTCGCGTCGCCCTCAAATGGCGTATTTCCGATGATACCCGCGCGGGGTAATCAGCCGGTCGCCGATTTTCCTGGTGGCCGAGTTGCCGACAATGAGCACCGTCTGCATGTCCACACTCTCGACATCCACGCCGCCCAGGGTCGTGACGCGCACGGACTGGCCGGACCTGTATGCCTTGCCCACCACCCCTGCCGGGGTGTCCGGGCCGCGAAATTTTCCTATGATCCCGAGAGCCTTGGCCAAGTGATCGCTGCGTTTTTTCGAGCGGGGATTGTAGATGGCGATGACGAAGTCGGCCGAAGCGGCGGCTTCGAGACGGCGCTCGATCAGTTCCCAGGGAGTGAGCAGGTCGCTCAGGCTGATCGAGGCGAAATCGTGCATGAGCGGCGCGCCGAGCAGGGCCGCCGCCGCATTGAAGGCGGCCACGCCGGGCACCACCTCGAACGGGACGGCATCAAGCAGCCCGTCGGCTTCGAGGATTTCCAGCAACAGCCCGGCCATGGCGTAGATGCCCGCGTCGCCGGAGCAGACCATGACGGTCCGCTTGCCGTCCCGGGCCGCCCGGACAGCTCCCTTGGCGCGGTCCACCTCGCCCATCATGCCGGTGGACAGGATTTCCTTTCCCTGGAGAAGCTCGTCCGGGACCAGTTCGATATACCCCTTGTACCCGGCCACCACGTCCGCCTCGCTGATGGCCTGCCGGGCCGCCGGAGTGAGCAGGCTCTCGTCTCCCGGCCCCAGGCTGACGGCCTTAAGCACGACTGCTCCTGGCGATGGCCAGGGTCACGGTGTCGGTCTTTTCCTTGGTCACGACCAGTTCGCCGCCGTGGGAGGCGCGCAGGGCCGAGGCCTCGGCCACGCTGGGCACGCCCATGTGCTGCTGCACCCGGTCCGACGGGGTGGGCACGCGGATGGCCGCCAGTTGCGCCGTGGAGAAAAACACGGGGTCCACGCCGAATTCGTGGGCCGCTTCGAGAAGGCCGGGCTCATTGCGCTTGGCCTCCACGGAACCCACCGAGGCGATGGACTCCATGGCCAGGCCGTAGCGCTTGAAGACCTCGTTGACGTGGTCGAGAATTTCATAGGTGGAGACGTCGCGGCGGCAGCCTATGCCCAGGTGCAGCACGCGCGGGTGCAGGGCCAGCGCGGCCTCGGGACAGTCGTTGTGCCAGGAGACCCAGATGCCGGGCTTGCCGCAATCCCAGTCCTCCTTGCGGGCCACGCCCACGAAGCTGGTGTCCCAGGCCAGGCCGAGCCAGTCCTCGGGGTCGTGCAGATGGACCGTCTGTCCCTCGAGCAGGGCCATGTTGACGGCCTTGATGTGGCCGATATCGCCGATGACCAGCCCCTTGGACACGGCCATGGTGTCCACGGAGAGGATGCCCACCGAGTCCGTGGCCGTGGTTATCACAGGCTGCCCGCCCACGGCGCGGGCGCACCGGGCGGCCAGCTCGTTGGCCCCGCCCAGATGACCGGACAACAGGCTGACGGCGAACTCGCCCTGCTGGTCCAGGCAGACCACGGCGGGGTCGGTCTCCTTGCTCTGGAGGTGCGGGGCGATGCAGCGGACCACAATGCCTGCGGCGACGACGAATACGTGGCCCTCGAAGGCGTGGAAGGTGGCCGAGACCAGGTCGGACAGGGAGTCGAAGGGCATGGCCTCCTCGGGCTCCAGCCGACGGGAGGCGTACACCGTCCCGTCCAGACGGCCGGCCAGCCGATAGGCCAGGGTGAGCCCTTGCGAGGTCAATGCGTAGATGGCGATTTTCTTGGCGGACATTGTGTATATCTACCAGCAACCGCCCCATTGCGAAAGAAAAAACAACGGCAAATACCGCCCTTCCTTTGCCTATGCCCCTGAAACAGGGCAGCCGGAGCGCACCCCGTGCGTTCCGGCTGTCCACCGATTTTTCCGTGCCGTGCGCGCGCCTAGAACCGGACCTTGCGGGCCGCCTCCAGCGTCTTCTCGAAATCCTCGTCCGTGTGGGCGAAGCAGGTGAAGGCGCACTCGAAACCGGCCGGGGCGAGATAGACGCCCTGGGCGAGCATCTGCTGCCAGTAGGCTGCGTAGGCGTCCGCGTCGGAGTTGCCGGACTCGATCATGTTGGTCACCGGGCCGTCGTTGAAATACATGGTGAAGGCCGAGGCGATCCGGTTCACGGACACGGCCCTGCCCTTCTCGCGCATGATGGCGGCCAGTTCGTCGGTCAGCTTGAAGGTGCGGGCCTCGAGCGCCTCGTAGTCGCACTCCCCGAGCCGCTTCAGGGTGGCCAGACCGGCGGCCATGGCCACCGGGTTGCCGGACAGGGTCCCGGCCTGGAACACGCCGCCCACCGGGGCCATGTGCTCCATGATCTCCCGCTTGCCGCCGTAGCAGCCGACAGGGAATCCACCGCCGATGATCTTGCCCAGGGTGGTCAAGTCCGGGGTGATGCCGAAACGCACCTGCGCGCCGCCGGGGGACAGCCTGAAGCCGGTGATGACCTCGTCGAAGATGAGCAGCGCGCCGTATCGGGTGCACAGGTCGCGCAGCCCCTGGAGGAATCCGTCCTTGGGCAGGACCAGCCCCATGTTCCCGGCAACGGGCTCCACGATGACGCAGGCGATGTCGTCGCCGCCCGCCTCGAAGTGGGCCTTGACCGCGTCCAGGTCGTTGTACTGGGCCAGGAGGGTGTGGCGGGTCACTTCCTCGGGCACGCCGGGGGTCCCGGGCACGGTGGCGGCGGCGCTTCCGGCTGCGGCCAGGAAGGCGTCGGCGTGGCCGTGGTAGTTGCCGATGAACTTGACGAACTTGTTGCGGCCCGTGTAGCCGCGCGCCAGACGCAGGGCGGACATGGTGGCCTCGGTGCCGGAGGAGACCATGCGCATCATCTCCATGGACGGGATGAGCTTCGAAATCTCCTCGGCCAGGGCGATCTCGCCCAGGCAGGGCGCGCCGTAGCTGGAGCCGAGGTCGATGGCCGCGTGGGCCGCCGCGCTGACCGCCGGGTCCTGGTGGCCGAGTATCTGCGGGCCCCAGGAAAAGACGTAGTCCACGTACTCGCGCCCGTCCACGTCGAACAGGTGCGCGCCCTTGGCGTTCTCGATGAACACGGGCTGGCTGTTGACGTACTTGCAGGCGCGGAGCGGCGAGTTGACGCCGCCGGGCATCAGGGTCTGGGCCTTGGCGTAAAGCGATTTGGAATCCATGATTCTTTCCTTATTTGAAATAAACCATCGAGGTCTTCTTGAGTTCCTTGAGGGACCGGAGCACGCAGTTGTCGTCCAGCCCGGTGACCTTCTCGAGCTCGGCCACCACCTCAAGGGCGTGGCCGGGCCGCTCGCCGTGGATCATGGTGTAGAAGTTGTAGGTCCACTCGGGGTAGGTGCGCCGGATGTAGCAGTGGGATATCTCGGGCCGGGCCGCGAAGATCTCGCCGACCTCGTCGGAACGCTCCTCGGGCACCCGCCAGGCGACCATGGCGTTGTGGCCGTAGCCCGCCTTCTGGTGCCTGAGCGTGGCCCCGAAGCGGCGGATGATCTTGCGCTCCTTGAGATTTTTCAGCAGGTCGACGACCTCCTGCTCGGTGCAGCCGACCTTCTCGGCAATGGTCTTGAAGGGCTGCTCGGTGTCCGGCAGGTCCGAGCCCGCCAGGGCCAATATCCGTTCTTCGGTCTCTGTGAATTGAATAGCCATGGGAGGGTGTATACCCGCCGTCGGATTCGGATGCAACCAGTTGCCTCACTCCCGCCCCTGAACGGGAACGCTTCTCTTCTTGCCACCGAACCCGGCCCCAAGTATGCTTCGAGACTGCACAATGAACCAAAGGAGATCATCCATGAAGATAGCCGTTCTGGGCGCGGGGGCCTGGGGAACCACCCTGGCCGACATGCTCGCCAAAAACGGAAGGGAGACCGTGCTCTGGGCCCGTGAGCCTGAAGTCGTGGCCGAAATCCGCGAGACCCGCGAGAACAAGACCTTCCTGCCGGGCCGCACGCTGTCCGACAAGCTCATCGTGGAGAGCGACCCGGCCTTGGCCTTTGCAAACACGGACTATTTCCTGGTGGTCATTCCCAGCCAGTTCATCCGGCCCGCACTGAAAGGGTTCCGCCACATCCTGCCGGACAACCCGGTCATCGTCTGCGCGTCAAAGGGCATCGAGCTGGACACGCTGGCGCCCATGTCCCGGGTGGTGGCCCAGTCCCTGGACGGCAAGCACCCCCGCTACGCCTCCCTGTCCGGCCCCTCCTTCGCCGCCGAGGTGTCCGAGGACATGCCCACCTCCGTGTCCCTCGGCTGCGAGGACCACGACCTCGGGCGCGAGCTGCAGGAGGCGTTCTCCACCCCGTATTTCCGCGTCTACTTCACCCCGGACTACCGGGGCGTGGAGCTGGGCGGCGCGGTCAAGAACGTCATCGCCATCGCGGCGGGCATCGCCGACGGGCTGGGCTTCGGCCACGACGCCCGGGCCGCGCTGATCACGCGCGGGCTGGCCGAGTTGAGCCGCCTGGGCACGGCCATGGGCGGCCAGGAGCGGACCTTCATGGGGCTGTCCGGCATGGGCGACCTGGTGCTGACCTGCACCGGCGACCTGTCGCGCAACCGCCAGGTGGGCCTCAAGCTCGGCCAGGGGCGGCGGCTCGACGACATCATCAGCGAGATGAAGGCCGTGGCAGAGGGCGTCAAGACCACCAAGTCCCTTTATAATCTTTCCAGGAAGCTCAATGTGGAGTTGCCCATCACCGAGCAGGTCTATAGTATCCTGTATGAAGGCAAGGACCCGCGACAGGCCACCATCGACCTCATGAACCGGGACCTGAAAGACGAATAACCAAGGAGACGCCATGCGCCGGATCACTCTCATATCGCTCATCTGTGTCGCCGGACTGCTCCTCCTCGGAGCGGGCTGTTCCAAGCCGTGGCGCAACCCGGCCTACTCCGGCAAGACGGCCGAGGCGCGATTCAAGGCCGACTCCCTGGACTGCCAGGTCATCGCGGGCGAGGAGTTCCCCCTCGACGGCCACAAGCAGCAGGCCCGCTACAAGGCGTGCATGAACGAACGCGGCTGGCAGCACGACGAGGACAACCAGGGGCTGCGGTTCGAGACCAAGCCCAGATAACGACGGAAGGACGCCATGGCTGACGGCCCGGTTCTGGTTCTCGGTTCCACGGGATACGTGGGCGGAAGGCTGGTGCCGCTCCTGCTGGAGCGGGGGCACCGGGTGCGCGCCGCAGGCCGCAGCGTGGACAAGATCCGGGCGCGGTCCTGGGGCGACAAGGTGGAGGCCGTGCGCGCGGACATGCACGACCCCGAAAGCCTCAAGCAGGCCGCGCAGGGATGCTCCGCAGCATTCTACCTGGTCCACTCCATGAGCCGCCCGAGCCGCGACTTCGCGGCACAGGAGCGCGACGCCGCCTACAACATGGTCACCGCGGCCCAGTCCTCGGGACTCGAACGGATCATCTACCTCGGCGGCCTGGGCGAGGACTTCGAGGACCAGCCCCTTTCCAAGCATTTGAAATCCCGTGCCGAGGTCGGACGCATCCTCGCCCTTGGCCCGGCCAAAGTGACCGTACTCCGGGCCGCCCAGATCATCGGATCGGGATCGTCCTCCTTCGAACTGGTCCGCTACCTGGCGGACCGGCTGCCGGTCATGATCACCCCCCGGTGGGTGCGCACCAGGACCCAGCCCATCGCCATCCGCAACGTGCTCGGCTACCTGGCAGGCT
Organism: Pseudodesulfovibrio portus; assembly: GCF_026000375.1. Classification (NCBI taxonomy): domain Bacteria; kingdom Pseudomonadati; phylum Thermodesulfobacteriota; class Desulfovibrionia; order Desulfovibrionales; family Desulfovibrionaceae; genus Pseudodesulfovibrio; species Pseudodesulfovibrio portus. Next base: position 1,510,396 of record NZ_AP026708.1, read on the forward strand.
GCCTGGAGAACGAGGCCACGGCCGGGCTGACCCTGGACATCGGCGGGCCGGACGTCCTGTCCTACGCCGAACTCTTCCAGCTCTATGCCGAGGTGGCAGGCATTCCCCGGCGGCATCTCCTGCCCTCGCCGTTCATCTCCCCCCGGCTGTCCTCCTTCTGGGTGTCACTGGTCACCCCCGTGCCCATGTCCCTTGGCCGCTCCCTCATCGAAGGGCTGCGCAACGAGGTGGTCTGCCGCGACAACCACATCCGCGACCTGATTCCCCAGGAACTCCTGTCCTGTCGCGAAGCCATCCGCCGCGCCCTGGAAAAGACCGAGCAGCAGACCGTGGAGACCTGCCTGTTCGACGTGGGCAGCGCGTGCATGCCCGAGTGGGCGTCCGTGGACGACCCGTCCTATGCGGGCGGCACCCGGTTCGAGATGGGCTACTCGGCCCGGCTCCAGGGGGACCCGTCCAAGGTCTGGGGGGTGGTCCAGCGCATCGGCGGCGAACAGGGATGGTACTACGGCGACGCGCTGTGGCGGCTCAGGGGGCTCGTCGACCGGCTCCTGGCCGGGCCGGGCATGAAGCCGGGCCGCCCCAAGGGGCACGAAGGCCTGCGGGTGGGCGACGCCCTGGACTTCTGGCGGGTCATCGCCTCGGACGAGGGGCGGAGGCTCCTGCTCCTGGCCGAGATGCGGCTGCCCGGCGAAGCGCTCCTGGAATTCAAGCTCGACTCCCAGTGGGACAACGCCGTGGACCTGTCCATGACCGCCAAGTTCCTGCCGCGCGGGTTGACCGGCATCCTCTACTGGTACGCCATGTATCCCTTCCACGTCCTGCTCTTCAAGAACATCATCAAGAACATCTCCGCGCTGGCCGGAACCCACCTCTACGAGCCGCCGCGCAGGGTGCACTAGCCATGGCCGCGCAGTTGCGAACCGGACGGACCACAGGCAGTTGCGCCACGGCTGCGGCCATGGCCGGAACGGTGTTCCTGCTCACGGGCGGACGACCGGACGCCATCTGCGTCCCGCTCCCGCCCGGCGGAACCCTGACCGTGCCGGTCGAACGCTATGAGCCGGGAAACAACACCGTGCGCGTGACCGTCATCAAGGACGGGGGTGACGACCCGGACGCCACCCACGGGTGCGAAATCCAGGCCGTGGTCACCCTGGACCGGGAGAGTCCCGGCGCGCTGTCCGTGGCAGTGGACGGCGGCAGGGGCGTGGGCCACGCCACCCTGCCCGGCCTGCCCGTGGCCGTGGGGTCTGCCGCCATCAACCCGGAGCCGCTGAAACAGATCGAGGAAGGCGTGCGGATGGCCGCCCGCGGCATGAAGACCGGCCGCATTTCCGTGCTCGTCGAGGTGCCCGAAGGCGAAACCATCGCCGGGAAAACCATGAACGCGCGCCTGGGCATTGTCGGCGGCATCTCCATCCTCGGCACCCAGGGGATCGTCCAGCCCTATTCCCACGAGTCGTGGAAGGCGACCATCGACGAGGGATTGGATGTGGCCCGGGCCCAGGGCCTCACCAGCGCGGTCTTCACCACAGGCAGGCGCTCGGAACGATTTTTCCTGAAGGCCAACCCGGGGACGCCCCGGCTGGCCTGCATCCAGGCGGCGGACTTCTTCGCCCATGCCATGCGCGCGGTCGCCGAACGCGGCTTCACCCGCGTCACCTGGTCGGTCTTCTTCGGCAAGCTGGTCAAGCAGGCCCAGGGGTTGGAATACACCCACGCCGGGACCCACGCCGTGGACTTCAACCGGCTGGCGGACCGGTGCGCCGAGGCCGGTGTGGACGGCCTCCTGCTCCCGGAAATCCGCCACGCCAACACCGCCGTGCAGGTCCTGAACATGCTGACCGACCCCCCGGTCCGCCGCCAACTGATCACCCTCCTGGCCCACAGCGCCCAAAAGGCGGCGGAAGCGTTCTCCGGCGGCCGGGTGCAGGTGGATTACACCGTCTTCGACTTCGAGGGCACCCGACTCAAATGACGCCGCGTCCCGATGGAGATCACCATGCCCGTCAAGTTTGAAACAACACGCATGGACAACTACCTGTTCGTGGAATCCTCCGGGGAAATGAGCTCCTTCGAAGACGGCATCGAATACATCCAGGCCCAGGTGACCACGGCGAGCCGGGAAGGAATCCGCCGCCTGCTGTTGGACGAACGCAACCTGACCGTCACCATCGACTACAGCGACATCCTGGCCCTGGCCGAATACTGGGAAAAAAACAACCTCCAGACCATGGGGCTGCGTGTGGCCTCCATGCCGCCGGTCGACGCCCCGCAGGCGCAACTTGCCTACGAAACCCCGGCCGTCAACCGGTCCATCATGTTCAAGGTCTTCTTCGACAGGCAGGAAGCCGAGGACTGGCTCCTGAATCGGTAGCTTGAAGTGACGGCACAACAGAGGCGGCCCGCTCTCCCGAGCGGGCCGCCTCTGTTGTGCATTCGTCCGGGCTAGTTCCCCTTCTGGAAAGCCTCCCAGTCGGCCAGGAAAGCCGCCAGCCCCTTGTCCGTCAGGGGGTGGTGCATGAGCTGCAGGATGGTGGAGTACGGCAGGGTGACCACGTCAGCGCCGATGAGGCCGGAATCCAGGACGTGCATGGGGTGGCGCACCGAGGCCACCAGAATCTTGGTGGCGAAGCCGTAGTTGTCGAAGATGGTCCGCATCTGGTTCACGCCCTCCATGCCGGACTGGCCCAGGGCGTCCAGGCGGCCCACGAACGGGGAGACGTAGGTGGCCCCGAGCTTGGCGGCCAGCAGCGCCTGGTTGGGGGAGAAGACCAGGGTCACGTTGGTCTTGATCCCGCGCTCGGTCAGTTCCTTGAGCGCCTTGAGTCCTTCGGGGATCATGGGAATCTTGACCACCACGTTGGGGCCGAATGAGACGAGATCCTTGGCCTCCTTGATCATCTCCCCGGCGGAGGTGCCGATGACCTCGAGGGAAACAGGGCCGTCCACGGCTTCGCAGATGAGCGCGGCCTGTTCGCGCCAGTCGCCGCCCTCGCGGGACATGAGCGTCGGGTTGGTGGTCACGCCGTCGAGCAGACCGAGTTCCCTGACTTCCTTTATCTGATCCAGATTGGCCGTATCGAGAAAGAATTCCATGAGTCCTCCTTTGGCGGGCGCGCGGACTGGACGCCCATGATTGCGCCCTACCTAGCACAATCCCAATAAAGTGAAAACCTTCCGCAAACGTTTTCGTTCACGATTGCATTCCTCTTTCCCCTTTTCATTGTTTCGTTTACATTACCGTCCATGCCACTCACGCAACCCGTCCGCGTCATCGGGCTGACCCCCGGTTCGCTCCATCTTCCCGAACACGCACAGCGTTTCCTCGCCGACGCCCATCTGGTGGTGGGCGGCAAGCGGGTGCTCGACGCCGTGCCTTCCGGGCTGATTCCCGACAGCGCAGCCGTGCGGACCGTTTCCGGCCCCCTGCCTCCCCTGTTCGACGCCATCCGCAAGGCCATGGGCAAGGGGTTGAACGTGGTGGTGCTGGCCGACGGCGACCCGCTCTTCTTCGGCATCGGCAAACGGCTGGGCGAGGAGATCGGGCGCGAGAACCTGCTGGTCACGCCCAACGTCTCCACCCTGCAGCTGGCTGCGGCCCGACTCGGGCTGCCGTGGCAGGAGATGGACTTCGTCTCCCTGCACGGGCGCGACGACTTCTCGCCGCTGTACGCCTCCCTGGTGCGCGCGGACCTGATCGCCGTCTTCACCGACGCGACCAACACCCCGGCCGAGGTGGCCCGCGCATTGCTCGAACGGGGTGCGGACTGTTTTTCCATGACCGTGCTGGAGGACCTCGGCACGCCGGAGGAGCGCGTCCGGCCCCTGGCACTGCCCGAGACCTGGGGCATGGACTTCTCCGACCTCAACCTGGTCATCCTGGAGCGGCAGTATCCGCCGGAGATCGAGCTGACGCTCGGCATCCCGGACCACTACTACCTGCACCAGAAGAACCTGATCACCAAGCTGCCCGTGCGCGCCGCGGGCCTGGCCCACCTCAACGTGGAACCGGGCTCCACGGTCTGGGACCTGGGCGCGGGCTGCGGCTCGGTGTCCATCGAGGCGTCCCACCTGGCCCGGCGGGGCCGCGTCTTCGCCGTGGAGCGCCACAAGACCCGCGCGGCCATGATCCGCGAGAACATCCGGCGCACCGGGGCCTGGCTGGTCGAGACCATCCTCGGCGAGATGCCGGACGTGCTGGAGGGATTGCCCGCACCGGACCGGGTCTTCATCGGCGGCGGCCTGGGCGGCGAGTCCAACCGCGATTCCGCCCTGCTGGAGGTGGCCTGCGACCGGCTGGCCGCCCGTGGCCGGATCGTGGCCCACTGCATCCTCCTGGACACGCTGCACGCGGCCAAGGCCCACTTCGACAGACTCGGCTGGCACTTCGGCGTGACTCAGCTCCAGGCCTCGGCCACGGATTCCCTGGCCGGCGACCTGCGCTTCAAGGCGCAGAATCCCGTGTTCGTGCTCTGGGCGGAAAAACCGTAACGCGCTCCCCGGTCAGCGGGGGAAGTATTTCGATTCGATACGGTCGTAGACACCGTTCTCGCGGATGGCGGCCAGCCCCCGGTTGAAGCGCTCCATGAGCCGCTCTGCCTCCGGATACCGCTTGGAAACCATGACGTGCTGGGGGTTGACGTTCCACGCCGTTGATGAGCTGAACAGGTGCGCCTGCGAAGGGAAGATGCGGTGGATCAGGTTCCAACCCACCATTTCGTCCTCGGCAAAAAGGTCCACACGCATCATCCGCACCTTGTGCACGCCCGAGGCCTCGCCCGGAGCGTAGTCCACCCTGAGACCGGCCCGCTCAAAGGCCTCCTCGTAGAAATGGCCCGATGTCCCGGCAAGGGTATAGGGGCGCAGGGCGTCCAGGCCGGTGAACGAGAATCCGGCCATCCGTCCCTTGAGAAAAAAGAAGGCGTTGCGGCACTCCCCGATGACGTCGGAAAACCAGGCGTACGCCTCCCGCCGGGGCGTCCTGGCATAGGGGAAGGCCCCGAAAGCCGTTCCGTCCTCGACCATCAGGGCGCACCGCCGCCAGGGGCGGCATTCGATCCTGGCCTCGACCTGCACCTCCCGGAAGGCAGCGGCCACCACCTCGTACAGCATGCCCGGATTGTCCCCGGTCAGGGACACATAGGGATAATACTCGTTGGTCACGAGCAAAACCGCCCCCTCCCCGGCAAAGGTCGGATGCGGGAGCAGGAGTAAAAAAAGACAGACCCCAATAATAGCGCGCATGTCCAAGCCATAGCATACCCCACGCCTTTTTTCCCGCCTTTTGTTTTCGTCGCCAAAGGATGGTGGCATCCCCGGTCCACTTGTATTACCGTGCCTTTCATGCCCGAACCAAAATCCCCCCTCCGCGCCCTGTGGTCCTGGGCCCTCTACGACTGGGCCAACTCCGGCTTCGCGGCCCTGGTCCAGACCTTTGTCTTTGCCGCCTACTTCACCAGGGCCGTAGCCGAAAACGAGACCGTGGGCACAGCCCAGTGGGGGACCATGATGGGCGTGGCCGGGTTGGTCATCGGCCTGGGCGGCCCGGTCCTCGGGGCCGTGGCCGACCGGTCGGGACGGCGCAAGCCGTGGCTGGCCGTCTTCACCGCGCTCTGCATCCTGGCCACGGGCCTCCTGTGGTTCGTCAGGCCGGACGTCTCCCTTGTCCGGCTCGGCCTGCTGCTCGCGGGCATCGGCACCATCGGCAGCGAGTACGCCATGATCTTCTACAACGCCATGCTCCCGGACCTGGCCGCCCCCCGGGCCATCGGCCGCTGGTCGGGCTGGGGCTGGGGACTCGGCTACGCGGGCGGGCTGGTCCTGCTGGTGATCGCCCTGTACGGCTTCGTGCAGCCGCCCGGCTGGTTCGGCGTTCCGCGCGAGGAAGCCATGCACGTCCGGGCGGTAATGCCCCTGACCGCAGTCTGGTACCTGCTGTTCTGCCTGCCCCTGTTCCTGTTCTCGCCGGACGCGAAATCCGCGGCCGTCCCGCTCGGAAAGGCCGTGGGCCAGGCCTTCGGGCAGATCAGGGATTCGCTGCGCCATATCCGCGGCCACCGGGGCGTGGCCGTGTTCCTGCTGGCGCGCATGCTGTACAACGACGGGCTGACCACCATGTTCGCCTTCGGCGGCATCTACGCGGCGGCCACCTTCGGCATGGCCCCCTCCGAGGTCATCCTCTTCGGCATCGGGCTCAACGTCACCGCCGGGCTGGGCGCGGCGGCCTTTGCCTGGATGGACGACCGGGTCGGGCCGCGCAAGACCATCCTCGCCTCCCTGACCGGGCTGATCGTGCCCGGCGTGGCCATCCTGCTGGTAACGGACAGGACCCTGTTCTGGATTTTCGGGTTGGCAATCGGTATATTCGTGGGACCGGTCCAGGCATCGAGCCGGTCCTACCTGGCCCGGGTGGCCCCGGAAGAGCTGCGCACCGAGATGTTCGGGCTGTTCGCCCTGTCGGGCAAGCTGACCTCGTTCCTGGGACCGTTCCTGGTGGGCTGGCTGACCCTGGCCGCCGACAGCCAGCGTGTGGGCATGAGCGCGGTCATCGGGCTCTTCGTTCTCGGGCTGCTCGGCATGCTCTTCGTCCCGGCCGCCAAAAACAGGTGAGGAAACCCTTATGAACGACTTCCGCTTCGAGCTGACCGACGAGGAAAAAACCTATCTGAGAGAACTGGTGGCGCAGTCCATACGGTTCAGGTTCAACCCGTCCGACGGCCCCTTCGGCCCGCCGGAGCCGCCCACGGCCAAGCTGAAGGAGCACCTGGGGGCCTTCGTCACCCTCAAGATCGGCGGCTCCCTGCGCGGCTGCATCGGCAACGTCCAGGGCTCGGGCGAACTGTTCCGCACGGTCTGGAACATGGCCCGGAGCGCGGCCTTTGAGGACCCACGTTTTCCGCCGTTGACCGAAGGCGAGTTCCACGCCGTGGAATACGAAATATCCATCCTGAGCCCGCTGGCGCCCTGCCCGGACCCGGAACAGGTGGAGGTGGGCCGTCACGGGTTGATCATGTCCAGGGACGGCCGGTCCGGCCTGCTCCTGCCCCAGGTGCCCGTGGAGTGGGGGTGGGACAGGGAGACCTTCCTGGCGCAGACCTGCGTCAAGGCCGGGCTGCCCCAAAACGCCTGGAAGGACCGGGAGACCACCATCCTCTGGTTCGAGGCGGTGGTCTTCTGAGCCGGTGCGGCCACCGCCCGGGAGCAGCGGCTCCCCTGAAAGGCGGCAATTCTTTATCGACAGACCGTTTATATTTCCGTTACAGTCATGAGACTGGAATTGAAGTGCCCACGGACTGAGGGAAACGGACTGCGGCGAAACCACACTCGGAGAATATACTCACATGTCGAACAACGACGTCAAACAGCCCGCCATCGCTCCCTCGAACGCAACGGTGTCGAAGATTCCCGGCATAAAGATGAGCGTGGCCGTGGGCAAGGAAGTGGTGGTCCGCGTGCCGGACGTCCCGCACTCCTACCGGGGCCGCGTGGTCGGTTTTGATCCCTACGAATACATCATCGTCAGCGTCCGGCTGCCGTCCAAGATACGCCGGGAGCTCGCGGGCGGCGGACAAATCGTGCTCAAGTACATCCACAAGGGCACGGTATACGGGTTCCGGGCCCACGCCCTGGACGCCATCCGCACGCCGGCTCCCCTCGTCTTCATCGAGTATCCGGGCGTCATAGAAAAGATCGAGTTGCGCAGGGAAACCCGCCGCGAGGTGAACATCGACGGCGAACTGCACGCCGACAACGCCGCCCACGAGTGCCTGGTGGTCAACCTGTCCACCACCGGCTGCAAGATTTCCGCGCGGGCCACGGCCAAGGACCCGCTCACCGCCACCAGGGTGGACGACACCATGGTGGTGTCGTTCAATCTCGGCGCGGAGGGGGTGCTCAAACTCCCCCTGGCCGTCAGAAACATCAAGCGGGAAAGAGGCATCCTCACATTGGGCACCATGTTCCTCGACCTGAACAGCAAAGAAGAGGAAGCCATCGGCAAACACCTGGAAAAGGTGAAGCGGCTCACACGGTGACAGACAGGACCAAATAATGATCAAGAAGATATCCATAGACGAACTCGAACCGGGCATGGAGGTGGTCAAGCTCTCCTCGGAGATGTGGGAACACCTGCCGCACCTGTATGCGGAACCGGGCATCATCGAATCCGGCGAACAGGTCGCACGGTTGAAGGCGGAGGGCTACCGGCAGGTCTTCGTGCAGATGAAGGACGAAAACCGCGGGTTGACGGACGAGCAGCGGCTGGACCAGCTCATTTCCAATCGCGAAGCCGCCCCGGCGCACAAGGAGCGCGCCCCATTCCCGCAGGCCATGAAGGCCACCCGGGTGACATACGAGTCCGCCATGAGCTGTGCCATGCGGATCGTCAACGACGCCAAGCTCGGCCGCAAGATGGACTATCAGGCCGCCGTGGACACCGCCAGCGCCATCGTGGATTGCGCCATCCGCAATCCGGACACCCTGGTCTGTTTGTCCAAGCTCTCGGAGTTCGACGACTACACCTACACCCACTCCATCAACGTGGCGGCCATTGCCGTGGTCTTCGGCGAATACATCGGCATGACCAGGGAAGAACTGGTCGACCTGGGCATGGCCGGGATGATGCACGACCTGGGCAAGACATCCGTGGACCAGAACATCGTCAACAAGCCGGCCAAGCTGACTCCCGAGGAGTTCGCCGAGATGCGCAAGCACCCGGCCTACGGGTTCGTCCTGCTCAAATCCAACCCGGACATCCCGTCCAAGGTCCTCGAAGCGGTCAGGCTGCACCATGAGAAGTACAACGGCAGCGGCTACCCAAGCGGGTTGACCCGCAGGGAAATCCCCGCCTTTGCCCGGATCATCTGCCTGGCCGACATATACGACGCCCTGACCTCCAACCGGTGCTACCGGGACGCCATCCTGCCCAACAAGGCGCTGGGCATCATGTACGGCATGCGCGAGCAGGAGTTCGATCCCCTGGAAATCCAGCTTTTCATCAAGTGCCTGGGCATCTTCCCGTCGGGCAGCCTGGTGCAGCTGAACACCGGCGACTACGCCGTGGTCCGGGAGTCCAACCCCGGCAAGCCTCTCAGCCCGAAGATCAGGGTCATCCTGAACAAGACCATGCACCCCATCCGGGCCCGGGACGTGAACCTGGCCGATGGCGTGAAAAGCGGCGATACCGAACTGGAAATAATTGAATGTGCCGATCCGGGAGTCTACAAAAAGAGTCTCATCAACTACATGACCGCCAACTGACGGCCTGATCGAACACGCCGATATTCTGGATTACCCCGGAGGAACGAATGGATGTCCTTGATATGGAAATATGGGTCGGCCTCATCGTCCTGACGAGCCTGCTGTACGTACTCAAATGGTTCCTGAGCAGAAAAAGGACCGTGCGGGTATACCGCATCAGCCCCGAATCCCTGAAGCGCTCGAAAAACGTGATGATGGCCCTGCTCCCCCTGATCGAGGACGGGGGGCAGCATCCCCTGGACATCGCCCGCATGCCATACTCCAAGGAAGACATCAAAAGCGCCGCCAAGATCCTGGCCTATTACTTCTACACCAAAAAGCAGCAGGACGAGCTGGCCCGCATCAAATATGCCTTTGTCGCCGTCTCCCGGTTCCAGGACCCGACCATGGACTCCGAGACCCAGGAAAAACGCATGCTGCGCGAACACCGGGCCCTTGAGCGCGAGCTCCAGTATTACATGACCCACTCGCCGTTCAACGTGAAAAAAACCGGCCGCAGGAAAAAGTAGGATTATTCCTCTTCGTCGTCCGCCCCGGACCGCACCTCGTCGAAGCGCGCCTTGAGCCTGGCCAAAATGTGGTCGTACCCCTTCGGAGTGTGGGGTATCAGGCAGGTGGTGCAATCCTTCACCCCGGACTTCAGCACGCGGTAGTTGCCGCCGCACTCCTCAAAGAAATAGAGCGGGCAGAAGCAGAACAGGCAGTTGAACTGCTCCGGCCTGGCCGTCTTGTGGCAGGGGAAGTATTCGCACTCGGTGTTGCTGAAAAATCGATAGCTGTTCTTCATGGTCTTTTCCCGGATTCGTTCCAGGCGACTTGGCGGCCGGGGAACACGCGCAAGCATACCCGCTTGGCTCCTGCAGCGCAACGAAACGACTACTCGAGGGCCTAGGCGCCCAGCCACTTGACCCACAGCTTGCGCGTCCTCGGGCCGTCGAACTCGCAGAAGTAGATTTTCTGCCAGGTGCCGAGCTGGAGGTTGCCCCCCTCCACGATGACCATCTGGTCGCAGCCGAACATGGATGATTTGATGTGCGCGTCCGAGTTGCCCTCGGCGTGGTGGTAGTCGCCGCGATGGGGGACCAGCTTGCGCATGTTCACGACGATGTCCCTGACGACATCTGGATCCGCTCCTTCATTGACCGTGATGGCCCCGGTGGTATGCGGGCAGTACAGCAGCAACGCGCCGTCGGACCAGCCGTTCTCGTTGACCGCCTTGCGGACGGCCGTGGTGATGTCGAGCAATTCCTCTCGTTCGTGTGTCCTGACCTGAATGGTTTCCATGGCCCTTCTCCTTTGGGACGGTTCAATGGCGTTGGTGTCAGCCGGAACCCTTGCGGACGGCGTCGAGGAAACGGGAACGCAGGGTCTCGCTCATGAGCGCCTTCCTGACCGGGCTCAGCTTGAGGAAGCCGCCCAGCAGGGCCCGCATGAAATTTTCGGCCCGGCTGTTGGGGTTGTCGAAGATGAGGCTCTGCAAGGTGCCGCGCTCCAGGGACTGCATCAGCACGCGCTCCAGGGAGTCCTCGGGATGGAAGACCTTCTGCTCGCGCTTGTGCAGCTCCATGGACTGCGGCTTGCATTTCAGGGCGCACACCCCGCAGCCCAGGCATATATCCTGATCCACCACGGCGTATTTCCGGGGTTTCTCCCCCGGCCCGGCCGGGCGTTCCGCCAGGCTCACCGCGTCGATGGGGCAGGCGCGGACGCATTTCCCGCAGCCGGTGCAGGTGTCCGCGTCACATCGGGCGATGAACGACGAGGAGACCAGTATCCCCGGATACCCCCGCTTGATGCCGTGCATGAGATTGCAGCAGCAGCCGCAGCAGTGGCACACGAATCCTGCCCCCTGCTTCACGTTGTCCGTGGACAGGGTGTAGCCGCAATCCTTTGAACGGGCGAAAATATCCAGTATTTCCTCCCTGGATGCCTCCCGGGCGAACTCGTTGCGGATGAGAAATTCTGCTGCCGATCCCATGGAGGTGCAGGTCTCGAGCGGCACCTCGCATTCCCGGCCGCCAAGGTGCTCTTTTTCATGCCTGCAGGCGCAGAGCCCCACGGCAAAGACATCCTGCGCATGGATGAGCGCGGCGGCCTTCTCGTAATCCAGAATCTCCACGTAATCCTGCTGATGCACAGTCTCCTCGTGGGGGAGCGCCCGCATCACGGACACCTGCTGCCCGTCCCCGAAATTGGCTTCCAGGAATGCGTCGCCGCCGAACATATAGGCCTGGAACAGCTCGGCCCATCTGGCCGGATCGATGTCGCCCCGGATGCGCATCATGGAAAATTCGAAAAACCCGATGACGATGGGGGAGATCATGTACCGGTAGCCGTCGCCGTCGTGGATGTCGCAGACGAGGCCCTTGCCGCACATATCCGGCAGCAGACGCCTCAGCCGGTATTCATCGAACCCGGACAGCCTGGCGATGCGCCCGATGCGCGACGGCCGATACGGCATGCGGGTGACGAGTTCGGCCTCTTCCGGCGTGTAGAGCGCTTCCAGCATGGCGCGCATGGCCGGAGTCCAGGGCATCCGCACCGGCGTGTTGTCGAGCGTCCGCCCCAGCTGGCGGTACATGTCCTTTGCGATGATATGGCCCATGGCCTCTTGAGTACCCAATGCGCGGGCCGTTTACAATGAGGCGGCTGCGTTTTAAACGCGCACCATTTCAACGCTCTCCGGGTATTGCGCCCCCCTATTCGGTACGGACGATCTTGATCTTGGCCTTGGGCCTCAGTTCGTACATGTCGGGCCGCCGCTCGTGAAGGGGCCTGACGCTGCCGAATTCGCGCACCTGCGACAGGCTGGCGAAGTCGAGATCCGCGATGACCACGGTCTCCACGCCGGGGTCCGCCTCGCCGTTCAGGGACGGGATGGGGAAGGCGGGGTCGCTGGGGGAAAAAACGGCGGACTGGCCGTAGTTGAGCAGGTACGTCTTGACGCCGTACAGATTGCCCACGTTGGCCGCGATGACCGTGTAGATGGAATTCTCGATGGCCCGGGCCTGGGCCGTGCACCGCACCCGCATGTAGGCCCGCTTCTCGTCCGTGCTGAACGGCACGAAGATGGCCTCGGCCCCGGCCAGGGCCAGCAGGCGCGACGTCTCCGGGAACTCGATGTCGTAGCAGACCTGGATGGCGATGCGCCCGAGCGGCGTCTGAAACACGCTCAGCCCTTCGCCGGGATGGATGCCCCAGTCCTCCCGCTCGCCGGGCGTGATGTGCAGCTTGTCCTGGGTGTATACGTTGCCCGTGGGCGTGAACAGATGCGCCACGTTGTAGAGCTTTCCGTCGCGCAGGATCGGGTGGGAGCCGCCGATGATATGCAGATTGTATGTCGTGGCCAGCTCGCGGAACATGTCCAGATACCTGTCCGCCATGCCCGCCAGCTCCAGAACCGCCCGGCGCGAATCCCACTCGGGCGGCATGGTGCTGAACATCTGGGCCGTGAACAGCTCCGGCATAACCAAAAAATGACTGTGATAGGCGTCGGCGGTGGCCACGAAGAACTCCACGGCCTGGCGCATGTCCTCCCATGACGCGATCCTGCGCATCTGGTATTGCGCTGCGCAGACGCGGAACTGCCGGACGGTCCTCTTCAGGGGAGAGCCCGCGATCTTGCGCCGCACCGGCTGGAAGTCCGGGTTGGGCATCTCCAGGAACGTCGAATAATTGAGGCTCGAATCGTCCTGCAACAGGTCGAGAAACACGCCCTTGACGCGGTAGCCCGCCTTGAGATGGGCGTTCAGGGCGGAATCCTTGAGCTTGCCCTCCCGGACCAGCTCCACGTATTCCCGGGCCGTCACCCGCCCGGCCTGCTCGTTGTAGTTCATGATCCGCCCGTGGGCGATCATGCGACTCAGGTTGTACCGTTTCATGATCCGCTTGCGGTGCACGTACATCTTCCCGGCCACGCCCATGCCCCGGTAGTCGGGATGGACCGCGATGTCGGCCCCGTACAGCGTGTCGCCCGTGGGCGTGTGCGTGCTGAAGGAACCGCCGCCCGTGATCTCGTCATAGCGGTACCAGTCTATGGAGTCGTCCAGCAGCACGATGATGGACGTGGCATAGCCGACGACCTTGCCGTTCACCTCGGCCAGCACCTGGCCCTCGGGAAACGCAGCGAACTGCATGGCGTAAATACGTTCGTCATACTGTTCGTCGAAATCGGGATAGGCGGCCCGTTGGCAAGCCACGATGGCGGGGATATCCTCTTCCTTCCAGGGGCGCACCTTGACCGTCTTTTTCTCTTTCATGACCAACTCCTGCCCGCGCCTCATGCGCGGGTGTTACTGAACAACCCAAACATGAATTCCGACCGACCGATCCTCCCGCAGCCCCCGGCATAACGGGGTTTGCGGGAATTACCGGCGGTCGCTATTTGCGGTACATATGCTTGAAATTCTCGTCGTACAAGAGAGATTTTGCGTTTCCTGCGTCTTCGACGGACTGGCCGGGCAGGATGAGGAATACAGTCTGGCGATTAAAATCGTTTTCACGGGCGGTTACGGCAAGATTGGCGAGGTCGGTCACGACCACTTTTTCTTCGGGCCAGCCCACGCGGTAGGCCATGATCGCCAGGGTGAATCCGGCCAGGCCGCCCGCCAGCAGTTCGGACTGCACGCCCTCTGGGTCGCCCGCCGACAGGTAGATGCACATGGCCGAGCCGTGGGTCGCCAGCTTGCGCAACGCCTCGTTCTCCGGGACCGGCGTCTTCCCGGCGATGCGGGTGAAAATCAGGGTCTGGGTGACCTCGGGCACGGTGTAGGACCGGCAGGCCGCAGCCGCAGCCGCAAACCCGGCGGTCACGCCGGGCACCACCGCGTAGTCCACCCCGTCGCGGTCGAGCAGTTCCATCTGCTCGCGGATGGCCCCGTACAGGGCGGGGTCGCCGGTATGGACCCGGGCCACCATGCCGCCCTTGCGCACGGTCTCCATCATCAATGCATGCGTTTCGTCGAGATTGAGCGGTGCGGAGTCCGCCACCTTTGCCCCTTCCTTGGCCCCGGCCACCACCTGCGCGGGGACCAACGACCCGGCATAGAGCACCAAGTCAGCCTCGGCGATGAGCCGCTGGCCCTTGACGGTCAGCAGTTCCGGATCGCCCGGACCGGCGCCTATGAACCAGACCCGTGCCATCACTTCACCTTGCCCAGGAAGCCGGGATTTTCCCTGAATCCGTTGACCGCGATGAGCGCGCACGCCTCGGCGTCCGAGGCCGCGTTGTGGTGATCGAGTTCGATGCCCAGGTGCTCGCAGACCGCCGGGAGCTTGTTGCAGGCCAGCTCCCAGGTCTTGCGCGCCAACTGGACGGTGCACAGGAACGGCTGCTCCGGCGCGTCCCAGCCCGCCTCCTTGCAGCAGGTGTGCAGCACGGACTTATCAAAGGACGCATTGTGGGCCACGATGAAATCGGCACCCGCGAACATCGGCTCCAGCTCCGGCCACAAATCCCCGAAGGAGGGCTCGTCGCACACGTCCGACCAGTGGATGCCGTGCACGCGCACGCAAAACGGATTGAACTTCTTGCGCGGCGGCCGGATCAGCCGGTAGTCCCGGGCCACGATCTCGCCCTGGTCCACCACCACGATGCCCACCGCGCAAGCCGAGTCCCGCCTGGGATCGGCAGTCTCGAAATCAATGGCCACGAACCGTACGTCTTCTAACTGCATGATGCCTCCGGCGGCCGGGGGAAGGGGAGAGAGAAACCCTTTGAAAAGGGTTATCCCTCTCCCCTTCCCCCGGACCCCCATCCCCTCTTCTTTCCTAAACTTTTTGTAACCGCTTCGCGGGGAATGTGAATCTCAAAATATTCCTGCCGTTTCCTAACCCGGTATCAAACGCCACCACACGGATTTCGGTTGCCGAATGCCGGGAGTTGTGGCGTGGGCACTGTCCCGAAGGGTTCGCCTCGGGCAACTTGTTTGCGCGCCGAAGCTGCCAGGGGCGAACACTTCGGGACATTCCATGACCTGCTCCCCCGCACCCGCGCACCCCTCGCAGCAAGGCGACCCAAAAAGCTTTGGAGGGTCCAGGGAACCTTTCTCGAAAGGTTCCCTGGTCGCGCCGAAGGCGACCCCCGGCAGGGCCGCCGGAGGCCCCCTAAAATCCTTCTTCCAGGGGCGGCCAGACCAGCGCCCTCGTCTCCTGCTCGACGTCTGCCAAAGGCTGCTCGGCCAGCCGCTTGCCAGCCGGTTTCAAGCGCACGAACCTGCCGTCCAGTTCCAGACGGTCCTCGGCCAGCCATTGCAGGGCCTGGGGAAAGACGCGGTGTTCGAGCTTGAGAATGCGCGGTCCCAGCTCATCGCCGGTTTCGCCCGCCAGGGCGGGTACGGCGGCCTGGATGATGATCGGGCCGTGGTCAGTCTTTTCATCCACGAAATGCACGGTGCAGCCGGAAATCTTCACGCCGTAGTCGGCGGCGTCGGGCTGGCCGTGCGCGCCGGGGAAGCTCGGCAGCAGGGCCGGATGGATGTTGATCACCCGGTTCTCGAAGGCGGACAGGAACACCGGGGTGATGATGCGCATGAACCCGGCCAGGACCACCGCGCCGGAGCTGTCCACGCCCGCGTCGTTGATGGCCTTGACCATGTCGGCGTCGAACGCCTCGCGGGTGGCGTAATCGGTGTGCAGCAGCACCTTGTGCGGGATATTGTGCTTTTTGGCCCGCTCCAGGCCGTAGGCGTCACCCTTGTTGGACACGACGAGCCGGATGTCCACGTCCAGGGCACCCTGTTCAACGCGGTCGATGATGGACTGGAGGTTGGACCCGCCCCCTGAAACGAGGACGGCTATGGGCAGCGGCATGGAAGCTCCTTGGTGAATAATCTCTTTTGGCCCGTTGTCCGAATGTGGCTCTTTTCCAGAGCTTAATCAAGGGGGCGGACAACGGAAAGGGCCTCAACCGAGTGGCTGAGGCCCTGTCGGATTCATCGGACTAACCCGCGTCCCTGACTAGTTCGGCCACCAGGCCGGGGATGGTGTATTCGTCGGGCTCGATGGCCGGGGTGAAGCCGAACCGTTTCACGGTCTCGGTGGTCACCGGGCCGATGGACGCGATCTTCACGTCCGGATATTTCCTGAACACATCGGGGTCCACCAGGTCGAAGAAATTCTCGACCGTGGATGAGGAGGTGAAGGTCACGTATTGGATGTCGCCGTTGTCAAGCGCGGCCACTATCTCGTCGCCGGTGGCCTGGACCAGCTTGGTCTCGTAGACCGGCAGGACCGTGACGTTGCAGCCCGCTTCCTTGAGCTCCCTGGGGAGCACCTCGCGGGCGACCTTGGCCCGGGGGATGAGCACGTCCGCGCCCTGGATGCCGCGCTCCAGCAGTCCCTTGACCACGTGCTCGGCCACGTACTTCTCGGGGACGAAGTCCGGCTCGATGCCGCGTTCGCGCAGGGCGTCCGCCGTTGCCGGGCCGATGGCCGCGATCTGCATGCCGCCGAAGATGCGCGAATCCAGACCGATCTCTTTTAACTGCTGCCAGAAGAACTTCACGCCGTTGACCGAGGTGAACACGGTCCACTGGTAGCGGGCGAGCTGGAGGATGGCGGTCTCCACGTCCACGTAGTCGCTCAACGGCTCGACCCTGATGGTCGGAAACTCGTGAACGCACGCGCCGTGGCCGCGCAGGATGTCGACCAGCCCGGACGCCTGTTCGCGGGCGCGGGTCACGACCACGCCCTGGCCGAGCATGGGCTTCTTCTCGAACCAGCCGAGCTTGTCGTGCAGACCGCACACGCCGCCCACGATGATGATGGACGGGGCCTTCCAGTCCCGCGCCCTGGCCTCCTCGGCCACGTTTTCGAGCGTGGACACAAAGGACGTCTGGTTGCACCGGGTGCCCCAGCGCACCAGGGCCACCGGGGTGTCGGGAGCGCGGCCGTTGTCCATGAGATTTTTGGCGATCATGGGCAGGTTGCCCACGCCCATGTAGAAGACCAGGGTGGAGTTGGACCGGCCGTACACGGACCAGTTGTTGCCCGACTCTTCCTTGGTCGGGTCCTCGTGGCCGGTGATGAAGCAGACGCTGGTGGTGTGGTCGCGGTGGGTGACCGGGATGCCCGCGTAGGCCGGAGCGGCCACGCCCGCGGTGATGCCGGGCACCACCTCGAAATCGATGCCCGCTTCCACAAGCTCCTCGCCCTCTTCCCCGCCGCGCCCGAAAACGTACGGGTCGCCGCCCTTGAGACGGCAGACGATCTTGCCGGACCGGGACTTCTCCACGATCAGGTCGTTGATCTTGTCCTGGGGCAGGGTATGGTCGCCGCCCTTTTTGCCCACATACAAAATCTCGCACTCCGGCTTGCACCACTTCAGGAAGTCGGCGTTGGCCAGATAGTCGTAGATCATGATGTCGCAGGTCTCGATGATCTCCTTGGCGCGCAGGGTGAGCATGCCCGGATCGCCGGGACCGGCTCCGACGAGGAATACGTTTGCCATATCAGTTTGCCTCCGGCGGCCGGGGGAAGGGGAGAGAGAAACCCTTTGAAAAGGGTTGTCCCTCTCCCCTTCCCCCGGACCCCCATCCCCTCTTCCTTCCCAAACTTTTTGTCGCCGCTTCGCGGTGTTCGGGGTGAGTGGGGAGTCTGGGTTGTTATCGCTAGGGCGACGAGTCCGCCGCCATCTCAATCCAGCTTGGCCTTCCATCCTTTCAGGCGGCGCGCCAAAAAGTTCTGGAAGGGGGTCCGGGGGAAACCTCTTTCAAGAGGTTTCCCCCGGATTGCTTGTCAATCTATCCCATGACCGACTCAAGGCGGGCCTTGAGTTGGGTGAGTTTTGTCTTCTCTTCTTCCATCTCGGCGAGCTTCTTCTTTTCGCCTTCCACCACGGCCTCGGGGGCGTTGTTCACGAAGCCGGGGTTCTTGAGCTTGCCGGAAACGCCCTTCATGGTCTTTTCGAGCTTGGCCAGGTTCTTGTCCAGCCGGGCCAGTTCGGACTCGAAGTCCACCACGCCGGTAAGGGGCACGGACAGCTCGTTGCCCTGGACCACGGCTGCGCCGGACGCCTTGGGCGCGGTCACGTCGGGGCCGATGGTGATATTCTCGATGCGGGCCAGGGACTTGATGAGGTCCATGTTGGCTTCGAGCACGGCCTTGTCTTCGTCCGAGACCGTCTTGATGAGCAGGTCGAGCTTCTTGGCCGGTTCGATGAGCAGTTCGGTGCGGATGTTCCGGGTGCCGGAGACCACGCCCATGAACAGCTCCATGTCCCTGACCGCCTTGTCGTTCAGGCAGGCCGGGCGCAGGGCCGGGAATTCCAGGGTGGCGATGTCCTCGCTTCGGTCGTCCCCGGCGGGCCTCGGCAGCACGTTCCAGATTTCCTGGGTGATGAACGGGGTCACCGGGTGGAGCAGGACCATGGTCTCGGACAGGACCGTCCAGAGCACGGCCTGGGTACGCGCCTTGGCCTCCTCGTCCTCGCCGTACAGGGCGGGCTTGACCATCTCCAGATACCAGTCGCAGAATTCAGACCAGATGAACTTGTAGAGCGTCTGGGCGATCTCGTTGAACCGGTATTCCTCGGTGGCCTGGGCAATGGACGCCTTGACCTCTTCCAGACGGTGCAGAATCCATTGATCGGCCAGACCGGCGGCCTGGGTGAAGTCCACCGCCGGAATCTCGTCCGGCAGATTCATCATGGCGAACCGGGTGGCGTTCCAGATTTTGTTCATGAAATGCTTGTAGCCCTCGATGCGCTGCTCCGAGAGCTTGATGTCCCGGCCCATGGCCGCGAAGCTGGTCAGGGTGAAACGCAGGGCGTCGGCCCCGTACTTCTTGATCATGTCCAGGGGGTCGATGACGTTGCCCGTGGACTTACTCATCTTCTTGCCCTTCTCGTCGCGGACCAGGGCGTGGATGTAGACGTGGTTGAACGGCACCTGCGCCTTGAACTGGAGGCCCATCATCATCATGCGGGCCACCCAGAAGAACAGGATGTCGAAACCGGTCACCAGGCAGGAGGTCGGGTAGTACTTGGCCAGCTCCCTGGTGTCGTCGGGCCAGCCCAGGGTCGAGAACGGCCACAGCGCGGACGAGAACCAGGTGTCAAGGACGTCTTCGTCGCGCTCAATTTTGGCGGAGCCGCACTTGGTGCACTCGGTGGGATCGTCCATGGCCACGATCAGCTCGCCGCACTCCTCGCAGGTCCAGGCCGGGATGCGGTGGCCCCACCATATCTGGCGGGAGATGCACCAGTCGCGGATTTCGTCCAGCCACTGGTAGTACGTCTTGGTCCAGTGCTCGGGGAAAATCTGGGTGTCTGCGGGAACGGCGGCGCGCGCCTTCTCGGCCAGGGGCTTCATGGACACGAACCACTGGGTGGACACGTGCGGCTCGATCACGGACTTGCACCGGTAGCAGACGCCAACCTTGTGGTCGTGGTCCTCGATGGACACCAACTGGCCGAGTTCGTCCAGCTCCTCCAAAATAACTTTGCGGGCCTCTTCGGTGGTCATGCCCCGGTACTTCTCGGGCGCGTTCTCGTTGAGGATGCCGTCCTCGTCCAGCACGGACAGGACCTCGAGGCCGTGCTTGCGGCCCAGCTCCCAGTCGTTCATGTCGTGGGCGGGCGTGACCTTGAGGCAGCCGGTGCCGAACTCGATGTCCACGTAGGTGTCGCCGATGATGGGCAGCTCGCGGCCCACGATGGGCAGGATGGCGGTCTTGCCGATCAGATGATTGAACCGGTCGTCTTCGGGGTTCACGGCAATGGCCGTGTCGCCGAGCATGGTCTCCGGGCGGGTGGTGGCCACGGTCAGGTCGCCGGAGCCGTCGGCCAGCTTGTACTTGATGTGGTGGAGCTTGCCCGGCTTGGGCTCGTGCTCGACCTCGTCGTCGGCCAGGGCGGTGTGGCAGCGGTTGCACCAGTTGATGATGTAGTCGCCCTTGTAGATCAGCCCCTGCTCGAAGAGCTCGACAAAGACCTTGCGCACGGCCTTGGCCCGCTGGTCGTCAAAGGTGAAGCACTCGCGGGTCCAGTCCACGGATGCGCCCATGCGCCGGATCTGGCTCAGGATGTGGTCGCCCTTCTCCTGCTTCCACTCCCAGACGCGCTCGATGAACTTCTCGCGGCCCAGGTCGTGACGGGTGAGGCCCTCTTCCTTGAGCTGACGCTCGACCACGTTCTGGGTGGCGATGCCCGCGTGGTCGGTGCCCGGCACCCACAGGACGTTCTTGCCCTGCTGGCGGTTGAAGCGGCAGAGGATGTCCTGGAGCGTCAGGTTCAGGGCGTGGCCCATGTGCAGGACGCCGGTGACGTTGGGCGGCGGGATGACGATGGAGTAGGACTCGCCCGGGCCGTCGGGATCAGGGCTGAAGGTCTTGCTGTCTTCCCAGTGATTTTCCCATTTTTCTTCGACATCCCAGGGCTCATACGCCTTGGCCAGTTCCTTTCGAGCCATTGAAGTTCCTTCCTTTATGACGACAAAATGCCGGCCGAATCGGCCGACGGTCTGAAATTTCGTATGGTTACGCTTGCGCTCATATGCGCCCCTTTGGTAGCGTCGGGCTACCCTTGTCGAGAGAGCCGCATATGTCAAGCATACATATATATTGGGACGAGTCGCATTTCTGGGGACTTCTGGTCACCCGGGCGCTCTCCGCGTGGGGTATCCCCCACCGGTTGGTGCGAGGGTCAGAAATAGCCGATGGCGCGCTCTCTGGCAAGCCCGGCCCCGGCGCGGACGGGGCCCCGAAACTGCTCATCGTGCCCGGCGGGCGGGCCAAGGGCAAGGCGGACAGGCTGGGCGTCAGGGGCATGGACGCGGTCTGCGAGTTCGTCAGCAAAGGCGGCACCTACCTCGGCTTCTGCGGCGGCACCGGGCTGGCCCTGTCCGGACCCTACGGCCTGGGGCTCTCCCCCTGGACCCGCCAGGGATACAAGAACCGCCTCCACCATTTTCTCTCCGGCCACGTCGAGGCCAGCCTGGACACGGCCAACCCGCTGGTCCCGGACTCCATGGACACGGCCCTGCTCCCGGTCTGGTGGCCGGGACGGTTCGCGCCCGTGGACGACGACGTCACGGTGCTGGCCCGATACGGCAAGCCCGGCCCGGACTTCTGGGTGGCGGACCTCGAACTGGCCACCCTGCCCGAAGGGACCATGACCGACTGGGAGAACCTGTACGGCATCCACCTGCGCCCGGACTTCATGCAGGGGCTGCCCTGCCTGACCGCGAACGACTTCGGCGCGGGCCGCGTCATCCTGAGCTACGCCCACCTGGAAACGCCCGCGTCCCTGCAGGCCAACGACTGGCTCAGGCACATCCTCGGCCAGGTGTTGGGCGAGGCCATGCCCGCCGCCCCGCTCCCGGCCTGGGACGTGTCTGCCCGGCCCGTGGTCTGGGAGGACGAAGCGCTCCTCGCCGCCAGGGCGGCCATGGAGGAGATCATCCGCACCGGCACCCACCACTTCCTCCTGTTCTGGCGCAACCCGTGGCTGCTGGGCTGGCGGCGCGGCATCCCCGGCGCGGGCATCAACTCCCTGTACTCGCTCATCTGCGAATCCCTGGCAGAAAAACCGAACAACGAAGCCCTGGCCTTCTGGAGGGAGAACAGGGACCGGTTCCGGGTGCTCATGGGGCTGCTGAAGGGCGGGCTGACCGGCTACCTGCTGGCCGAACGGCTGTCCATGACCGTGTTCCACTCCGACTCCGCCGCCGTGTCCAAGGAAGGCCTCAATGAACAAAGGAGGGCGCTGTTCGGCAAGCCGCCCGAACCCGGCGGCATCCACGCCGACCTGGTCTCCCTGCTCGAGGAACTCTACTGGCGGCTGTCCCTGAACAAACAACCATAACCATTCTCAACCACTTCGTTTTTTTACCAGAATTGCCTAGCATGCTCGACCTGTGATAGGATCGGCTGCGGCCACCCCGTGTCCTCCTGCTTGCAGGTAACCCATACGGCCTGCCCGGCCCGGAGTGTTTCGATGGCGGACGAAAAACCACTCAAGGAAAACCCTGACGCACAATTTCGGTTTGCCATGTCCGACGACGGCATGAAACTCGGCGTCAACCGGTACTTCCCTGCCACCGGCGGCCGAAAGCCTTCGGTGGACCTCATCCGCGAACAGGTCGCCGAGGCCGGGGTCCGCCTGCCCGTGGACGAGGACGCCGCCCGGCGGGTGGTGGAGGCCATCCACGACGGACGGCCCTTCACCGGCATCGCGCTGGTACGCGGCATCCCGCCGGGAGAGCCGCAGCACGGTGCGCTCATCGCCCTGGGCGACCTGGACTACCCCGTCTTCCCCCAGGACCGGTTCGCCCGCTACCGGGAGCCACGCTCCGCCCGGCCCGGCGAGACCATCGACGGCACGCCCATCCCCACCAAGCACGACTTCAAACCCGAAGACATCCAGGTGACCGTCGGGGACAACGTGGACTGGGACCCGACCACGGAATCCTACGTGTCCCGGGTCTGGGGCATGGCCCGCCTCAAGGGCGGCGTGATCACCGTGGACCCCATCCCGCGCATCACCGAGGACGAAATAGCGGTCATGGGGACCGTCCACCACCGGGATTTCCAGGGCAACCCCGTGACGCCCTCCAAACTGGAAAAGGAAATACGGGACATGGGCGTGGTCATCGACATCGATCCGGACCGCCTTGAGGCCCGGATCGAGCAGGCGTCGAAAACGGGCGCGCCGCTTTTCGACCAGGTCATCGTCCAGGGAGTCCACCCTATCCCCGGCCGGGACGGCTGGCTCGAATATCTGGTCTCCACCCGGGAAGACGCCGGCACCGAAGACGAGAGCGGACGAATGGATTTCCGCAACCGGGGCGCCCACCCCATGGTCAGGCCGGGCCAGTCCATCGCCCGCTACCACCACCCCACCCCCGGCGAGGGCGGCATCGACATCTACGGCAAGACCATCCCGGCCCACGCAGGCAGAGAGCTGCACATCCACCTGGGCGAAAACGTGACCCTCCTCGACGACGGCGTGACCTACCAGTCCAAGGGGGAAGGCGTGGCCGTCATGGAGCGCAACCAGCTCTCGGTCACGTCCTGCCTGGAGATTCCCGGCAACGTGGATTTCAACTCGGGCAACGTCAGGCTGGAGTACGGCTCCGTCAAGATCAAGGGCTCCATCCAGGCGGGGTTCTCGGTGTCCGCGCCCCTGCACGTCATCGTGGAAGGATCCATCGAATCCTCGTCCGTGAGAGCGGGCGGCATGGTGTCGGTGTCCGGCGGCATCCTCATGCCCGAGGGCGGCAGCGTGATCGCCGGAAGCGAGGTCAGCGCCAACTACACCGTCAACGCCAACATCCAGGCGGGCGGCGACGTGACCATCGCCAACGAAATTTCCAACTCCATCATCCGCGCCAAGGGCAAACTCGTGGCGGTATCCGGCAAGGGCATCATCCACGGCGGCCACATCATCACGGGCAAAGGCGTGCTGGTCAACGAGATCGGGTCCGAGCTCGGCATCAAGACCGTTGTCCAGGTGGACATAGACCACCCCGAGGACGAGTCCCTGCGGGCACAGCGGGCCAAGATGACCCAGGCCATCCGCAAGATCGACGAGGCCCTGGGCACCGACCCGCCCGAGGTCATCCTCATGCGCACCCCCGAAGCCAAGCGCCGGGCCGTGGCCGAGGTGCTCACCCACAGACGGACGCTGGCCAGGCGGCGCAGGGCCATCACCGACCAGATCCACAAACTCATCGACGCCCGCCAGCGGAGACTCTCCGGCGTGTCCATCACGGCCAGGCGGGTCATCCACCCCGGCGTCATCGTCAAATTCGGGAAAATGGGCCGCCAGTTCGGCAAGCAGGCCGGGCCGTCCACCCTGTTCTGGGACACCCGCAACTGGAGCATCGGCATCAAATAGCCGGAGGGGAAGATGCCTCCGGCGGCCGGGGGAAGGGGAGGAAAAACCCTTTGAAAAGGGTTATTTCCTCCCCTTCCCCCGGACCCCCATCCCCTCCTTTTCCTAAACTTTTTGTAGGCGCATCCGCGCGGGTTGTGGCTGAGAATGAGTGCACCTCTTTTCGGCACATCGTTTCAAACGCCACCACCCGTATTCCCCGATGACGAATGACGGCACATGTGGCGTGGGCACTGCCCCCAAGCCACGACCCGCCTCTCCACTCCCGCACACCCCTCGCCGAAGGCGACACGGGATTCTTAAGGCCCTCGGCCTTGAGCGGGTGCAGGGCAGCGCCCTGCTTTCTCCAAAGAAGCCCGCCGGAGGCATCACAAAAAAACTACCTGTACACGACGCTGGTCAACGTCAGCCCCTGGGGCGGGGCCGTGGCCGGGGCCGTTGTCCGGTCGCCGGAGTCGAGAATGGCCCGCACGTCGTCCGGCGACAGCTTGCCGCGCCCGCAGGCCACGAGGCAGCCCATCAGGTTGCGGACCATCTGCTTGAGAAAGCCGTTTGCCGTGAACCGCCATACGGATTCATGGCCGGTGGGGCCCGGTCGGCGGGAGAGCTCGGTGATGGTGCGCACCGTGGAGTCGATGTCCGTGCCCACGTTCTGGAAGGCCGCGAAGTCATGCTCGCCCTTGAGGATTTCGGCGGCCGCTTCCATGCGGGAGAAGTTCACCGGCCCGCACGCCCAGACGAACCGCCTGCGCTGGGGCAGGCAGAACCCCCGCTCGTGCCACAAGGCATATTCGTAGGTCTTTTCCAGGGTCCCGTACCGGGCGTGAAAATCATCCGGGGCCTCGGCCGCGTCGAGGACGCGCACGTCCTCGGGCATGACCGCGTTCAGGCTGCGCTGCCATGGAAAGCCGGCCCGCTCGCCCGGACAGTCGAAATGGCAGACCTGGCACAGGGCGTGGACCCCGGCGTCGGTCCGGCCCGAACCGTGGACGCGGACGGGCGCACCCAGGATGCGCGACAGCGCCTTTTCCACCTCGCCCTGGACGGTCCGATCCTTCGGCTGCAGCTGCCAGCCGCAAAAATCCGTGCCCTCGTATGCCAGCGTCAGTCTGATTCGCATGGGGAGGGTATACGCCAAGCCGTACTGTTTTTAAAGGGAAAGGAGGCTACCGCTTCTCCTGCTCGAAGGGCAGGATCATGGAGAATTCGTTGCCCCGTGCGGTGTAGGCGTACCCGACCTGGCCGTCGTGGAGCTCGACCACCTGGCGCACGAAGTACAGGCCGCGGCCCGTGCCGGGCTGGCGGGCCACGTTGCCCGCGCGGAAGCCGGGCTTGAAGACCTCCATGGGATCGCCGAGTTCAAGGGGTTTTCCCGTGGACGCGACCCAGATGCGGATGCCGGGCAACCCCGGCGCGAAGTGATCCTTGAGGACTTCCCAACCATAGGCCACGAACTTGCCGGACCGGCCGTCGGGCAGGTCCGCATTCCCCGTGTACTTGAGCGCGTTGTTGAAAAGATTGTCCACGACCTGGAGGATCAGCCCCCTGTCGATGACCAGCCGGATCATCTGGTCCGGCGGGCCGCCCAGGCTGAGATCGAGCTTGATGCCGAGATCCTCGAACCGGAGGCGGAACCGCTCCACCACGGGCTCGATGACCGTCTTGCGCAGGTTCACCTCACGCTTGTCCAGCACGTAGCGCCCCTCCTCGAAATGGCGGCGACGGAGCAGGGTCTCCAAGAACATGGAGGTGGACTCATAGTGGCTGTATATCTCCTGGTACTGGGCCTCGATGCCCGCCGCGATGGAGGCCAGCCGGTTGCCCTCCCCGACGCAGTCCTGCCGACCGCAGTCGTTCATCATGTCGAGCACCTTGGCGGTGGTGAGATGCAGCTCCTCGATCTGTCGTTTCAGCTGGTTGAAATAGAGCTTGAAATACATGTTCGGGACAATGACGTTGTGGCCGATGTCCTGGACCATGGACTTGATGAAGGAGATGTGTTCCCGGTTGCGGGCCCGGATGATCCGGTGGTGGAGTTGGAACCCGATGCGGTTGACGTATTTCTCGAGAAAAAGCTGGGCGTGACCGGCCAGCTTGTCGCACGGGCTCATGACGAAACTGCCGATGATGTTGTGGGGCGGAGCAAAGGGGAGCATGTCGATATACTCCGGATTGGCGCAGATGGGGATGAACAGCCGCTGGCCGGAAAGCACGATGTGATCGGTCAATTCGTGGTCCCAGGTCCGGGTGGGCTCCATCTCGCACCGGCCAAGGGAGCACCCGGCCAGGGAAAACGTCTCCTCGTCCTCCAGGATATATATGGAGGATTCAAGCCTGAGCAGGATGCGGGGGATGACCATGCAGACGGTGTAGAACATCTCCCGTCCCCGCAGCTCCTGGGAGAGCTCGAAGAAGATGTTCAGGGCGCGGGACTGGCGCAGGGTGAAGTCGTACCCGTCGTAGTCGAGCAGCTTGGCCTCGATGCGGCTGGTCACGTAGTCCATCCGCTCCTCTTCGGTCAGCTCCTCGAAACACGGTTCTTCTCCGTCTTCGGCCATGTAACGCCTGCCATCGTCGATCATGTCAACACCGCCGCAGGGTTGGTTAAAGTATAGGCTATATATCCTGCCGGGGCTTTTATGACAAGGCGGACCGAATTGATTCTCCTTTACCATGCACGGAGCCACAACGAGAAAGGGCCGCTTTCGCGGCCCTTTCCGGGGTTGAGGTTCTGCTTTCGAGGAGGGTTCTGCTGTTCAAGGGAGGTATGGTCTATGCTGAAGGCCTCATCAGCGTGACCGGCGCGTCCTGGCGGGATGGGGGTTAATCGCCCGGACCTGTACCGGCACAAGGGCCTTGTCGCCGTAGGCTCCCCCTTCTTCCCGGACGCCGGGGGCGGCGTCCGGGTCGGTGAGGAGGGACCGCCGCAACAGAGCGACGGTCAGGATGATAAGAGTGACAGTGACTGCATCAATCATGGCTGGGTTAAAGCACAGGGCGTGCCAAAAAATAAACACTTGATTTACAACATGTTATGGACATCTGCCTTGCCGACGGCTTGTGCAATCTACCAACAATTGCACAAAACATGTGCACGGTTGCACATATACGCCCCGACCCGACCCTCAATACATTACACCCCGGTAGCCCCGCAGGGCCATGAAAGGGGACCCCGGACCTTGGACAAGCCGTCGTGCCGCGGAAACCGGGGCTATTTTCCCGCACAAGACCTTGACGCAGGCCATTTGCGGCCCTACTCTCCCGACCATGAGCACCAACAACAAATCCGCTTCGGCCAAGGCCAAGCCGATCACCGCGCCCGACATCCGGGCCATGAAGAACGGCGAGAAAATCTGCTGCATGACGGCCTTCGACTACCCCTCGGCCATGATCGGCGACCAGGCAGGCATGGACCTGCTCCTGGTGGGGGATTCACTGGCCATGACCGTGCTCGGCCATGAGGACACTCTGTCCGTGACCGTGGACGAGATGGTCCATCACACCCGCGCGGCCAGCCGGGGCGTGGAGCGGGCCCTGCTCGTGGCGGACATGCCCTTCATGTCCTTTGCCACCGTGGACAAGGCCCTGGAAAACGGCGGTCGCCTCATTTCGGAAGGCAGGGCCAAGGCGGTCAAGCTGGAGGGCGGCGTCCCGGTCGCGCCCCAGGTCAAGGCATTGACCCAGGCGGGCATCCCGGTCATGGCCCACGTGGGACTGACGCCGCAGCACATCGCCGAGTTCGGCGGGTTCAAGGCCCAGGGCAAGTCCGCCGACGCCGTCAAGACGCTCATCGAGGATGCACAGGCCGTGGAGGAGGCGGGTGCCTTCTGCGTGGTGCTCGAAGCCATCCCCGTGGAGGCCGCCGAGTTGATCACCGAATCCGTGACCATCCCGACCATCGGCATCGGCGCGGGCAACGTCACCGACGGGCAGATTCTGGTCTACAACGACGTTCTCGGCTTCTTCGACCGGTTCACGCCCAAGTTCGTGCGCCGCTACGCCGACCTGGGTGCTGCTGCCCGAGAGGCGCTTCAGATGTATTGCGCGGACGTGCGCCGGACCACCTTCCCGGGCGACAAGAACACCTTCTACATGCCCGACGACCAGCTCGCCCAGGTGCGCAAGATCAAGGTCAAGAGCAAGAAAAAGTAGATGGAATTCGATTTTTCCTGGCCCGTACTGTGGAACGGCCTCTTCTGGCCGCTCATCAGGCTGACCTTCTTCATCTCCGTGGCCCTGCTGGTGGGCATTGTCATCGAATCCCTGCACTGGACCCGGTTCGCCGCCAAGCTTGCCGAGCCCCTGGCCCGGCGCGCCCGGCTCAAGGACGTGTCGGCTGCCAGCTTCGCCATGGCCTTCTTCTCCGGGCTGACGGCCAACACCATGCTCTCGGGAGCTCATGAGCGGGGCGACATCTCGGACAGGGAACTGATCCTGTCCAACCTGTTCAACGCCCTGCCCACCTATTTCCTGCACCTGCCCACCATCCTGTTCATCGCGACTCCCTTTATCGGCGCAGCCGCGAGCATATACGTGGGCCTGACCGCCTTTGCCGCCGTGCTGCGCACCATGGCCATCGTCCTCGCGGGCAAGTTCCTGCTCCCGCCCCTCGAAGAGGGATGCATCCCCTGCCGCCTGGATGAGATGGAATCCATGCGCGACACCTCGTCGGCCCTGAAAAAGGCGTGGAAGCGGTTCCTGAAACGGCTGCCCAGGATTCTCTTCCTGACCTGCCCCATCTATGCCCTGTTCTTCTTCCTCAAGCAGGCCGGGCTGTTCGCCTGGCTGCAGGACGGGCTGGCCGGGACCGTGCCCCTGTTCACCTTCCTGCCGCCCGAGGCCCTGTCCATCGTCGCCTTCCACATGGTCGCCGAATTCCAGGCCGGCCTGGCCGCGGCCAGCGCGCTCATGACCGACACCGCCCTGACCCAGACCCAGGTGGTGCTGGCCCTGATGCTCGGCAACGTGCTGTCCTCGCCAATGCGCGCCTTCCGCCACCAGTTCCCCTATTACGCGGGCATCTTCCGCCCGCGCATGGCCTTCAAGCTCATCCTCTACAACCAGGTGAGCCGGGGTGTTTCCATCGCCCTCGTCGGCGTGGGGTATGCGGTTTTCTCCATGTACTTCTAGGCTCCACCCCGCCGACGGCGGGAGTGATCGCCTCCTTTGATTCGTGAGCGCATTCGCGTTCAACTTCTTTCGTCCTCCCTACTTTGTGTTCCGCTTTTACAGCGGCTGACTTTTTGATTCGGGCCGTCCATGGCCCTCGCCCCATCGGGGTCGCGCCTTGCCAGGCGCGCTCCAAATCCGCTGTCCTGCGGATTTGTGGCTGGCGCACCAAAAAGTAAGCAAAAAGTGCGCTTGCCGAGCTTGGCCGCCCCCAAGATCACGGCAAGAATCCGATCAACTCGGAGCGGCTCCCATCCGTGGGGATCGGTACGCGTTGAGTTTGCAGACGAGTGAAGGCCATGGCGAGGAGCACGTATTCTCTTATGGGAGCCGCCGCTCCTTGCTGTCGGCTTCTAAGCCACAATCAAGGGCGGGAGTAGCCCCCGACTTCTTGGGCAGGGTGTTTTCTTTAGGTGCGCCTAATGGAGATGGCAAAGTCATTCGACAATGACGGACAATCCGCTGTCAGACCCTAGAGCCTGTTCCGGGCGACTTGCGCAGCCCGTCGACCTTGCCGCAGGCAAGTTTGCAGACGGGCAGCAAAGTCGCCTACAGGCTCTTGGGCCTGACAGCGCGAGCTACCCCGAAAGCGCCCTTTTTCCCCTATTTTTGGGGCGCCAGCCAAAAATAGGGCCGCCGAGTGGCGGAACACTCAAAAGGAAGAACAAAAAAAGTAAAACGCGAATGCGCTAAGCACATTAATACAGCCCGGCGGCGCAGCCGCCATTGCACACCCCGCCTCCCGAGGGTACACTCCCCCCAATCATGAGAACCTGGATCCTCCATATCGACATGGACGCCTTCTTCGCCTCGGTGGAGCAGATGGACAACCCCGACCTGCAGGGCAAGCCCGTGGCCGTGGGCGGCACGTCCGACCGGAGCGTGGTCTCGGCGGCCAGCTACGAGGTGCGCAAGTACGGCGTGCGCTCGGCCATGTCCGTGGTCAAGGCGCGTCAGCTCTGCCCCGATATCATCATGATCCCCGGGCGCATGAAGCGGTACAAGGAAATATCCCGGATGGTCATGGGCGTCCTGGCCGAATTCTCGCCCACCGTTGAGCAGGCCAGCGTGGACGAGGCCTATCTCGACGGCACGGGGCTTGAACGGCTGTTCGGCCCCATCGACGAGGTGGCGCGACGGATCAAGGCGCGCATGAAGGAGGTCACGGGGCTGACCTGCTCGGTGGGCGCGGCCCCTGTCCGCTTCCTGGCCAAGATTGCCTCGGACATGAACAAGCCCGACGGCATGTTCATCATCCGGCACGAGGAGATGCACGACTTCCTGCGGACGCTCAAGGTGGGCAAGATCCCCGGCGTGGGCAAGAAGCTCGTTGAAATATTGACGCGCATGGGCGTGCGCACCTGCGGCGACGTGCTGCAGAAACCCCGCGAGCACTGGGAGGCGAGGCTGGGCAAATACGGCGGCGCGCTCTTTGACCGGGCATCGGGCATCGACCCCAACCGGGTGGTCCCGTCCGAGGCGGCCAAAAGCTGCAGCGCGGAGAACACCTTTCACGAGGACACCACGGACCGCGAAACGCTCCGCCAGTGGCTCCTGGCCCAGTCCGAGCGGGTGGGCGAAGACCTCCGCCGCCACGGCTACAAGGGCCGCACCGTGACGCTCAAGGTCAAGTTCTCGGACTTCAAGCAGATCACCCGATCCAAAAGCCTCGACTCGCGCACGGACAACACCGCCGTCATCTACGAGACCGCCTGCCTGCTGCTCAAACAGGTGAAACTGAAACGGGCCGTGCGCCTCATCGGCGTGGGCGTGTCCAATTTCTCGCCCAGGAACCGCCAGGTGACGCTGTTCGAGGAAGAACCCGCCAAGGTCGAGGCCACCAGCGAACTGGATCGGGCCGTGGATGCGGTGCGCAAGAAATTCGGCGGCAAGGCCGTGACCCGCATGGAGCTGCTCGCCTTCAAGAAAAAACCAACCAATTCAGCAGAATGATCCGGCGCAATTAGAATGTCCTATTCCGGCTTGCCAAACTTGCGGAAGATTACTAAATTGAAGTTGACGGAATGCAACCGGGCAACCCCCTGGGTAAAGAGAAATTCAACAAACAAATCATATGAATACCAATATAATATCGTTGCCGAGGCCCTTCCTGGTCCTGGTGGTCTCTTTATTTGTGCTGTGCAGCGGGCTGTGGACCCCGGCCATGGCCGAAGACGAGCCGACCGGACTCATGGGCGTCGAGCTGGACAAGAATCCTGACCCGCTGGACGCCAAGGTCGAGTCGAGCATCGATCATCTTTTCGAGGTGTTGCGCACGCCCGGCACACAGTTCGACCCGGCCAGGGTCCGGTCCATGCTCGACTTCGTCACCCTGACCACCGAGCCCAAGGACATCGCCCCGGCCCGCCGGTTCGACGGCCTGGGCGTCTGCCTGCGCAATGAAGTGAAAAGCGACCTCAGGCGCATCCTGCATTATTTCTACAACCCGGAAATCCCCAACTACCTGCTCTGCCCGGCGGTCCTGCGCATGTCCGGCTGGCACGAGGGAAGCGAGATATTGAATCTCGACAAGGGGCTGTGGGACCAGCTGGAAAACCTGTCCCAGCCCGTGGTCGTTCGCGGTCGGGAATTCGAGTCCACCACCCCGGACTCCTTTGCCGAGGCATACTACCTCTATGACCTGAACCGGCTGATCATCCTGCTCAACTACGCGGGCAAGAACGTGCTCCTGTCCGTCACCGAGCAGGAGGACAAGTCCGACGTGGGCCGCAAGGGCGCCATCCTCGACGACAAGCAGTGGGACTACTTCTACTCCGGTCTCGAAGGGCTGAACCGGGGCATGATCGGCTGGATGGACACCTTCACCTATGCCTCCGGCTCGGTGCAGGTCTACATTGAGGACATGGACCAGGCCACCACCACGGTCTTCCTGTTCAAGTGGCTCCGCGCCGGTTGGGCGGGCATGAACGTGGTCAAGCGCAGCCACATCTACGACGGCACCCTGCGCTACATGCGCAGCTTCGCCAAGGTGGTCGAATCCGACGTCCTGACACCGGAACAGGTGGTGGCGGGCATGAAGGACATCGACAGCCTCACCAAGCCGGAAATCGACAACTACATCAAGGAATACGCCGCCAATTTCGAGGCCCGGTTCAAGGACAACCCCAAGCTCGAGGACAGCGACTACGCCAAGATCATCGCCGACGGCGGCTACGTGAACGTCCTGGACGACAAGGCCCGCCTGTCCATCCTGTCCCTGGAAAAGCTCAAGGGACTGCTCGGCATGGACACCCTGATCAACCTGCCCGCGACGCAGATGGCCGAGATGCCCGCCGAGGCCGCACCGGACACGATGGAGCAGCCCGTCGGTTCCCCGGCCGAGACCCCGGAAACCACCGGCATGCTCAAGGTCCAGACCACGCCGGAAAGTTGACCTTTCAAGAACCGTCAATGCACGCTATGATGACGGCGCGTCGCGGACATGCGGCGCGCCGTTTCATTTTTCTGCCAAGGAGGCCTCCATGCTGGTTGCGGAAAGCGACGCAAAATTCATGTTCTGCCCGTTGCTCATGACCCACGACGACAAGATGAAGATGTGCCAGGTGACCCAGTGCATGATGTGGCGCTGGGCCGACGAGTCCAGGGAAAAGGGGTACTGCGGACTGGCCGGAGCCCCGGACAAGGCGGCCAAGTAACCCGGCTTGCCCCGGCAACCCGGTTCGTGGCACATTCCCGACATGGTCAAACCGTTCGCATTCAAGCTCGACAAGGTGCTCGACTACCGGGAGCAGCTGGAGGAGCAGGCCAAGGCGGCCCTGCTCAAGGCCAAGGCGGACCGGGACGCCCAGGCGGCCAGGATGGCCGAGATGGAAACGAGCCTGGTCGCCCACATGGCCAAGGAAAAGGACTCCCGCCGCACGTCCAACGACATGTGGCTCTGGCGGCAGTACAAGGAAGCCCTGGAGCAGGACATCTCCATAGCCCGGCTGGAACTGAACAGTTTGGAACTTAACTTGCAAAGATGTCGGGCACAGGCCGTGGAACGATCCAAGGACAAGAAACTCCTTGAGAAGCTGAAGTCAACGCAAGCCAAGAAGCACCATGAAGAAGAAAGCGCCCGCGAAGAGAAGGAAAACGACGAAATGGCAACGATTCGCTACGAATCTAAAGATTTCTAGAGTCCTTGCCAGCCTCGTTTTTCTGGCCCTGTTGAAGCTGATCGTGTTCGGCATGGTCAGCGTCGATTCACTGACGCTCAAGGTGGTCGACACGGTCCTGCCTGACGGAATCGCCTCCATTGCCGCAGCCGCGGAAGAGGAAACGCCCACCCCCATCGCCGACACGGCGGATTCCGAGGCCAACCGGGCCGCCCAGGCCGAGGCCGAAGCGGATCAGGCTGCCGAGGCACGCACCGAAGCGGACCTGCCCGAGGAGTGGAAGGCGCTCAAGCGCAAGGAAGAGGAGCTGGCCATCAAGGAGCGGACGCTCAAGGAGATGGAGGCGTCCATCAGGGCCGAAGCCGTACGCGTCGAGAAAATGCATGCCGAGATCAAGTCCATGCTGGACGACGCCAAGGAGATCAAGGACAAGCGCGTCAAGCAACTGGTGGACATGCTCTCCAACACCAAGGCCAAGAAGGCCGCCGAAATCCTGCAATCCATGGACGACGACCTGGCCGTCAAGGTTTTGTCCGGCATGCGCGGTCGCCAGGCCGGCGAGATCCTGTCCTTCGTGGACGCCAAAAAAGCCGCCAAGCTGTCCGAGGCGCTGACCAAGCTGCAGATTCCCTTCAACGAGAACGTGCAATAGCGTCGCGACATAAGAATTCGAATCACGAAAAGGCCGCCCTCAAGGGCGGCCTTTTTTTTATTTGATTTCAGGTCTGTTGCCCGAAGCCACGTCCAGGCAGGCCCGGACAAAGGCCTTGGGGATGGCCGGGTTGGAGGCGAAGTGGAGGTGGACGTAGGAGCCGAAGGTGTTGCCCTGCACAAATCCTTCCGGGGTCTCGATGACGCCCTTGCGACCGGACATGGCGTAGACCGGGGTCAATTCGGCAGCGCCCTCTTCCTCCTGGATGGCGGAGTAGTGGAACTCGTGGCCGCGCGCGGTCTGCCCGGCGCCGCCGAGTATGGTGTCGGCCTGCGTGACCACCTCCCGGTAGCCCAGGGCACGGAACCGTTCGCCCATCTCGGCCCGGACCGGGAACACCCCGGCCATGGCATACCTTCCCCGGCCGGTGATGATGTCGTTCATGAGGTACATGAACCCGCCGCACTCGGCATAGACCGGGCGTCCCGATTCGCAGAACTCCCGTATCTCCCGCCGCAGCTTGGTGTTCTGGCCCAGCTCGAAGGCGTACAGCTCAGGATAGCCGCCGCCGATGTAGAGGCCGTCCAGCTCGTCGGGCAGCCGGGTGTCGGCCAGGGGGGAAAATTCCACCAGCCGCGCCCCTGCCTCCCGCAGCAGGCGCAGGTTCTCCTCGTAGTAGAAACAGAACGCGTTGTCCCGGGCCAGGCCCAAGGTGACCTTGGGCAGCTGGGGCACCGGCTCGAAGGGCGGCACCACGTCGATGTCCGGCAGGGCGCCCAGCAGTTCATCCACGCTGACGCCGGTCTCCACCCAGTCGGCCAGCCGCTGGTACCGGGTCATGTCAGGCCCTTCCTGATCGGGCGTGACCAGCCCCAGATGGCGGGACGGCGTGCTGATGTCCTCATCCCGCTTGAGACAGCCGAGCACCGGGATGCCGGGCAGCTGGGACATGGCCTCCCTGAGCAGTTCGGCATGGGAGGGCCCGCCCACCCGGTTGAAGATGACGCCCACGATGTTCAGCCCCGCGTCGAAATGGGCGTAGCCGGACACCAGGGCAACGGCGGACCGGGCCATGGACCGGGCGTCCACCACAAGAATGACCGGCAGCCCCAGGGCCTTGGCCATCTGGGCGGTGGAGCCGTCCTCCCGGGTGCCGGAGATGCCGTCGAAAAGCCCCATGACGCCCTCGACCACGGCCACGTCGCAACCCGCGCCGTATCGATTGAAGATGTCCCTGTTGGTCGGCTCGTCGAGCATCCAGCCGTCGAGGTTGTGGCTGGGCACAGGCTCGCCGTCGCGGGCGCAGGCCAGCCCGTGGTGGCCGGGGTCGATGAAATCCGGGCCGCACTTGAAGGGCTGGACGCGCATGCCCCGGCGGGCCATGGCGGCCATCAGCCCGAGGGAGATGGACGTCTTGCCGCAGCCGCTGTGCGTGCCTGCGATGATGAAGGATTTGACGGTACCCATAGGGCATCCCGGCCGGAGGGCCTAGACCAGACCTTTCTTGGTCAGGTAGGCGAGCATCTTCTTGCCCTCGGGGTGATCTGGATTGAGGTCCAGGCAACGGGAAGCGGCCTCGGCGCACTCGGCCCATTTCTCCTGGTCGAAGAGGACGCGGCCCAGATTGTACCACAGGTTCTCGTCGTCGCTGGAAAGGTCCAGGGCGCGCCTGTAGTAGTCCACGGCCTGGTCGCCCAGCGACTTTTTCCGGAGCGCGATGCCGTACTCGTTGAAAAGGTGCTTATGCTCGTCCTCAAAGGCGGAATCGATCTTGAGGATGCGGTCAAAGACCTCCCTGGCCTTTTCCTTGTCGTCGCGTTCGAGCAGGCAGAGGCCGATGCCGAAGTTGGCGCGCACGTTCTCCTCGTCCAGATCGAGCGCATGGGCGTACTCGAATTCGGCGGTGAAGGTCTCGCCCCGCTTGCGGAACTTGTCGCCGCGGGCCAGGGCCTTCTGCACGGAACGCAGATTGCCCATGACCTCCTTGTACAGCTGGGGCATGGGGATGTATTCGGCGAGGAGGTCTTCCTTCGAGATTTGATCCACGGCCCCGAACGGCACCTTCTGGTCATTGAGAAGCTGTAGCTCGACCATGCCCCCATCCACCTCCTTGGCGTAATACAGGGCCGTCTGCTTGACCCTCCTGGCGGTGGTGCCGGTGCCTATCTTGCCGGTTTTCTCGATGGAAAAAACGCCCTCGATCAATTCTTGGTCGCTGGTCGTCATCGTTCTTTTCTCACAGGTTGGCGTTCTGATTCACCGGCACATTACACTGGTTTATGCCTGATGAGAAGTCCTACGATCCATCCGACACGACCGGGAGCGGCGTGCTCCTGAGCAGCAGGTACCCGCCGATGCCCGCCAGGACGGACGCCAGCAGGATGGCGGTCTTGGCCCCGGTGAGCAGCTCCGGCGAACCGCCGAAGGCCAGGGCCGCGATGAACAGGGACATGGTGAACCCGATGCCGCCCAGCATGCCCGCGCCAAGGAAATGGCGGAAGCTCATGCCCCTGGGATAGCCGCCCGATATCCTGGTGATGGCCACCACCGCCAGGGTGATGCCGAGGGGCTTGCCCAGGACCAGCCCCAGGAGCGTGCCCATGGTGACCTGGCTGGACAGCACCGCCCCCATGTCGCCTCCGAGCACCACTCCCGCATTGGCCAGGGCGAAGATGGGCATGATGGCATAGTCCACCACCGGGTGCAGCGCGTGCTCCAGGCGCTGGAGCGGGGTCTGGGCGCTTGTGGCCACGTGCTGCATGGCCAACAGGGCCGAATGCATGGCCGAGTTGGTCAGCACCGAGGCCCCGGGCCGGACCGACTTGCCGTAGTCGTCGAGAATGTTGGTGGCGTTGCGAAGAAAGGCCTTTGCGTCGCAGCGGGTCCTGGCCGGGATCATGAAGGCCATGGCCACGCCCGCCACCGTGGAGTGGACGCCGGACTTTAGCACGGTCAGCCAGACCAGGCAGCCGATGAGGGCATAGAAAAATGGATTGCGGACGCCCATGCGGTTTCCGGCGTAGGCGAGCAGCAGCAGGGCCATGGCCGCGCCCAGCATCAACATGGAAATGGACGAGGTATAGAACAGGGCGATGACCAGGATGCCGCCGATGTCGTCCACGATGGCCACGGCGGTCAGGAATATCTTGAGCTGGTAGGGAACCCGGTCGCCGAGCAGGCTGAGAATGCCCAGGGCGAAAGCGATGTCCGTGGCCATGGGAACGCCCCATCCGGCTATGGCCGGCGAGCCCGCCGTGACGAGCGCATAGAGGGCCGCGGGCACAACCATACCGCCGAGCGCCCCGGCAAAGGGCAGCACGGCCTGGCTGCGCGTGGACAGTTCGCCCACCATGAATTCCCGTTTTATTTCCAGGCCGACAACAAAGAAAAACACGGCCATGAGGCCATCGTTGATCCAGTGATGCAGGGACTTCGACAGCACTGCCGGACCGAAGCCCACGGAGCACTCCGTATGCCAGAGCGCGTCATAGTATGCGCCCCACGGGGAGTTTGCCCAGACCATGGCCGCCACGGCACACACGATGAGCAGGATGCCGCTGGTGGTCTTGGAACGGAAAAAGACCTGGAAGGGCATGAGCACCTGCTCGATGGGCTCCAACTCGCAGGTCATGTATTCCCTGATCGCCATAGGTTACCCCCTGTTGTTGGCCGGACGGACGTCAGGACGGTTGCTTGGTCCCCTCCAGGAGCTTGTCCACATCCTCGACGCTCATGGGTTTGAAAAAGAAATATCCCTGCACGAACCGGCACCCTTCCTCTTCCAGGAAGGCCAGCTGTTCAGCCGTTTCCACGCCCTCGGCAACGATCTTGAGCCCCATGGACTCGCCGAGGGAGAACACCGTGCGCACGATGGCCTGGCTGTCCGCGTTGACATCCACGGCGTCGATGAAGCTCCTGTCCACCTTGACCACGTCGATGGGGAACCGCTGCAGGTAGGACAGGGACGAATATCCGGTGCCGAAATCGTCGATGCAGATGCGCACGCCCACGTCCTTGAGTTGCTGCAGCATGTCCTCGGCCATGGACGGGTTGTCCATGAGCGCGGACTCCGTGATCTCCAGGAACAGGGACTCCGCACCCAGCCCGGAGGTCTCCATGGCCTTGGCCACCTGGCCGACCAGCATGGACTGGCCGAAATGCTTGCCGGAAATATTGATGTTGATGGTCAGCTCCTCGCCGGACTCGACCCCGAGCATGTCCTGCCACCGCTTGACCTGGGTGCAGGCCTCCTTGAGCACCATGTTGTCGATGGTGTAGATCAGGCCCGTGTCTTCGGCCAGGGAGATGAAATCCGTCGGTCCGATGATGCCGTGATCCGGATGCCGCCACCGGACCAGCGCCTCGAAGCCGCACACCTTGCGGCTCTCCAGGTTGACGATGGGCTGGTAGGCCACCTCGAACTCGTGCAGGTCCACGGCCCGGCGCAGGTCCGTTTCCAGGGCCATGAGCTCCAGGGCCTGGTCGTGCATCTTCTTGTTGAACACCTTGAACCGGGACTTGCCCAGCTCCTTGGCCCGGTACATGGCCGTGTCGGCGTCCCGGAGCAGGGCCTCGGGCCGGTCGTAGCCGTCGGTCTTGAGCACGATGCCCAGCGAGGCGGAGGTGAAGACCTCGTTGCCGCCGATGTTGAACGGCTGGCGCACGCCTTCCAGGATGCGTCGGGCGATGGTGATGGCGTCCTTGGGTGCGGAGATCTCTTCCTGGAGGATGGCGAACTCGTCGCCGCCGAACCGGGCGATGGTGTCCACGGACCGGCCGCACCCTTCCAGCACCCTGGCCACGCCCCGGAGAAGCTCGTCGCCCGCGTCGTGGCCGAGGGAATCGTTGACCACCTTGAACCGGTCCAGGTCCATGTACAGGACCGCGAACATGTGCTTGCGCCGCCGGGCGCGCTCCATGGCCATGCGCAGGTGGTCCAGGAACAGGGCCCGGTTGGGCAGCCCTGTCAACGGATCGTGGAAGGCCTGGCGCTTGAGCTGATCCTCGGCCTTCTTGCGCATGGTGATGTCCTCGATGGACCCCTCGAAGCAGACGATCTTGCCGGTGTCGTCCACGATCCGGCGCACGTTCTCGGAAATCCAGATGATGCGACCGTCGCGCTTGCGCACCTTGGACACGAAATTCTTGACCTGGTCCCGCTCTTCCAGGAGTTCGAGGAAATCCTTGCGCCGGTTGGGGTCCACGTACATCTGGGTGCCGATGTCGTAGATGGAACTCATCAGTTCCTCGGGCGATTTGTAGCCGAGGATGCGGGCCAGTGCCGGGTTGGTATCCTGGAAACGGCCGCTGGGCGACGACTGGTAGATGCCTTCCACCGCGTTCTCGAAGATGGTCCGGTACTTCTTCTCGGCCTTGCGCAGGGCGTCGCCGATGACCTTTCTCTCGGCGATCTCGATCTTGAGCTGGGTGTTGGTGCGCATCAACTCGGACGTCCGCTCCTCCACCTTCTGCTGGAGCTCGTCGCGCGCCTCCTTGAGTTCCCGGGTTTTTTTCAGGACCCTGTCCTCCAGGCTGGTCACCAGGTCGGATATCTGGCCGGTCATGGCACTCATGGCCTTGGCCAGCTGCCCCACCTCATCGTCGGAGGTGATCACCGGCACGTTGCTGAAGTCCTTGACCGCCACCCGGCCCGCGTATTCGGAAAGCTGCGTCAACGGCTTGGAAATATTCATGATGAACAAGAACACGAGCAGCACGCTGCCGCCGAAGAGAATCAGCATGATGATCTGCTGCTCCACCAGCGCCTCATGGATGTTGCGGGTGATCTCGGTCATGTCCATGCCTATGTGCACGTACCCGGCCAGCCCGCTCAGGATGGGGCTTGAGACGTGCAGGTACGTCCTGCCGCCCAGCGAGATCTCCCGCATCAGGTGCTCTTCGTTGACCACCCCGTCCCCGCTCGGCAGCGTGACCAGCAACTTGCCGATCTCGGGCGGCACGTCCGGGAGGAAGGTGTGGGACAGCGTTTCCCCGTTCTCGTCCACCACCAGCACGTATGAGACGGCAGCAATGCCGAGGTACTGGTCTATCCGCGCCTGGACCGATCCGGCATCCCGGCTGAGGATGGTGGCTATGTCGGATTCGGCGACGCTCCGGGCCAGGGCCAGGGCCTTGGATTCGTATTCCCTGGTCATTTCCCTGCGCAGACGGTTGCCGAAGGTCACCGAGGTGACCACGGCGATGACGCCGAAGATGACCGTCATGAAGAAAAGCGGCTTGAGAAGGAGCCTGGGAGCCTTCATTTACGCCACCTTTCCCAGTTGGTGAAGGTGTTGAAGATGCCGTCGGACACGGTGGTGAAGTACACGGCGGAAAGCCCCTGGCGGCGCTCGCCCCCGAAATCGACGTGGTGGCCTATGCCTAGGTCGAAGTTGCGCAGGGACTCCATGATCTCGGGTATGCGCTCCTTGGACGGATAGTCGGACATGCGCTTGACCATTTCGGCCAGCAGCACGCCGTTGAGAAAACCTTCGAAGCTGACATAGCTGAACCGGCGCGGCTTGCATCCCTCGGTCTGAGTCATGGGAACACCCTTGTAGTTGCCCATGATTTCCCGATACCGCCGGACTCCGGGATAATTGAGGTCCGAATAGCTCGGCACCACCTGCGTGTGGATCAGGTCCCCGGTATAATCGTATCCATCCCTTTTGCTCTGCTCGGTGAGCAGTTCGAGCATCTTGTCACTGTCGCAGAATGACAGTCCGGCGATGGGGCCCTTGAACCCGCTCCGTCGCGCATCGCGGACAAAGGCCCCCTGCGACGCATAGGTGCCGATGACGATGATGGCGTCCACATCCTTGATCGTGATGTGCTCCACCTCTTCGGTGAAGTCCTGATCAAAGGACGCGCCGCGCCTGTAGGCGGCCTCGCCCACGATCTCCAGCCCGTAGCGGTCG
This sequence comes from Pseudodesulfovibrio portus, assembly GCF_026000375.1. NCBI lineage: Bacteria > Pseudomonadati > Thermodesulfobacteriota > Desulfovibrionia > Desulfovibrionales > Desulfovibrionaceae > Pseudodesulfovibrio > Pseudodesulfovibrio portus. The sequence goes on from NZ_AP026708.1 coordinate 1,551,349, forward strand.
AGGGCGCGTTTTACCCCGTCCCACCCGGTCCTCCCGTAGGCGTCGCTCTGGTAGAAGACCCCGATCCGGCTCCTGCCGATGGAGAGCAGGTTGTCCACCAGACCGGACGTCTCGTCGAAATAGGAGGCGCGGAGATTGTAGACGTATTTGCCGAAAGGCTCGGACCTCAAAGGCTGTGCCCCGGTAAAGGGGAACAGCATGTATATGTGCCTGTCCTCGAATTTCTGGAGCAGGGGGAGGACGCGCGTGGTGGTCGGAGTGCCCACGTAGGAACACAGGGCAAAGACCTTGTCCTGCTCGATGAAGCGGATGGTATTCTGAAAACAGGGGACCGGATTGTAGCCGTCATTGGCCGGAAGGATGCGGATGGTCCAGCCGTCGGCACCGCCCGAACTGTTGAAATGATCGAGGTAGGCCATCATCCCCCGGTAGAACTCCATGCCGAGTTCCCCATTGGCTCCCGTGAATGCGGCGGACATGCCGAAAAGCAGCTCCTTGCTTTCCTGTGCCCTCGCCGGACGCCAGGAGAGAGCCAGGCACGCGACCAGGGTCACGGCCACTACGGCAAGCGCTGTTTTCCTTTTCATATCCACGGATACCTCATGCCATTGCAGGCATAAAAGTGCAACCTGAAGACCGTGTTCCGGGCCTAGCCGAACGGTCTTTCCGCCCAGACCCCTGCAACAATCGAAAATGGAACTCGAAACCGACTATGGGAATGGAAGCTGGGCCGCGTCGATAAATTCGCAACGCATGTCGCCACCGTCGCCGATGGTTATCACCGCCAGGGAACCCGATTCGCCGAGGGAACCGGGATTGCAGAGCCGAACGCCCTCGACCACTGACCAGTCGCGGGCATGGGTGTGGCCGTAGCAGACCAGATCGAACTCCGGCCCGAACGCCTGGGCCACCTTGACCGGCACCTGTGAGCGCGGACCCCAGCCATGGGTGACGCCGAGCATGAGGCCGCCGACCCTGGCCGTGACCATGGGCTCAAGCTGATCCACCAGCTGCGGGTCCCAGTCGCAGTTGCCGCGCACGCAGATGAAGTTGTCATGCTGCATGAAAAAGGACCACGCCGCAAAGGACGTGATGTCGCCGCAATGGACGAGCACATCCGCCGGGGCGAGCCACGTCGAATAGACCCGGTCAAGCCAGGAAGGCGGAGTCCCCATGTGGGTATCCGAAATGACGGCGATTTTCATTGCGGGGAAAGACCGCTACTCGGTGACCTTCTTGGCCCGGTAGCGGATATATGCGTCGCGAACGGCCGCGTACTTGTCCACAGCACCCTCGGTCAAGGTCTCGTACTCGTTGCCATCGAGCTCCAGGGAGAGCGCGTTGACGTTCTTGTAGGACTTGACGGCGATCATCTCCACGAGGGTCAGGTCGGCGTAGGTCAGGGGATCACAGAAGTAGTCGCCCACGAAACCGACGGTCTCGCGGATGGAACTGGGTCCCAGCAGGGGCCAGACCAGGTAAATGCCGTGACCGAACCCGGCCTTGCCCAGCGTCTGACCGAAGCCGTCGGCGGTGGGCCGTTCCGGTTCCCAGTTATGGGGCATGTCGGCGGTGACGTCGCCCAGCCCGCCGAAGCCGAAAGCGGTGTTGGCAATGAACTTGGACACTTCCATGTAGGCGGCGTCGAACTTGCCGGTCAGCACGTTGTTGACGAAGCGGACAGGGAAAAGCAGGTTGGTGAAGAAGTTGTTGACCCAGGTGCGGGGCTGTTCCGGAATGATCCAGGCATACCCGGAAGCCAGGGGCTTGAACAGGCCGTGGTACAGGCCGTCGTTGAAGAAGAACCAGGTCTTGTTCCAGTAGTACAGGGGATCGGCAATGGTCTCGATCTCGCCGTACTCGTCGTCGAAATTGTCAAAATCCGCCTCGCCGCCAATCTGGCCGGAAGAGAACTGGGCGACCTGCACGGGCTCCGCCTGGGCGTTGGCCGCAAAACAGGAACCCGCCGCTCCCAAAAGGAGAAAGACGGTCACCGCCACTGCTGCCAAACCACCGGACTTCTTATGTCTGATTCTCACGACGCCTGCTCTTCTTCCTGCTGTTGTCGGTCGATAATTTCTATCCGCTCACGTATAAGCTGCAACAAATCCTCGGGAGTGCCCTTGCTCAGCACCTCCGAAAACTGACTGCGATAATTCATCACCAGGCTGACGCCCTCGGCGACGATATCATAGATCATCCACTTATCCTGGATGATCCTCAAACGGAATTCAACTACAATTTTCTTGTCTTTGTCAATGATTTCCGTGAGAACTTTCGCTTTATCGTCCTGAACAGCCTCTTTCTTGTACAGGACTTCCTGTCCTTCGTAGGCGGGAATGCGCTTCAGGTAGGACCGTTCGAGCAGCTTGATGAAGGCCTCTGTCAGGTCGGTCCGCATCTGCGGAGTCATGGACAGCCAGGGTCTGCCCACTGCGTATTTGGTGACCAGGCCGAAATCGATGTACTGCTCGGCCACGGCCCGGAGCCGGGCGATGGCATCCTCGTGGTTCTCCGGACTCAGGATGTCCGGATCGGAAAGCATGGCGATCAGCTTCTCCGTCCCTTCCTGAACCCTCTCCATGGGAGATTGATCCGCCAGGACCGGCGATGCAGCGCTGGAAAAAATGCAGACCAGCAACAGGGATAACAGTACTCTTCTCACCAACATATCGGCCCCTCAACCAACGTATAGCCTTTATTACACTTCGCCGAAGGCGAACTTGCTTATCAAATCTTCCAGGTCAATGGCAGGCTGGGTGTCGAACAAAGTGTCGCCCGGCTTGACCGGCTCTCCCAGGCCGCCCGGAATGATCTTCACATACTTGTCTCCGATCAATCCATTAGTTTTTACGGCCGCGATGGCGTCGTCGGTAAGCTTCACCTTCTTGAGGAGCATCATGGACACTTCCGCCACGCCCCGCTCCTGATTCAGGTCGACCTCGCTGACAAAACCTATTTCCACGCCGAACATCTGGACAGGAGCGTTCGCCTTGAGGCCGGATATATCAGAAAAGTTGGCTTTGACAAGATAATATTTATCCGAAAACAACTGGACGTTTCCCAGCTTGACGCTCATGTAGACCACAGCCAGCAGCCCCATGATGACAAAAATCCCCACAGCGGTCTCTTTCTTCATCTTCAGCATCGCTTATCCTTTTCGGATCGTTGTTGTATCGCCGAGCATCGCCTTGCAGTCGATCTTGAACATGGACGGGTCCAGCGGCGGGAGGGTCAGCCTGGGGGCGTCCCTCTCCTCGGCCTTCCTGTCCAGGAAACGACGCAGGTACGGGTCTTCGGTCTTCTCCAACTCTTCGATGGTCCCCTGGTAGAGACACTTGCTCTCGCCCAGGATGACCACGTGGTCCGCCAGCCCGCGCATGCTCGCCAGGTCGTGGGTAACCACCACCATGGTCATATCGAAATGCCCCATCATCTCCAGGAGGAGCTGGTCCAGTTCGGCGGACAGGATCGGGTCCAGCCCGGATGTGGGCTCGTCGCAGAAAAGCACCTGCGGGTCCATGACCAGCGCCCGGGCCAACCCGGCGCGCTTGCGCATGCCGCCCGACAGTTCGTTGGGGTACAGTTCCAGGGCATGGCCCAGCCCCACCAACTCCAGCCGGTCCTGCACGATCTCCATGACCTGCGCCTCTTTCAGGCGGGTGTGCTCCCGCAACGGCAGGGCCACGTTGTCCTTGAGCCTGAGCGACCCGAGCAGCGCGCCGTCCTGGAAGAGCACGCCGGTGCGCTGCCGGATGCAGCGGGCATGGCGCTTGGGCATGGAGCTGATGTCGTGGCCGCCGATGAAAATCCTGCCTCCGATGGGGGCGTGCAGCTGGAGGATGTGCTTGATCAGGGTGGACTTGCCGCAACCCGAACCGCCCACGACCATGGACAGCTTGCCGCTGGGAAACTCGATGTTCAGGCCTCTGACCACGGGCGTCCCGCCGTATCCCACGGACAGGTTTTCCAGTCGTATGCTCGGCGCGGTGCTCATGAACTCTCCCCTACCACAAGAGCGACGTCAGGATGTAGTCCGCCGCCAGGATGACCACGCAGGACTTGACCACCGCGTTGGTGGTGGACTGGCTCACGCCCTCCGGGCCCGCGTGGCCGGAACGGGTGTGGGTGTAATACCCTTCGAAACAGCAGATGGTGCAGACCAGGAGGCCGAAGAAGATGGACTTGATGAAGCCGCCCTCGATATCGGCCCAATCCAGGGAGCTCTGCACCCGCGACCAGTACACGCCCGCGTTGGCCCCGAGGAGCTTGACGCCGGTCAGCCAGCCGCCCCACATGGCGATCAGGTCGAAAAAGGCGGTCAGGATGGGGAAGCTGATCAGGCTGGCGGCCAACTTGGGGGAAACCAGGTAACGGACGGGGTTGATGTCCATTATGGACAGGGCGTCGATCTGCTCGGAGATGCGCATGACCCCGATCTCGGCGGTCATGGCCGAACCCGCCCGGCCCGTAAGCATGATGGCCGTCAGCACGGGCCCCAGCTCGCGGACCATCGACAGCGCCACGCCGGTTCCCAGAAATCCGTCGGCACCGAATATGGACAGGGCGAAATAGAGCTGCATGCCCATGACCATGCCCGTGAACAGGCCGATCAGGGCTATGACCGTCACCGACTGGACGCCGATGAAATAGACCTGTCGGATAATCTTGGGAAACTGCCCCCACCCGGCGAACACCAGGCGCGCAGCGTTGAGCAAAAAGAGTGCTTGGGCACCCAGTTCGTCTACGATTTCCCTGCACAGGCTGCAGGGAATGAGAACAGATGCCATCATCCCGCGTGTTTTATCCGCCATCCGTGGCTCCGCGCCCGTCGGGCGCAGTTGTGGTGAGTCCAATGAACGGTTCACATGTCCCGTGAACCGGAATCTGCAAATCTGTAATGTCTACCCCTATCGAAGATACGCGAAAACGGCAAGACCATTACCCTTTTACCGGTTAAAAACGTGACTTTTTCCTGCCGGATGCAGTCAGGTTCCCCTTATTTTTTGCCCTTTCCGTTCTTGCGAGTCCACCAATCCGGGTCCGGCCCCAGAAACCACCAATCCTTGTGATCGGTATTCTCTATAGCGTCGGCCAATTCACGGCCCCACTCCGTGCGCACCCGCTGCACCGCCGATTCCAGCCACTGGCCCGCATACTTGTTGCCCAGGTCGAACTCCTCCTTGAGGTTCAGGATGAAGTCCAGCTGGTCCGCGTCCTGTGCCAGCCGGGCCTCCAGGGTGGCGGTCTCCTCGAGTTCCGCCCAGTAGCCGAGGACGTCCTCCTCCAGGCCGGTGCCGCCGGTGGCGTGCTCAAGCGCCCGGGTGCGCTCGGACTTGTTGTAGATGCGGTTCACGTAGTTGAAATCCGAGGTCCGCGCCTCGTGCAGGTCGTGAAACAGGCACATGTAGGTGGTCCGGGCCACGTCCGCCCCGGCCATCAGGGCCAGCACGTGCCCGATGACCGCCGTGCGGAAGGAGTGCTCGGCCACGTTCTCGCTGCCCGTGCCCAGGAACTGGTACCCGGTCCTCGGCGTCTTGCGCAGCATGCCGCACTCATTGAAAAAATCCACAATACGGGTCAGCCTGTCCCGCCCCTTCATGTCAGCCATGGATGAATGCCTCCCCCGGACCCCCATCCCCTCCTTTTCCTAAACTTTTTGTCGCCGCTTTGCGGAGGCTGTGCCAGCTTGGAGAGGGGGTCTACTTATTGGTGAATTATTTGTCGGGGAAACGCTCGGTGCAGAGTTCTCCGGCAGCGCCCCAGTTTTCCTTGGGTATCTCGTCTATGAGGACCGTCACCGCCTCGGGGGCGCAGTCCAGGATGCGCACGGCCTCGCGAGTCAGGGTTTCCACGAAGTCGCGCTTCTTCTCCTTGCTGATGCCGGCCCAGGTCTGGACCTTGAGTATGGGCATGGCTCCCCCCTATGAGCGGTAATCCGCGTTGATGGATATGTATTCCCGGGTCAGGTCGCTGGCCAGGAGCATGGTGGAACCCGGCCCGTCGCCGACGTCCAGGTGGATGACGATGTCCCGCTCCTTCATGATCGGCCCCAGCAGGCCGTCCATGTCGCCCGGTTCCGGGGTGCCGTTCCTGAAGACCAGGACCCCGCCGATCTTGAGGACCAGGTCCTCGGCCTTGAAATCCGCACCCGAGTAGCCCGCCGCGCAGATGATCCGGCCCCAGTTGGGGTCCGAGCCGAAGAGCGCGGTCTTGACCAGGGGCGAATTGCCCACGGCCCGGGCCACCAGCTCGGCGTCCGCGTCGGTCCTGGCCCCGGACACCTGGATGAAGGCCACCTTGGTGCCGCCCTCGGCGTCCATGACGATCATGTAGGCCAGCTCCTCGAGCACGGACAGCAGGTGCTTGCGCAGCAGCACGTAGTCCTCCTCGGTCTCGATGGCCACGCCGGACGCGCCGTTGGCCAGGGCCATGACGCAGTCGTTGGTGGACATGTCGCCGTCCACGGTGACGCGGTTGATGGTCAGGTTCACGCAGTCGGCCAGCATGGTCTGCCACGCCTCGGCGGAGATGTCCGCGTCGCAGACGATGAAGGAGAGCATGGTGGCCATGTTCGGGGAGATCATGCCCGCGCCCTTGCACATGCCGAGCAGCCGCACCTCGCCGCCCTTGAGGGCGAAGGAGGCATCGGCCAGCTTGTGCACGGTGTCCGTGGTCATGATCGCCCTGGCCGTGTCCTCGGGACCGGCCTTGCCGAGGGACTCGCCCAGGCCGGGCATGGCCGCTTCCCATTTGGCCATGTCGAACTGCGCGCCGATGACGCCCGTGGACGCCGGGAGCAGTTCGTCGGCCGGGACGCCCAGCGTCTTGGCGGCCAGGTTCAGGGTCTCCCGGCAGTTGGCGCGGCCCTGGTCGCCGGTGCAGGCGTTGGCCTGTCCCGAGTTGACCAGAAAACCGGACATCTTCCTGCCGTCGGCCAGCATCTCCCGGCACTGGAGCACGGGCGCGGCCTGAAACTTGTTGGTGGTGAACACTCCGGCGGCCACGGCCGGGGTCTTGCTCACGATGGCCCCCAGGTCCAGCTTGCCGGGCTTCTTGAACGACGCGGCGACCGCGCCGAAGGCGTATCCTTTGGGTATATTCATGGTCCTTCTCCGAACAGGTTATTTCAATCGGGCTCTCTGCATACCCCAGAGTCGGCGCGGTGAAAAGGGGGAATCGGGTTGCCTCGCAAAGCCGCAAGGCGTAATGGACACCCGAATGGAACCGCTCATCATCGCATTCGTTCTCGCCACGTTCCTGTTCTCGGCGTTCCTCAAGGGCACCGCAGGCCTCGGTTTCGCCACCACCTGCCTCGGCGTCATGGCCGGCTACCTCGACCTCAGGGTGGCCATTCCCCTGGTCATCATCCCGTCGCTCATGTCCAACGCCCTGGTCATGATCGAGGCGGGCGACTTCTTCCGCGTCCTCAAGATGTTCAGGGTCATGCTCGCGGCCACCATCCCCGGCCTGCTGCTCGGGCTGTGGATCCTGAGCGACGCCCACTCGGACATCCCCCGGGGGGTGCTCGGCATCGCCATGGTCATGTACGGGCTGTGGGGGCTGTGGGGGAAAACCGTCAGCATCGGGCACAACCCGCTCATCGCCACGGGCACCGGCTTCGTCACCGGCGTGGTCAACGGGTTGACCGGCTCCCAGATCATGCCGGTCCTGCCCTATCTCATGTCCCTGCCCATCACCAAGGACGAGCTCGTCCAGGCCATCAACACCTCGTTCACCTTCTCGAGCATCATCATGCTCGCGGGCATGGGCAAGTTCGGCCTGCTGTCCGTGGACGTGGTGATCCTGTCCGTCGCGGGGATCATTCCGGTGGGGGTGGGCATCTGGCTCGGGGGCAAAGTCCGGCGCAGGCTGCCCGAAGCCGTCTTCCGGCGCGTGGTGCTCGTCCTGCTCTGCCTGCTCGGCCTGAGCCTGACAGGCCGGGCCTTCTTCTAGACGATCCGTTCCCTATTTCTTGCAATCCGCCTGCCGCACGGGCATAGTTTGAAGAGAAAATCCGAAAACAAGGAGCCCCTCATGCGCATACCGTGCCTTCGCCATATCATCGCGGCGCTGTTCGTCCTTACCATCGCCTGTCCGGCCGGAGCCGACGAGACCATGTGGACCGCCAAGGGCCAGAGGCTCTACGTGCCCGCGTACTCTCACGTCTACCAGGGAGCAAAGGGACGGCCCTACCAACTGGCCATCATGCTCTCCATCCGGAACGTGGACGAGGCCAATCCCATCACGATCACGACGATCAAGTACTACGACGACCACGGTGCGCTGGTGAAGGACCACCTGACCGAGCCCATGGTCATCGCGCCCATGGCCACCCGCGAGGTCTACATCCGGGAACGCGACTCGTCGGGCGGGTCCGGGGCCAACTTCATCGTCAGCTGGGAGAGCCCCAAAGAGGTCCATGTCCCGGTCGTCCAGACGGTCATGATCGGCACCGCCTCCACCCAGGGCATCTCGTTCGTCTGCGACGGGGTGATCCTGGAAGAGAAATAGCCGGACGCCGATCCGCCCTACCGCACCACGCCGAGCAGTCCGTTGATGGCCGCCATCACGGACTGCGCCTTGACCTCCGAACGCGAGCCCGAAAAGTTGTAGCGCCGCGCCCTGGTCTTGCCGGGCCATGCCCAGGCCATCCAGACCGTGCCCACAGGTTTTTCCGGGGTGCCGCCGGTCGGACCGGCGATGCCGGAGATGGCAACGGAAACATGCGCGCCCGTGGCCTTGAGCACCCCCTCGGCCATGGCCAGGACAACGGGCTCGGACACCGCGCCGTGCTCGTCCAGCACCTCGGGCGGCACGCCCAGCAGCCGGGCCTTGACCTCGTTGGAATAGGCGACCACGGACCCGGCGAACCACTCGGAGCTGCCGGGGGTGTCGGTCAGGGTGGAGGCCAGCAGCCCGCCGGTGCAGGACTCGGCGGTTGCCAGCAGATTTTCTTCCACGCGCAGGCACTCGCCCAGTTCGGCTACGGCCCGCGAAATAAGATGCATATCCATATGGTCCTCCAAAGGCATATCTACATGAACCCGGCGCGCTTTGTACACCCGCCGGGCGTCCTTAAACAGGCTAGGGCTCGACGCTTTTCCGGGCCGCCCGCCGCTTGCGTCGCGACGCCGCCAGGGAAAGGAGCATGCCCAGTGCGCCGACCACGCAGCCGCCGCCGAGGACGACCTTCACAACCCGGTTGAACAGGTCGAATACGTCCGTGTCCAGGACCCGGTCGCCGATGATGACAGATATGACCATGGAGATGGCCACCATGGAAAACGTCATGCCGATGATGCGCATCTGCCCGGTTATGGCCGTGGCCACCCCGTAGGACTTGGGCGGCACGGAGCCCATGATCGTCTTCATGTTCGGCGAGACGAACAGGGCGATGCCCACGCCCATCACGGCCAGCATGACGATGACCGAGGCCATGGAGGTGGCTGCGTCAAAGGTCGACGCCCAGCCGAGACCGGCCATGGACAGCAGCATGCCTGCGGTCACCAGGGGTTCGGGCGGGTAACGGTCGGCCAGCCGCCCGCACAGGGGGGAGAGCACGGACTGGACCAGGGGCTGGACCACCAGGATGGTCCCGGCGTGAAGCGGGGTCATGCCGTGGCCCAGCTGCAGGAACAGGCTCATCAGGAAGGTCAGTCCGAAGGTGGCCGAGTAGTTCAGGAACTGCAGCAAATTGCCGAAGCTGAAGTCCACGTTGCCCTTGAACAGGCCGAGGTCGAGCAGCGGATTCTCGCGCCGGGACTCGATGCGCAGGAACACGGCCAGGGCGGCCAGGGAGCCGCCCAGAAGCGGGAACCCGTAGTCCGTGTCCATGTTCGCCCCGCCGGACAGGAGCAGCCCGATACAGACCATGGACGCCAGGGCCCCGGCGTAGTCGAAGGGCACCTCCAGACGGCGAAAGTCCCATTTCAGGGCCCTGAACGCCTGAACCAGGGCCGCCAGGCACGGGACCACACAGAGGAAGAACAGCCAGCGCCAGCCCAGGATGTCGGCCAGGTACCCGCCCATGAAGGGCCCGGTGGACAACCCCAGGTAGATGCAGGCCAGGGAAATGCCCAGGACCCGACCCCGCTCTTCGGACGGGTAGACGTCCATGAGGATGGCCAGGCCCGTGGATACCTGCATGGCCCCGCCCAGCGCCTGGAGCGCCCGGATGGCGATCATGGCATGGATGGTCGGCGAAAACCCGAGGGCGACGGTGGACAGGCAGAAGATGATCAGGCCGAGGGTAAAGATCCAGTTGCGCCCCATGAGGTCCGAGGCCCGCCCGAAGGCGAGCAGGAACATGGCGTTGACGCCCAGGAATACGGACTCGACCATGGACAGGGCCACGCCGCTGGCCTGGAAGTCCCGGCCTATGGCGGGCAGTACGATGCCCACCGAGGAAATCATGAACGGCGCGGCGAACTGGGTCGCGGCCACCGCAAAAAGCACGCCTCTTCGGCGGGATGGAGTATTCATCGGCTCCCCCCCTCGACGGCGACGCGCAGGTTGTCCACCAGCCGGTCCAGCATATCGAGGAACTGGTCCTGCTCGGACCGGGTCAGCCCGGAGAACAGGGCCTCGTTATGCCGGGTCAGCATTTCCATGAGCTTCGGCTGCAGGGCCCGCGCCTTGTCGGTGGAGAACACCCGCTTCTTGCGCCGGTCTTCCCTGTCCTCTTCACGCCGGACCAGGCCCTGGTCTTCCAGGGCCTGCAGGGCCCTGGCCGTGGCCGCCCGGTCGATGCACAGCCGGTTCGTCAACTCCTCCTGAACGATGCCCTCGAATTGCAGCACGCTCAAGAGAAAGCCGATTTTCCCGCGGCCAATGCCCATTTCCGCCAGCGGACCGGCCATGTAGGCCATGCTCAGGCGGCTCAGCATGGCCAGCCTTCTTCCGGGCGACCGCTGATGAAATGTTTCCAATTGTTCTTTCTTCATATGTATAAAACCTCTGATTTATATCGTTGACTTGTCAATAATTGACCACTCAACTAATCTCCTCGTGTCCATCTGTCAATGCGTTTCAGAAAAGATATTTCGCATTGTTCCCCGCGAACAATTTGTTGCATCCGGGACGCACTCGTCTGTACCATGCCTCATGATCGTCACCCCGTCCGAACTTGTCGCGCTGGCACTCGCCCGCCACCGGGAGCCGTGGAACTGGACCTTCCATTTCGCCGCCCTCACCCTGCTCTGCCCCACCCTCCTGTTCCACAGCTACCTGTTCCTGGCCGCCGCGCTGATCCTTTTCGGTGCCGGTTTCTTCCGCCTGGACCTCGACGATCCGCCGGATAACCGGTGGTTCCGTTTCGTGCACCGCGGGCTGGAATGGGAGAAGAACTGGATCGCCGCCCCCTGGAACCGGCACAAGACGGGCCGCTTCGCCTTTGCGCTCGCTACCGCCGCCATCACCATCTGGGCCCTCTGGACGCGCGAACCGGCAGCACTTGCCCTGATCGTCGGCTTCACGGTCCTGGCCTTCGTGGTGGCCGAAAACAAAAAAAAGGGAATCGATCCGTAATTTCAGACTGGACAAAGTTGCAAACAGTAGCTATTATCATTTACAACACGACCCTGAATGGGAGGATAGCATATGAGCAACGATTTCCAAGCCTGCAAGCAATGGATCAACGAGGTGAACTGGGACATGATCCACGAGGACGCCGTCACCCTGTACCTGGAGTGGGGCAACAACAACTATCGTGACGACATGCGTTCGCCCGTGACCCGCAGCGGCGAGTATTCGGTCTATTTCGCCATCGACACCTGGGACGCGCCCAAGGCGGTTCTCATGAAGATGGACAACTACGGTTCCCAGGTCCTGTGTTCCAAGGAGGTTCCCGAGAACCTGGCCAAGGAACTCAAGGACGACATCAAGAACATCAAGGGAATCCTGGAGCTGACGCCGCCCATCAAGGAGTGGCTTCGCCAAGAAGTGAACGCATAACGTCGGCTGGCGATAGCGGCACATCTGCACATTTTTCGGGCACCCGGCGGTCCTCACCGTAGCGCTGCTACGCCTCCGGCCGCCGGGCACCCGAGAAAATGCACAGCTGCACCACTCTCCCCAGCCTCGAGGCAGGGAGTTTAAGGGATGTTTTCTTTAGGTAAAATTTCAGGACACGGCAGGGGTTGAAGAGATGGTTCCTTTTTGGGGAACTTGGCGGATTGACCCGCTGCCGGGTAACGACACCCGGATCGCTCGCCAAGGGTTTGAGGGCGAGCGGCTGAACTGATAGCGTAAAAAACCGGCCCATCGCGTTTGCGGTGGGCCGGTTCTTTTTTGGGATCGGGAAGGAATGGTTATTCCATGCCCTCGTCTTCAAGGAGGTCGCGACCCGAGGCGGCGTTGCGGGCCAGGTCGTCCACGCGCTCGTTGAGCAGATGGCCGGAGTGGCCCTTGACCCAGTGGAAATTCACGTCGTGGGTCTCCACGAGCGGCATGAGCCTGCGCCACAGGTCCTGATTCTTGACCGGCTTCTTGGCCGCAGTCCTCCAGCCGTTCTTCTGCCAGTTCCTGAGCCAGCCCTTGGTGATGGCCTGCTGCACGTACTTGGAGTCGGTCCAGAGGTCCACGGAACAGGGCCGCTTCAGCGCGCCCAGGGCCACGATGACGGCCAAAAGTTCCATTCGGTTGTTGGTGGTCCGGCGGTATCCTTGGGAAAATTCCTTGTAATTGTCGTTGTTCCCGCCCTTGTATTCGCCATGGATGAGGACCGCGCCGTATCCGCCGGGACCGGGATTGCCCAGGCAGGAACCGTCCGTGTACATGGTCACCTTGTCAGCCATTATCTCTCTCTTTGCCCAACGATTCGAGCTTGTTGTAAATTTCCACCAGCACCTCCTGGATAGCCGTGGGCCAGTCGCCCTGCTTGAAGGACGGCAGGAGGAAGGTGCTTTTGAGGGACTCGATGAACTCGGGCCCCAGGGCCTGGCGCATCATGGGCGGGAACCGCATCTCAACCACGTCGATGGACGGGGCCAGGCCGATGTACAGGGTCTTGGCGTCCAGTTCCGGGACTACGAAATCCCCGCCGTAAATCTGGATCTTGCAGTCCAGCCCGTAGTCGTCGCGCAGGGAGCGGGTGAAGGAGACGATGAACTTCTGCTGTTCCTTGTCCAGGGTCCCGGTCTCGTCGTAGACCGCCCCGTCCAGATTCAGCCGGTCGATGACCCGCTTGTTGTTCTCGGTGAACGCCCAGATCACGGCCGCAAAGACCAGGATCAGCAGAATGGAGCGGATCACCTTCTCTTTAGGGGTTTCACCGTGCACTCGGGGGATGTTGATGCGCATGAAAGACTACCTACCGCGTGGCGGGTTTTCGTGCAAGCCCGGCAAGGCCCCGGGCAGCCCTCCGGGGGGCGGGCTCCGCCCAGCACCCGCCAGGGAGCGAGGCCCCCTGGACCCCCTTGTCGCCTTCGGCGAGAGGTGCGCGGAAGCGGGAGAACGCGGCTTGGGGCTGCACGGAATGTCCCGAAGGATTCGCGCGGACCAGCTTCGGCGCGCGGAAAGCTGGCCCGCGCGAATCCTTCGGGACGGTGCCCACGCCACAACCGCCGCTCTTCGTTGTCGGAAGCTCCATGTGGTGGCGTTTGGAACAGCGTGTCAAAAAAATGCACGTGTTCTCCAACCACACCCGCGCGGATGCGCATGGAAAAAATTTAGGAAAAGGAGGGGATGGGGGTCTGGGGGAAGGGGAGGAAAAACCCTTTATAAAGGGTTTTTCCTCCCCTTCCCCCGGCCGCCGGAGGCATCCCTACCCCTCGCCGCGCAGGGCCTGGATGGGGTCGAGGTCGGCGGCCTGTTTGGCCGGTTTGAGGCCGAAGACGAGGCCCACGGCCTGTGACCCGGCCAGGGCCATGAAGAACGCCTTCCAGGAGAATTGGATGGTCAGGATATCCAGGCGCGACAGGAACTGGCCCAGGCCGAGGCCGAGGAACAGGCCGAACACGCCGCCCAGGGCGGTCAGGGCACACGCCTCCACCAGGAACTGGCCGAGGATGGCCGAACTGCGCGCGCCCATGGCCTTCTTGAGCCCGATCTCCTCGGCCCGCTCGGACACGGACAGGGAGAAGAGGTTGGCCAGGACGAACCCGCCCACGAGCACGGCGATGCCTGCGGTCACGCCCAGGAAGATGGTCAGCCCGCCCTTGAACATGGACAGAAACTTGAGCACCTCGTCGGCGGTGATGATCGAGAAGTCGTCGTCCTCCCCCGGCCCTATGTGGTGCAGGTGGCGCAACAGCAAACGCAGGTTCTCCACATGGGCGGACATGTAGTCCGGCTCGAGGAACTTGATGCGCAGGGCGCGGAAGTATTTGCGGTCCATGTTGAAACGCTGGACCAGGGTGGACAGGGGAACGATGATCCGGCTGTCGATGTCGCCTCCCCCGCCGCCGGACACACCGCGCAGGGTGAGCCGCCCTACCACCTGGAAGGGGATGCCCGCGATATAGATGACCCGGCCCACGGGCGACTCCTGGCCGAAAATCTCCTTGGACACCTTGTCGCCCAGGATGGCGATCCGGGCGCCCAGCCGCTGGTCCTCGGCGGAGATGTCGCGGCCCTCGGCCAGGGGCCAGTTCCAGGCCAGGGCGTAGTCCTCGGTGGCCCCGATGATGCGCACGTCCTGGAAGTTTTCGTTGCCCGACTTGACGGTCTGGCCGAACTTGGCCCGCATGGGGATGACCTGGGACACGCCGGGCAGGGAATCCCTGATCCGCTTGGCGTCCTCGTTGCTCAGGGTGAGGGTGCGCATGCCCACGGCCCGCTTCTGGATGTTGCCGCCGAAGACCAGGGCCGCGTCCGGCCCGAACATGTCCACGATCTCCACGGCCATGCGGTTGGCCCCGTCCACGGCGGTCACGATGAGCGTCAGCGAGGCAATGCCGAAAGCCACTCCCAACACCACGAAAAAAGACCTGAGCTTGAAGGCCCAGACGGCCTCCAACCCCATACTCACTATTCTCGCAGTCTGCCGTATCACATTCAACCCCTGTGCTTGATGGCCAACCTGTGCCTGAGGCGATTCCCGCCTATCCGGCCGTAATGTCCTCGACGATGCGTCCGTCGTGCAGCCGGATGACGCGGTCGGCCTCCCGGGCCACCTCCTCGTCGTGGGTCACGAGCACGATGGTGGTGCCGGCCTCGTGCACCGTGTGAAAGAGCTTGATCAGTTCGCGGGAGGTGGTGGAGTCGAGCTGGCCGGTGGGCTCGTCGGCCAGGATGACCTTGGGCTCGTTGAGCAGGGCGCGGGCCATGGCCACCCGCTGCTGCTGGCCGCCGGACAGCCGGGACGGCTTGAAGTTCATGCGGTCGGACAGCCCCACCTGCTCCATGAGGGACTCGGCCCGGGCCACCAGCTCGGAGCGCGGCCTGCCGGAATACAGGCCGGGCAGGATGACGTTTTCCAGCGCCGTGGCGTAGGGGATGAGATAAAAGGACTGGAACACGAACCCCAGCGCCAGGTTGCGCAGGTCGGACTGATGGTCGTCGTCCAGGGTGGACACGTCCTGCCCGAGCAGGTGGTAGGTGCCGGACGTGGCCCTGTCGAGCAGGCCTATGATATGCAGCAGCGTGGACTTGCCGGACCCGGACGTGCCCTGCAGGGCCACGAACGAACCGGTGGGCACGTCGAGGGTGATGGATTTGAGCACCCGGATGCCGGAATCCTCGTCCGCGCCGTCCCCGGCCTGTCGGGTAAAGGTCCGGGTGACGTCGTTCAGGGCGATGGCCGCCTGGGTCATGCTACTTCCCCTTCTTGGAGACCTTGTCCCCGGGCAGCACCAGTTGGGTGGCGACCACGTCGCCCTCGGACAGCCCTTCCAGGACCTCGGAGGTCTCCAGGCCGACCAGGCCGAGCTTGGGCGAGACCTCGCGCGGCTCGGCCTCGGGGTTGTCGCCCATCACGAAACAGACCTGCCGGTCCCGGACCCACTTGAGGGCGGTGTTGGGCACGATCACCACGTCGTTTCGGGTCTCCACGATGATCTTGCACTGGGTGGTCATCTCCGGGCGCAGGAACGCGGCCTGCTCCCTGGTGACCGTGACCAGGGTCTGGTAGTAGACGATGTTGTCCCGGACCTCAGGCTCGGGATAGATGCGGTTGACCACGCCCTCGAAGACCTTGTCGCGATAGGAGTCCACGGTATAGCGCACGGACAGCCCTTCCCTGACGCGGCCCACGTCGGTCTCGTCCACGTATATCCACATCTCGAGCTTGTCCGGGTCGAGCACGGTGATCAGATTGGACACGGACAGGCCTGAAACGATGGTCTCGCCCTCCTGCGCCGCCACCTGTGAGACAACGCCGTCGATGGGCGAATAGATGCGCGTGTAGGAAAGCTGGACCTCCAGGGTGCGCAGCTTGGCCCGACTTGATGCCACGGTGTGCCGGGCCACCGCCGCGTCCTGCACGGCCGTGTCCAGGGAATCCTGAGCCGCGAGTTTCTTCTGCACCAGGGTCCGCTGCCGGGGAAGATTCTTTTCCATGTAGGCGAGCTTGGCCTGGGCCAGTTGCAGATTGGCCCGGGCCTCGGCGATGCGGGCCTCGAGCTCGCGGGCGTCGATTTTGGCCACCAGATCGCCCTTCTTGACCCTGTCGCCCACCTTGACCGGGACCGATTCGAGCACGCCCGTGGCCTGGGCGCCGATCTTGACCTGCGCGCCCACCTGGGCCTGGACGATGCCCGTGGCCTCCAACACGCGGGAAACGCTGCCCCGCTCGACCTTGGCCGTCTGGAGGACCTTGATCTTCCCGGCCTTCTGCCCGGCGGTGAAAAACCAGATGCCTCCACCGGTGACAAGCACTGCCACGAGAATGAATATGAGTTTCTTCATGATTCCGTATCTTTTTTTGAGGGTTCCTTGTCCCCGCCCTTGCGCAGCTGCTCCTCGAGCACCTTTGAAAAATCGTCCCTCCCGGTCAGCAGCCGCCTGATGGCCTGGCGAAACGTCTCGGCCCTGAACGAATAGCCGCAGTCGGGCCGCAGCCATCCTCCCTGGTAATATAGCGACTTGGAAGGGTAATTTCTACACAAAGAAGGACGCTCTTCATATGATGTGCAAAACTTGTCCTCGCCCAGGCTCCTGCAGGTGAAGGTCAGAAACCCGTCCGGGTTGCGCCCCACGCACTCGAACCGGGAATAGCCGGGCAGTTCCCTGACCATGGCCTCGCAATCCCTTTTCCTGCGCAACCACTTGCCCTTGTAGAGAATCAGGATGTCCGCGCAGCATGAACCGCACATCCTGCACTGGCCGACCACCCGCACCGGACTGCCGAGAACCTTGGCCCGGAATCGACGGAACAGGCCGGTGAAAAGCTGCAGACTGGTCATGCCGGAGCTCCCGGCTTTGTCGGTCCCCGATGGGCACGTCGATCATTATACCACTTTTTCATCCAACTATCCTTGACCTGCCCTCGCAATGTGCCTACTTGTGTCTCATTATGAATTGGGACTGGGAAAAATTACAAAAGCAGCAACAGGGGCGCCCCGGCGGCAAGCCGCCGAGCTTTGACGACTTCCAGGAGCAGTTGGAGAAATTCAAGAATTTCAAACTGCCTGGCTGGAAGTTCATCGTACCGATCATCATCCTCCTCTGGATAGCCAGCGGATTCTACATCGTGGAACCCGACGAAGTCGGTGTGGTGAAACAATTCGGGCAATTCAACCGTGTTACCACGGCGGGTCCGAATTACCACATTCCCTTCCCCGTGGAAAGCGTACTGACCCCCAAGGTGACGCAGATCAGGCGCGTGGAATTCGGTTTCCGGTCCTCGGGCCTGGCGCGCAACCTGAGCTTCCAGCAGGGCGTCAGCCGCGAGGTCAAGGAAGAATCCCTGATGCTCACGGGCGACGAAAACATCGTCTCCGTCCAGTTCATCGTCCAGTACATGATCAAGGACGCCAAGAACTACCTGTTCAACGTCAACGATCCCGAAATGACCCTGGCCCACGCCGGCGAGGCCGCCATGCGCGAAGTCATCGGCTACGGCAAGATCGATGACGCCCTGACAACCGGCAAGCAGGAAATCCAGGTCTCGACCCGGACACTGATGCAGGAAATCCTGGACATGTACGACACCGGCCTGTCCGTGGTGGCCGTGCAGATGCAGAACGTGCATCCGCCGGACGAGGTCATCGACGCCTTCAAGGACGTGGCCAGCGCACGCGAGGACAAGTCCCGCTTCATCAACGAGGCCGAGGCGTACCAGCGCGACATCCTGCCCAAGGCGCGCGGCGAGGCTTCCCACATCACCAACAACGCCCTGGCATACAAGGAAGCGAAAATCCGCAAGGCCGAGGGTGACGCGGCCCGGTTCCTGTCCGTGCTGGCCGAGTACAACAAGGCCAAGGACATCACCCGCCAGCGTTTGTACCTGGAGACCATGGAAGCCATCCTGGCCAACCCGGAAATCGAAAAGGTCATCATGTCCGACGACGCCCTCAGGAAATCAGTCCCGTACCTGCCCCTGGAAAAGCTTCCCGCGGCCAAACAGCAACCGGCTCCCCAGCCCACGCAGTAAGGCGGGTTCACCATGAAAAAAACAACCATTTTATTACTCATAGCCCTTGTCGTGGGCGGGTTCGTGCTGTCGTCCGCCGCCTTCACCGTCGACGAGACCCAAACCGCCATCGTCATCCAGCTCGGTCGCCCGGTAGGCGATGAAGCGCTCGGCCCCGGCCTGCACTTCAAGCTGCCCCTGGTCCAGAACGTGGTCTTCTTCGATGCGCGCATCCTGGACTTCGACGCCAAGCCCGAAGAGATCACCACCACGGACAAGAAATACATGAACGTGGATTCCTACACCAAATGGAAGATAGTGAACCCGTTGACCTTCTACACCAAGGTCCGCACCATCCAGGGCGCGCGCGCCCGGCTGGACGACATCGTCCGCTCGCAGCTGCGCGTGGCGCTGGGCCGGTACACGCTGATCGAGGTCGTGTCCCACAAACGCCAGGAGATCATGGCCGCCGTCACCAAGCGGAGCAAGGAACTGCTCGAGCCCTACGGCATCGACGTCCTGGACGTCCGCATCAAGCGCACCGACCTGCCTGCGGAAAACGCGCGCTCCATCTTCGGTCGCATGAAGGCAGAACGCGAGCGCCAGGCCAAGCAGTACCGCTCCGAGGGTCGCGAGGCATCGGCCAGGATCAAGGCCGCCGCCGACAAGGAACGGACCATCATCCTGGCCGACGCGGACAAGCAGGCCGAAATCCTGCGCGGCGAGGGCGACGCCCTGGCCACCAAGACCTACGCCGACGCATTGGGTCAATCCCCCGACTTCTATGCCTTCACCCGAAGCCTGGAAGCCTATCGCAAGGGGTTCGACAAGAACTCGAAGTTCATCATCACACCCAAGAGCCCGTTCCTGAAATACATGCAGTAGCGGCCTTGACGCATGAACATCTGAAAGGATGCGCCGATGAAAATCAGCGCATCCTTTTCCTTTGAAATATGTTATAGGAAAGGGTAGACTGTCGCCCGTTGGGAATTTTTCCTTACTCAATCAGGATTTTTTCCCGCATGATAAAAAAGCAATGGCGGAACCTGCACTCAGGTCATGGGGGATACCCCCGTTAAAAAACGAATTGCATATGGGCCAAGGGCGACGATTCGTCCGGCCATATGGTTTACTTCAAAGTTTTTTGCAGAAGGAGCAATAGATGCCCAAGAAGAAACAGAGATGTGATGAAGCGCAGCTCAAATGGTTTGAGGAAGCGCTTGAGCGGATCAAAAAGGCTACCGGCGCGCGGACCCAGGTTCAACTCGCCGAAGTCCTTGACGTTCGTCAATCCAGCATCTCGGACGCCAAACGCCGTTGTTCCATACCGGCGGACTGGTTCCTCAAGCTTTACCGCAGCCACGGCTTGGACCCGGACTGGCTGGCCGAAGGCGTCGAGCCCGTCTACATCAACGCAGACAAGGGCAAGATCCCGGCGGACACCCTGCTCCGCGAAACCCCGGCTCCCTACGGGCGCATGAACTCCCGGGGCCGCGTGGTTCCCGTGTCCACCATGGCCGGCGCGGACAAGGAAGCCGCCGAATGGGAACCCAGGGCCATCGAGGAACTGTCCGTTCCCGAGTCCTTCTGCCGCCCCAAGCTGACCGTGGTCAAGATCGATTCCGCCTCCATGGAGCCGGTCATCACGCGCGGCGCCTTTGTCGGCATCGACCGCGACCAGAAGGAGCACCCGGACGGCGACCTGTGCGCGGTCCACTTCCCGCACCAGGGATTGACCATCCGCCGCGTCTTCCATCAGGGGGACTCGTTCCTGCTCAAGGCGGACAACGATCAATACACCGACCTGACCATCCCGGCCGCCGAGATGGATGCCCGCACCGTGGGCCGGGTCATCTGGGTGCTGCAGAGTTTCGCCACCCTCTAGATTCGAATACCGAAGGGATATGACAAGGCCGGGGCGTATCGCGATACGCCCCGGCCTTGTTTTTTGAAAATACGCGCCCCGGTCAGGCGGGTTCACGCGTGGCCAGAAGCCGTCGATACCAGGACAGGCACAGGCAGGTCATGGGCAGAGCGATGAGCAGGCCGAGGAAGCCGAGCATCTTGCCCCAGACCGACAGGGAAAGCAGGATGAGCCAGGGGGACAAGCCCAGGCTCTCCCCTTGGATTCTCGGCACCAGGATCACGTCCTGGATGACCTGGACCACGGCCATGACCGCCACGACCAGACCGATGCCGATCCAGACCGACTCCCCGGCCTCCAGGGAATCCAGCGCGGCCAGGAGGACAGCCGGGACAGCGCCCAGCACCCCAAGGTAGGGGGCGATGTTCAGGATGCCGATGAGCAGGCCGAGCACGATGCCCAACGGCAGGCCTATGATCGCGAAACCCACGGCCATGAGCACGCCCACGATGAGACAGACCACGACCTGCCCCCGGAAATACAGCCCCATGGTCTTCTCGAACTCTGCCAGGAACCCGGTCACGCTCTCCCGGTACTTTCCCGGCAGGTAGTTCTGCCAGTTGTTCCTGATCCTGCCGAAGTCGGCCAGCAGAAAGATCATGTACAGCAGGATGACGAACAGCCCGGCCACCCCGGCCACCACGTTCCAGGCTCCCACGGCCACGCCCTTGAGCCCCGGCAGGGCGGCTGTCAGGGCGGACTTGACCGCACCCATGGCCCCATCAGAGGTAAAGATATCCCGCACCTCCGGGGCCTGCACGGCCTCGCGGACCCACGCCCAGATGTCCGGGGGCAGATGGCCCGCCACCTTGTCTCCGAAATCCGAGTCCGAAGCCAGCCTTGAGAGCACGTCGCCCATGTGCGCGAACTCGCTTGCCATAAGCGGCACCACGATCAGGAACACCCCGCCCGCCGCAACCACCACCCCGAGCAGGGTCAGGGTAACGGCCACGCCACGGCTCTTCACGTACTTCTGGATAAAACTGGCAACCGGGTTGAGCAGGTAGGCCAGGAGCAACGCGGCCACGAACGGCACCAGCACGCTGGACAGGTAGCCCAGCAGCCAGACCATGCCGATGATGAAGCCCACCGCCAGGACCATGCGGACCACTGAATCGAGCGTATAGGGCTTGTCGGACTGGAACATGCGGCCTCCCAAGATGGAATGTTTTCCCGTGTTTAACAGGCTGGGGGAGTTTGTTCAATCATGGAGAGGAGGAGCGCGGCACGGGTACCGGGTGTGCGGGGCGGTACGCAGAGACCCGCTGTCGGACGCCTGCTGCATCCAATTCGCTCACTGTGAATTGGCCGGAACATGCGCCGAAGGCGATATAAAAAATTTAGGAGGGAGAGAGGGGATAGGGGTCTGGGGGAAGGGGAGAGAGGGAAGCCCTTTGCAAAGGGTTCCCTCTCTCCCCTTCCCCCAGCCGCCGGAGGCTGCCTTGCCCCTACAGCACTTCGCGGTCGCGGAAGCCGAGGAGGTAGAGGATGGTGTCCAGGCCGAGGGTGGAGATGGCCTGGCGGGCGCCCTTCTTGACCTTGGGCTTGGCGTGGAAGGCGATGCCGAGGCCGGCGAGATTGAGCATGGGCAGGTCGTTGGCCCCGTCGCCCACGGCGATGACCTGCTGCAGGGAGATGTTTTCCTTCTCGGCGATGGACTGGAGCAACTCGGCCTTTTTCTCGGCGTCCACGATGTCGCCGAGCGCCTTGCCGGTGAGCTTGCCGTCCACGATCTCCAGTTCGTTGGCGTAGACGTAGTCGATGCCGAACTTCTGCTTGAGGATGTCGCCGAAATAGGTGAACCCGCCGGACAGGATGGCGATCTTGTAGCCCACGTTCTTGAGGTTGGCGATGAGCTTTTCCGCGCCCTCGGACATGGGCAGCCGGTCCGCGACCTTCTTGAGAACGTTCTCGTCCAACCCTTCGAGCAGGGACAACCGCTTGCGCAGGGACTGCTTGAAGTCCAGCTCGCCGCGCATGGCGGACTCGGTGATGGCCGCCACCTGGTCGCCCACGCCCGCCTCCTTGGCCAACTCGTCAATGACCTCGGCCTGGATGAGCGTGGAGTCCATGTCAAAGGCCACGAGGCGACGATTGCGGCGAAAGATGTTGTCCTCCTGAAAGGCGATGTCCACCATCAACTCGGAGGAGATGTCCAGGAACTCGGACCGGATGGCAGCGATGTCCTTGGGCGTGCCGCGCACGGTGAATTCCACGCAGCCGCGTGAGCATTCATAGTCGTTGCAATCGAGCGGCACGCGCCCGGACAACCTGTGAATGGTGTCGATATTCAGTCCGTTGGCGGTGATGATGCGGGTGATGGCCGCCACCTGGCTGCTTGTCACGGACCGGGCCAGCAGCGTGATGATGTAGCGCGGCTTGTGCGCCTCGCCCACCCAGGAGGAATATTCCTCCTCGGCCAGGGGATGCAGCTTCATGTTCACGCCCAGCTCGTGTGCCTTGAACAGCAGGTCCTTGAGCACAGGCTGTGAATTGGCGGGCAACCGGATGAGGATGCCGAGGGTCAGGAAGTTGTGGATGACCACCTGGCCGATGTCCAAAACATCCACGTCGAACCCGGCCAGAACGGCCGACAGCTCCGCAGTCAGCCCGGGCCGGTCGCCGCCCGTCACGTGAACCAGAATTATCTTTTCCATGAAACGTGTCTCCCGTGTGATCTCCGGCGGACTTTCTCACATATCGCGGCGACAGTAAATGGCGGCGCCCCTCCCAAGGGCGACGGGCCGGAAATTGGGCGCAAAAAAAGATCAATCCCTGCGGCGGGTGTCCGCGCGCGGGGGGTCGATCTTTTCAGGATGCTTGGGAAAGCCGGTTATTTCTTGGCTTTCTTGGCGGGCTTGGCTTCGCGGATGGAGGCCAGGCCTTCGGTCAGGGAGCGGACGTGGCGCTGCCGGATGAGTTCGACCTCGCGCTCCTTCTCCGCTTTGAAGGCGACGTATTCCCCGCCCCTGTCTTCGATGACCAGCTCAAACATGACTTACCTCTCTTTACTTGCCTGTATCGGAACCGGTCTTGGCGACCGGAGTTGTCCCATTGGCTGCAGGCTTGCCGCCGAAATCGGCTGCCACGATCTTGGGCTTGGCGGCCGGAACGGCCGCGCCCGTCATGGTGATGGTCCCCTCCACGATGGCGCCCTTCTCCACCACCAGTGAGGGAGAATTGAGGCTGCCGTTGAGAGTGGACGTCTTTTCGAAAACCGCCTGCTCCTTGACGTATACGTCGCCCCGTATCTCCCCGCAGGAAGTGAGGCGGCCCACCCGGACCGTGCCGCAGATGCAGGCCTTGCGGCCCAGGATCAGGTCTCCGTCGGTGGAAATTTCACCATCGAAACGGCCGTCGATGCGGACCGTGCCGACGAAATCGAGTTTGCCCCTGTATTCGGTGCCCACGCCCAGAAAGGCGTTGAGTTCGGTATTGTCTTTGGTCTTCTTTGAGAACATGCCCATGAAAGCACCTCGTAAGTTTGTCGGGGCTTCATCGCCCCCCGAAAAGCCGGAGCAGGATTTTCCTATACCCGCCCCCGAAAGCAAAGGCCACTTTTTTTTCTCAGCATATTGCCTTCGCCGGGGGAATGCATCAGGCCAGTTTTTTGCCCATGCTGATCCGCGCCTCCACACCGTAGCCGTTGGCCTCGTAAAAGCGGCAAGCCCCGGCGTTGCTGTCGAGGATCTGGAGATTGACCTTGATGCAGCCCTGCCCCGCCAGCGCCTGTTCCGCGGCAGCGAGAAGCATGGAGCCGATACCCCGGGAGCGGCTGTCCGTGCGCACGGCCAGGGAATAGATCCACCCCCGATGGCCGTCATACCCGGCCATGACCGTGCCGACGACCGCACCGCCTTCCACGGCCACGAACAGCAGATCGTCAACGGCGATCTTGCGGTCGATGACCACTTCCGGGGCGTTGTAGTCGGCGGGATAGCCGAAGACGTTCTCCCAAAGATCCGTCACCTGATTCCGGTGGACGGCATCGTCGTACAAAATGATCGTGATTTCGTTTTCCATGGCAGGCAGCATGCACCGGACCCAGCGGCCATGTCCAGTCGATCCGCGCTTGACGGCGCCCCACCCCTCTCATAGATTCGGGCCATGAAACGATCCGAAATCAACGCGCTCATCAGCGATGCCAAGGCCTTTTTCGAGTCCTTCCAGTTCAGGCTCCCGCCCTGGGCCTTCTGGGGCCCGGATGACTGGAAGGGCAAGGGGAACTCCGAAGTGGTGGCAAACCAGCTCGGCTGGGACCTGACAGACTACGGCGCGGGCGACTTCGAGAAACGCGGCCTGATCCTGTTCACCATCCGCAACGGCAACCTGGCCGCAGGCCATCCGAAGACGTATGCGGAAAAGATCATGATCGTGCGCGAAAACCAGATCTGTCCCATGCATTTCCACTGGGCCAAGACCGAAGACATCATCAACCGCGGCGGCGGCAACCTGGTGGTCGAATTGTACGGCTCCACGCCGGGAGAAGAGCTGGGCACGGACCCGCTCACCGTGTCCGTGGACGGCTTTGAGCGCACGGTCGCCCCCGGCGGCACCGTGGTGCTCACGCCCGGCGAATCCATCTTCCTCGAGCAGGGCATGTACCACCGCTTCTACGGCGAACCCGGCAAGGGCAAGGTCCTGGTGGGCGAGGTGTCGTCCGTCAACGACGACAACACCGACAACCGGTTCCACGAACCCCAGGCCCGGTTCCCGAAAATCGAAGAGGACGAACCGCCCCTGCACCTCTTGTGCACGGACTATCCGAATTACGTGTGACAATGTCTCCGGCGGCTCAAGAACCCTTTGGAAAGGGTTCTTGAGAATCTCCCAAACTTTTTTATGCCGCCTGACGGCGAAAGCTGCGCGGAAGCGGAATTACGCGATTTGAATGAGAGCAGATAGGCGTGCAGAATTGAAAATCCCATAAATAAAACTACCCGCGATTCGGGCAAGATAAAACGCCGTACCATGTTTGCAACATGGCACGGCGTTTCTCGTTTTTCTTGCCCGAATCGTCACCCGGCACGGAGGCCTTGTCCGAGGCCTCCGCCGAAGGCGGCTATGGGATTCCAAAGGGGCTCGCCCTTTGGCGGGTGCAGGGCAGCGCCCTGCTCTCTCCGAAGGAGCGCCCCTGCGAGGCCGCCGGAGGCGCTTCCCGCCTCCCCTTTATATCACCCGGCCGTCGGCCATGGATACCGTCCGGTCCGCCCTGGCCGCGTATTCGTCGTCGTGTGTGACCATGACGACGGACAGGCCGTCGTTCTTGAGATCGACCAGCAGATCCATGACAGATTCGCCGGTGGCCTTGTCCAGGTTGCCGGTGGGCTCGTCGGCGAACAGGACCCATGATTTCTTGACCAGGGCGCGGGCGATGGCCACGCGCTGCTGCTCGCCGCCGGACAGGTGGCCGGGAATCTTGCTCCCCTTGCCGCCCAATCCGACCCGCTCCAGGCACTCGTCGGCGCGCATGCGCGCGTCCTTGGGCACCCGGCCGAGCCCCTTCATGTAAGGCAGGAGCACGTTTTCGCGGGCCGAGAGATAGGGCAGCAGGTAGTGGAACTGGAAGACCACGGCGAAGTCCTTATGCCGCAGTTCGTTGAGCCGACGCGGAGGCAGGCTGGTAATGTCCTCGCCGTTGTATATGATCTCCCCGGAGTCCGGGGCCAGGAGCGTGGACAGGATGTTCAGGAAGGTGGTCTTGCCCGATCCGGAACGGCCCACGATGGACACGAACTCACCGGGATCGACCGTGATGCCCACGGTGTCCAGGGCATGGGTTACCACGCCCTCGGACCGGAAGGTCTTGATGATGTTTTTTGCTTCAAGCATGGCGGCTCCTAGAGGGATATGAGGGCTTCGGACGGTTCCACTGACGACGCCTTCCAGGCCGGGAAGAGCGCGGACAGCACGGACACGGACACGATGAGCAGGCCGGTGAGCCCCATGTGCGCCGGGTCGAAGGACACGGTGGCGCCTTCGGCCATGTCGAGCATGGCCAGCACCTTGAGGCTCAGCCCGTAGCCGCCCAGATAGCCGATGATCCCGGCCAGCACGCCGATGAGCGCGGCCTCGAAGCAGAAGATGGAGAATATGGACGCGCGACCGAAGCCGATGGAGCGCATGAGGCCGATTTCCTTGATGCGCTCGTTGACCGAGGAGAGCATGGTCACGCCGACCATGCAGCAGGCGATGAACAGGATGACCAGGCTGACGGTCAGGATGAGCCGCTTGACGAACTCCACCGAGTACATGCGCTGCTTGACGATGGACTGCAGGGCCTGGATGTCCGCGTCGGGCACGGCCGCCTGGATCTGGTTGACGATGTCCTCGATGGGGCAGCCCGCGCACAGGGCGGCCACCTCGATGAAGCTGACGTGGCCGGGCGTGCCGAAGTTCGACTGGACAAAATCCATGGGCGCGAAGATGACCGAGTCGTCGTCGCTGCCCGTGGGCATGAGTATGCCGGAGACCGTCGCATCCACGCCTTCCAGGTCGATGGCGTCGCCGACCTTGAGGTCGAGCTTGGCGGCGGCCTTGCCTCCGACGAGCACGTCGTCATCGCGCACGGGATACGTGCCGTTCACAGCCCAGTATCCCTTGAGCACCTTTTCCTTGTCGAAACGCACGCCCACCAGGCCAACGCCGGTGTTGGCGATCTTGACCATGGTCACCAGCTTGGGCGCGATGACCGAGATACGGTCGTTGAGCTCGATGGAGCCGATCCTGTCGCTCACGGAGGTCTCGTCCAGGTCGGC
Source organism: Pseudodesulfovibrio portus (assembly GCF_026000375.1). Taxonomy (NCBI): domain Bacteria; kingdom Pseudomonadati; phylum Thermodesulfobacteriota; class Desulfovibrionia; order Desulfovibrionales; family Desulfovibrionaceae; genus Pseudodesulfovibrio; species Pseudodesulfovibrio portus. The sequence goes on from NZ_AP026708.1 coordinate 1,578,545, forward strand.
CTGCCCGAGCACCATGTCGCCCATGGAGAAACCGCCGTAACTGACGGTCAGCTTCTCGCGGTGGGGCTGGACCAGGATGTTGGCGCCGAAAGCCGTGAGTTTCTTTTCCAGGGAGTCGCCCACCACGCTGGACACGTAGTTGAGCGACACGATGGATGTGACCCCGAGGGTGAAGACGACCAGCAGGAGCAGGGTCTTCATCCACTTTCGGCGCGTATTGCGCAACGGGATGGTCAGAATGTTCATTTAGAAATACCTGCTGCCCGCCGCGATATCCCGGGCCTTGAGAACCACGTCGTTCCCTTCGACGGCACGGTCGAGCGGGGACGGGTTGCAACCGCCCTTGACCACGTTGATACGCGCGGAATGGAAGCGCTGGCCGCAGTTGTTGCAGATCATGAAATCCCCATCCTGGGAGTAGCCCTTCTTCTCGCCGAAACACACGTCGCAGGCGTCGAACGCCGCCCGGATGACGCCGTCCGAACTCTTGAGCAGGAAGAACTTCACTTCCCGGCCGTCGTGATCATATGAAAAATAATGCGCCCGGCCGTCGCTCACGTCGCCCACAGGAATGGTCACCACCCCGTTCACCGGCTCCACGCGATCATACTGGCCAAACCCCCAAAAGGCCTGCCCGTTGACGGCAACGCCCACAACCAACAGCACTGCCAGACCGATATGAATTCCAACTTTCTTCATGTTTTCCTCACTGTTATTTATTATTCCAGACTTCAACGGTGTGAAATCATCATAGGTTTTTCCAAACAGTAATCAAAGCTATTTGTTATGCACCTTCCATACCAAGCAAAAAAGCACGCCTTCTCAGCCGGTTGGCAAAACCCCGGGGCGACAAACCGGGCAAAGGCCTGTGCACCTGCACATCGGATGTGCAATCCGCCGCACACAACCCTACACAAAAAAGGCCATCCGCAACGCGGATGGCCTTCTTACAATCTCAAGGCTTGGGAGAGTGGGTCAGCTGTGCATTTTCTCGGATGCAGTTTAACCGGAGGCGTAGCAGCGCTACGGTGAGGATTAAACTGGGTCCGAAAAATGTGCAGATGGCCCGCTATCGCAAGCCGCTTACTTCCCAAACGGGCACTTGGGAAACGAACAGGTCTTGCAGGTCATGCAGAACCCGCCCTCGCCCAGGCGCGCCAGGTCCTTGCGGGTGAGTTTCTGCCCGGCCAGGATGCGCGGCAGGATCAGGTCGAAGGCGGTGGTCTTGTAGAAGAGCGCACAGGCCGGGACGCCCATGACGTCGGCGGACCGCATGCGGCCCACGAGGGACATGGTGCCGGGCAGCACGGGCACGCCGTAGAGGTCGTCGTGCAGGCCCGCGTCCACCAGGCCGGCGCGGGTCACGTCGTCCGGGTCAACGGACATGCCCGCAGTGGTCACGATCAGGTCACAGCCCGCGTCGAGCATGGCTGTGGCGGACTTGGTGATCATGTCCTTTTCGTCGGGCACGATGTCGGATTTGACCACCTCGCAGCCGAGCTTGATGACCTTGGACGAGATGATGGGGATGAACTTGTCCTCGATGAGCCCCTGGAAGACCTCGGTGCCGGTGACCAGGATGCCGACCTTGGCCGCCCTGAGCGGCAGCACGGACAGCACCGGGCCTTCGCCGAGGGCGGTCAGCGCGCGGCTGAACCGGTCGCGGGAGATGTAGAGCGGGATGGCCCGGGTCCCGGCAACGCCCTTGCCCTTGGGCATGAGCGAGCCGTCGTGGCGGGTGGCCAGCATGACGTCCGGGGACAGGTTGAACCGGGAAAGCGCGTCCAGGTCGATGGACAGCATGCCGGGTTCATCGGCGAAGAAATTGATCTTGCCCTCTTCCGGGTTCGGGTCGTAGGAGACGCCCGGCCCGGCCATGCGCTTGGCGAACGCCTTGACCGCTTCGTTCTCGTGCACCCACTCGTCGCCGGGCAGGTCCGAGCCGTCAAAGACGTTGAACTTGCCGATGCGCTGCAACCGGCACACGTCGCCTGCGGCGAGGGTATCGCCCGCCTTGGTGATCGGCCCCTTGGACTCGCCGGGCACGATGCCGGTCATGTCGTGGACCACCTTGGTGCCCACCGCGTCCTCCACGGACACGACCCTGAGGCCGGGCGCATCGTCGGCGCAGACCACGCCCTCGATGCTTTCATAGGGGGCCTCGCCCTGGCAGCCTCGGCAGATGGACCCGTCCGAGCCGGGGTAGGCCTCGTTGCAGACCGGGCAGACGTCGATGGTGGTCATGTGGCCGTGACCGAGATACCGCTTGGAAATCTTGACGGGCCGGATGGAACAGATGGTGTCCCCGGCCTGCTCTATCTCGGCGAACAGCTTGTCCGTGTCCTGCTCGGCCTTGGGCTTCTCCTTCATGAACCAGGCTTTGATTTCGGGCCATTTGGCGAGCTTTTCCTGATCCACCGCCACCCTGAACCCTTCGCCCGTGAACTTGTCGTACAGGGAGACCGCGTATCGGCCGAGAAGCTTGACCTTCATCCAGTTGTTGCCCGTGGAACAGAGCGTCAACAGCTGGACCGCGTCCGGCAGACACTTGCCCGACTCGACCATGGCCTCGAACAACGTCCCTTCGGGCAGCCGCGCCTTGGCCGCCTCCACCATGTAGCCGCCGATGAGCAGCCCCGGTGCCGGATAACCGTGAAATTCCTTGGCCTTCTGCTTGAATTCTTCAAAGGTGTACTGACCGATGTTCATAGCTTCCTCGCGTTGACTTGCTGATTTCCACTGGGGGTATATCGTGATCCCGGCCGCGTCAAGAACGGCCCCGGATCAGTTCATTTCCAGAAACTTGCCGTACAACTCACCGTATTCCCTGCGTGAGTTTTCATCAAGGTCCCTGGCCGGGGTCTCGAACAGCTCGCGGTGCGCCGGAGTCCCCTTGGCAGCCCGCAATTCCTCATTGATCCGCTCGATGACCCGCTTGCCGAAGTCGGTCTTGGTGCAGACCACGTAGGACAGGACATAGGGATCATGCTCCGCAATCCCGAGCGGAACAAGATCCTGCCTCTTGCCTGCGGTTTTGACGTAGTGCTGCAGCACGAACGGATACTCGATGAAGAAATCCACCCGGTTGTTGTGAACCATCTCGAACTTTTGCGCAACGTCCGGGCAGACCTGCAGCAGCACCGACGACTTGTGCTTCTCGAATATCCGGCGCACGTCCGGCCCGAAAGAGCGGCCCGTCTCGGCCACCCCGGCGTACCTGCCGGAGTCCAGCAGCGACTCCAGGCTGACGGTGCCGTGTTCGGCCATGTCGAGAATGGGGCTGCCCTTCCTGACGTACAGACGCGGCCCCAGGGTCACGGCCGTCACGTCGGAGTAATGGAAGAGCTCCTCGCGCTCCGGAGTCCTGCGCAGGTTGCAATAGCAGTAATCCTCGCCGTTGCGGGCGTTCTCCATGAGCCGGGCCAGGGTCATCTTGACCTTCCGGTGGTCGTATTCCGTCAGGCGGTCGGCAAAAAAGATTCGGACGATATCGGAATACCCCGTGTCGGCACCGGGCCCGGAAAATATATGATACGGCGGATTGTCGGCCCCGCCCCACCGGATCGTGTCCCCGGCCCGAACAGGCTCCGCAGCCAGGGCGGCGACGAAAACCAGAAAAAACAAAACGGATTTCATAAAATGTATTTCCTTTCAAAACATCGGCATGGGAACTGTGCGCATGGCCGGAGCATAGCGGTTTCCCCATGGCGGGAAAACCCGCAAAATCGTGTTCCCGGGGTTTCCCGCAGGAGGACTCCCCGGTCGGCCTCCCATGAAAAGGGCCGCCCCATAGTAGGGGCGGCCCTTGAATCAGCCTTGGAACCTAGCGAGGTGACGTTACGTGGCTAGGCTGTCAGCGGGTGCCGGTTTTAGGCCTCGGCAGGGGCTTCTTCGACTTCCTCGGGGGCGCATTCGCATGTGTCCTCGGTGGAGCATCCGCAGGGCAATCCCTGGGAGTGTCCCATCTCTTCCTTCACGCTCGTGGCGATCTTGAAGAGCACGGTCACGATCAGCGCGCCGATGGCATAGACCATCATGGACACCAGCAGTTCCTTGCCGGTGGGCCAGTAAGGCGTGATGGCGTGGAACGGGTTGGGCGTGAAACCGCCGATGACCAGACCCAGACCCTTGTCGAGCCAGGTGGCGACGACCAGGATGATCAGGGTATAGGGCAGCAGCTTCAGGTTGTTGCGGAACTTCGGCGTCACCAGCAGGATGATGGAGATCGCCGCACACGCCAGGAAGGTCCACATCAGGGTCACCAGAGTGGGGTCTGCATGCGCAAACAGGAAGGTGATCGGATGCATGTGACCGGGCATGTTCGAGTAGAACGCGGTGAAGATTTCCAGGGCGAAGAAGAACATGTTTATGCACATTGCATAAGCGATGATCTTGACCAGCGTGGAAAGAGCGTTCTTGGCCATCTTGAAGGTCGTGAACTTCTCCGTGACCATCATCACCAACAGGAGGATGGCGGGACCGGAGCAGAACGCGCTTGCCAGGAAGCGGGCGGCCAGGATGGCGGTCAGCCAGTAGTGGCGGCCGGGCAGACCCTGGTACAGGAACGCGGTCACGGTGTGGATGGAGAAGGCCCAGATGATGGACACGTAGATGAACGGCTTCAGCCACTTCGGATGCGGCAGGTTGGCGCGGTCCGCCTGCAGGCAGGTCCAGCCGACCAACAGGTTGAGGGACAGGTAGCCGACGAGAACGGTCATATCCCAGAACAGGATGGAGTTCGGGGTGGGATGCAGCATGACGTTCAGCATGCGGGTCGGCTGCCCGACGTCCACGGCGATGAACAGCATGCACATGATACATGCGGCGATTGCCATGAATTCGCCGAAGATGACCATGTGCTTGTTGGTCTTGTAGGAGTGGAAGTAGTTGGGCAGCACGATCATGACGCCGGATGCGGCCAGGCCGACCAGGTAGGTGAACTGGGAGATATAGAATCCCCAGGACACGTCGCGATTCATGCCGGTGGTCTCCAGACCCACCATGAGCTGGTTGACATAAGCAAGGGAGCCGATGCCGATCAGCACAAGGAGGAAGGCGATCCAGCCGTAGTATCTCTTGGAACCTTTGAGTGCGAGTTCAAGCATTCTGATTCCTCCTAAATGACGTAGTACACACAGGGCTCGGTGCCTGCGGTCGGTTTGCGGCGGATGGTGAACTTCTCACGCAGTACCTGGCGGACCTCGGAATCGGGATCGTTGAGATCGCCGAACACCATGGCCCCTTCGGACGCTTCGACGCAGGCGGGCATCTTGCCGACGGCCAGGCGCTCGACGCAGAAGTTGCACTTTTCGACCACGCCGCGCATGCGGGTGGGGAACTCGGGATTGAGCTTGCTCAAATCCAGGTTCTTCCTGGGCTCGCCCCAGTTGAAGGAGCGGGAACCGTAGGGGCAACCCGCCATGCAGTACCGGCAGCCGATGCAGCGGTGGTAGTCCATGGCCACGATGCCGTCCGGACGCTTGTAGGTCGCCTTGGTCGGGCAGACGCGCACGCAGGGCGGGTTCTCGCAGTGGTTGCACAGGAGCGGGAAATCACGATGATGGACTTCTTCCGCCAGATGCGGGTTTTCCTGCTCCGGGAAGGTATGGGCGTAGGTATCGGACCACAGCCACTTCACTTCCTTGTGCCCCTCGATCTTGGGGACGTTGTGGATGGCGTGGCAGGCCTCGGCCAGCTTGGCGATCTCTTCCTCGGTGTGCAGCTTGGTGGTGTCGATGACCATGGCCCACTGCGTGGCGTGCAACCCCTTGGGGTTGGCCTTGACCGGAGAATGCCCGCCGCTGGAAGCCAGCGCCTTGGGCGCCACGGCCAACCCGGCTGCGGCGATACCGGCAAGCTTGATGAAGGTTCTTCTGTTGTTCTTCATTATTTCAAACCCTCCGGCTGAATGTGGCAATCCCAGCAGTAGGGAGAGACACCGGCATCAGTGTGACACTTGTCGCAGAAGTCGGCCTTGTTGTTGTGGCACTTCATGCACGTGTTCTGCAGGCTGATGACGAACTCTTTGCCAGCGTGGTTGGTATAGATCCTCTTGCCGTCACGCAGAGCCCAGTCGCGCCAGTCGTTGAGAAGCTGCATGTGCTGCTCGCGCATGAACTCCTTGGACTCGATGCACTCTTTCTCTCCTACCGGCATTTTCAGCTCGGGCTGCTTGTATACCTTGGTCATGGTGCCGACCGCAAAGGGCGCGGTCAGCATGCCGATGAAGATGACCAGGCCGATGATGATCGGGAATCCGTAGTGCATTTTCATTTATGCATCCTCCATGTTCGGGGGCGTCCAGTCGTCTTCCTCGTCCTCGAAACCGGGGAGGTATTCCTGACGCATGTCCATCTTGCGCACTTCGCCCTCTTCGAGGACCAACGCGTTGGCGACCAGTTCGTGGGTACCGGTGATGCCCACGCCGGGCGCCCAGTAGTCGGCCAGCGGAATCAGGGTGGCGCGGTCGATGGCGCAGATGCAGGCCATGGTGTTGACGCCGTGCTTTTCCTGCACGTAGCGCAGGGCGTTGCCGCGAGGCAGGCCGCCACGCAGGCGGATTTCCATGATCTCGTCGGTGTTCAGGCCGGAACCGCCGGCGCAGCAGAAGGTCTGCTCGCGGGTGGTGCCTTCCGGCATCTCGAAGTAGTTGTTGCACACGTTCTTGAGCACGTAGCGCGGTTCGTCCAGGAGGCCCATGCCGCGCGCCGGGTTGCAGGAATCGTGGAAGGTGACCCGCAGGTGGTCGTTGCGGCTCGGGTCGAGGTTCAGCTTGCCGTGCTTGATCAGGTCGGCGGTGAACTCGGTGATGTGCAGCATCTTGGTGGCCGCAGAGGTGTCGAACACGGTTCCGGTGATGGGCGACCGGGGGGTCGTCATGCCGGAGTGCTGCAGCTCGGCGTTCATGGTGTCCATGTACTGATGGACGACGCGCCACATGTGGCCGCACTCGCCGCCCAGAATCCACTTGCAGCCGAGGCGCTCGGCTTCGGCGTACATCTTGGCGTTGAGCTTCTTCATGGTCTCGTTGTTGGTGAACGAGCCGAAGTTGCCGCCCTCGGATGCGTAGGTGGACAGGGTGTAGTCCAGGTCGAGGTAGTCGAACAGGAGCAGGTAGCCCATGAACGTATAGATGCCCGGGTCGGCGAACACGTCGCCGGACGGGGTGATGAACAGGATCTCATGGCCCTTTTCGTTGAGCGGGGCCTTGACCCGGCGACCGGTCACTTCCTCGATGTCGTCGACCATGAAGTCCACGATATCCTTGAAGGCGTGGGGCTGGATGCCCAGGTGGTTGCCGGTGATGTTGCAGTTGGAGACGGGCTCCATGATCCAGTTGGTGTTCAGGCCGACCAGATGCATCAGTTCGCGGGCCATCATGGTCATTTCCGCAGTGTCGATGCCGTAGGGGCAGAACAGGGAACAGCGACGGCACTGGGTGCACTGGTAGAAGTAGATGAACCATTCTTTCAGGACATCTTCTTCCATGACCCGGGAGCCGGTCAGCTTGGACAGGATCTTGCCCGCCACGGTGAACTCGCCTCGGTACACGGAACGCATCAGTTCGGCGCGGAGCACGGGCATGTTCTTGGGGTCGCCGGAACCGATGAAGTAGTGACACTTGTCGGCGCAGGCGCCGCAGCGCACGCAGATGTCCATGAACAGCTGCAGGGTGCGGAACTTCTTCAGCCTCTCGCGGAATCCGTTGACCACGATCTCCTTCCAGTTGGAAGGCAGCTTCCAGTCCTCGTCGGACGGCAGCCACTCGCGGGCGGGGCCCCACAGACCGGGGAGCTTGGACTCCATGTACTCCATCTTCTCGGGCTTGGCGGGGTAACACCAGCGGCCCGGGGAGAAGTCCACCGGGGTTTCCATCCACCCGGTGGTCGGCGGATTGTAATCTATGCTCTTGAAGAGCTCATCAGCTTTGGGGATGTCGGACATATTCTTATCTCCTCAGATAAAGATATCACCAGAGAGAACCCTGGACTTAAGCCTTTTCCTCGGGGGCGACGCCGTTCTCGGGATTGTCGAGGGGCAGGCCCGCCTCGGCCATGGGGACGCCGAATTGCTTTTCGTAGTCCGCGTAGGCGTGGGGCTTGATGTTGGGATCGTTCCAGGGGTTCACGTGGTGCTTTGCGCGCGTGTCGTTCGGCAGGTTCCTTGTCGGAGACAGGAAGACGCCCGGCATGTGCATGAGCTTGCTGAACGGGAAGTACGCCATGAGGCAACTGACCAGGAAGACATGGACGAAGAAGGAAACGCCGATGGCGTCGGGGACGACGTAGTTGAACGTCACCAGACCCATGGTCAGTTCCTTGATCGCGATCACGTCGACCTTGGCGTAGTAGCGCATGTAGATGCCCGACAGGGCGACGGCCAGGAGCAGGAACAGCGGGAAGTAGTCAGAGGCGTAGCTGATGTAGTTGATCCTGGGGTTGGTCAGCCTGCGGCCCAGAAGCAGGAGCACGCCGAGCACCAGACCGACGTTGGTCAGGTACAGGGTCGGTGCGCCGATCTGCAGGAGGCCGTCCACGAACTCGAGCCCGTTCACGAAGAAGGGAATCGGCTCGAGGAAGAGGCGCAGGTGCCGCAGGGCGATCAGGAAAAAGGAATAGTGGAAAGTGATGGCGAAGAGCCACAGCCACTTGGAGGACTTGTAGGCTACTACCGGGTGATCCTTTCCTTGGTGCAGGGACACGGCCGTGTTCCTGAACAGGGACCGGAACGCAAAGACTTCGAGAACCATGCGGAAGAAGGTCTGCGCGCCGGTCTGGGGACAGTCGAGCTTGTTCTGGGGGAACAACTTCGGATCGAAGGACTTGAACTGGCCGCCGGTTGTGGGGATGCGGAACGGCACTGCGCTCCGGCCCCAGGTGATGACTTTGTAAACAAAGCCGAGCAAAAAGATGATGAACGCCGTTGTCGGGATACAGACACCGAAGAAGGTCCTCATGTGCGCTGCATCAACCCCGAACAACGGGATCAACACCAGGAGAAAGACGAACAGAAGTGAGTAAAGAGCATTCATCTACCGTCACCTCGCTTGAAGGTTGGACCCGCCGGGACTCACTCCGGAAGGCCTGCCACTTTTGGTGCGCGCTTGACGGTTGACCGATGCAAAGACGGCGGTGTGTACGAAAAATGAATCCGTGGCCGTGCCACGCATCCTACCCCTCAACAGACCATGCCCGGCTCAACACCGAAGCCAACCCCAATCACGCCCCTAATCGGTCGAGTTATCGACCGTAACGTCCACTGTCATTCCGGCGCGCCTGAGCAGACTGCGCTGGGAGCGCTTGACCTCGTCAACGCGCATCCGGAATACTTGTTCGCGACTTTTGGTATAGATGTCGAAAGACATCATGGCCAGGTTGTCGATCCTGGCCTCGAAACGCAGCAGGTCCGCCAGGGTTCCGTCCTTTTCCATTTCCTTGAAGAACTCGTCGCGAATGAGCTTCTTCAACAGGAAGACGAAACCGATGGCCTGGGACGGGCTGAAATCCTGCACCGCCCTGATCCGAATGAGCTTGTCCAGGGAGACGGCGATTTCTTCCGCATCCTTCCAGTCGATCAGTAGTTCGAACAGTTCCCCGGTCGCCTCGAGTATGGCGGCCCCCACGGGGTTCTGAAAACGATCCTTCTGACGGGTCCAGACTTTCTGCGTTTCCTTGGGATAGGTCCGGAGCACCAGCTCCGCCCACCCCTTGGACAAATCGGCCTTGCGTTCGGCCAACACTGTATCAAATGTCATTAATTACTCGTAATTGTTCGATAAAAATGAAAGCCGAAAAGCTCCTTGAAACCTGGCGGCCGCCTTTTCCCGAACGTAGATAGACCAAATTGTGAAAATCGTCACGTAAGACTCAGAACCATATCCCAAACCCCATGCAAAACGTCAAGGGTTTTTCAAGGAAAAACCGGCTACTGAGAAGGGGTAAAAGGTGTTTTTTCCGGAGGGGAAACGGGCCGGGAAAGGCAGGAGTGACGGGCCCGGACGAGGCGGCTTATGCCCGGTCCACCCGGTTGCGGCCCATGCGCTTGGCCTTGTAGAGGGCCTCGTCGGCGCGCTTGATGACGTCCTCGATGGCCTTGTCGCTTCGGCGGGCCAGGGTGGCGCCGATGGAAACCGTAAAGGTTATTTTCTTTCCCTCGAAATCCACCCTGACTTCGGACAACCGCTTGCGCAGCCGCTCGGCGACCTCCATGCCGAGCCTGAGCCCGGTCTCCGGCAGGACCACGGCAAACTCCTCGCCGCCCAGCCTGCCGAAAATGTCGCTCTCGCGGAGCAGGGAGGACGACGCCTGGGCCAGTTGGCGCAGGACCTCGTCCCCGGCCTGATGGCCGTAGGTGTCGTTGATGGACTTGAAGTAGTCGATGTCGAGCATGAGCAGGGTGAGCGGCTTCTTGTACCGCAACGCCCGCCTGAGCTCCTGGGAGCCCTTGGAAAAGAACTGGTGCCGGTTGTCCACCCCGGTCAGGGCGTCGGTGGTGGCCAGGGTCTTCATCTCGCTTTCCAGCCTGATCCGGTTGGTCACGTCATGGATGACCGAATACAGCAACTGGCGGCCCTGGACCATTATCGGACCGGAGTAGACCTCCACGTCCCGGATGGAACTGTCGGCCAGTTTGTGCTGGAGGATGAAGTAGGCACGCTTTTCCGCGCGGGCCATGTCCATTTCCCGGAATATCTCTTCCTCGTCCTGGGCATTGATCTGGCTCATGTTCATGGACCGCATCGCCTCCTGGGAATACCCGTAGAAGTCGCCGGCCGCCGGGTTGGCGTCCACCACGTTCCCGGTCTTGGGATCGGTCAGGATCATGATGGCGTGGTTGTTCTCGAAAAAGGCCCGGTACTGCTGCTCCCGCTCCATGAGCACCTTTTCCGCCTCGATCTGCCTGGTGATGTCGCGGAAGGTCCCCTCCATGCCCACGGGGTCGCCGTTGTCGTCCGTGACCACATGGGCGTTGCCGTCCACCGTGATGACGGCCCCGTCCTTCCTGACGACCTGTATCTTCAGGCCGCGGACGGGGTCTCCGCCGGCAAGGGCCTTGTGCAGGAACAGCTGCTCCTTCCTGTAGAGGTACAGCTCGTCCATGGTCCGGCCGACCAGTTCCTCGCGGGGATAGCCGAACAGCCGGCACGTGGCCGGGTTGACCATCTGGATTCGCCCGCCCAGGTCGGTGACGATGTACCCTTCCTCGATGGATTCGAAAATGCGCCGGAACTTTTCCTCGCTTTCCCGCAGGACCCGTTCGGCCCGCTTGCGGGAGGAGATGTCCCTGATGGTGTTGACGATGCCCAGGGGGTGGCCGTCGTCGCCGATGATCAGCGACACCGACTGCTCGGACGGAAACACCGCCCCGCTTTGCCTGCGCATGGGGAACTCGAACATGACCCGTTTCCGCTCGTCGAATGCGGCCCGGCACCGGACCTTGAACTCCGCGTTGTGGACGGCGTCCACGTGCAGCGTTTCCGCCGGGGTGTCCACCAGTTCCTCGTTGGTCATGCCGAATATGATCTCCGCCGCCGGGTTGGCATCGATGATCTTCCATTCCGGGGTCAGGATGAGCACCGCCTCGCCCAGGGCGACGAACGTCGAACGGAGCCAGAGCTCCTTTTCGGCCAGGGCCTCCTCCGAGGCCCGCTGCTCGGTGACGTCCATGCCCGAGCAGAGGGCGCCGATGGGCATGTCGCCCTCGTTGGTCAGCAGCTTGTGCTGCCACTGGACGAGCCGGTCCTCGCCGTCCTTGGTGGTGACGTAGTAGAAAAATTCATCCGCCGACTCCGTCTGGCCGGAAAACACGAGATAGAGGTAGTCCAGCACCTCGTCGCGCTGCTCCTCCGGGACCACGGCCTCCACCCAATTCCGGCCGATCAATTCGTGCACCCCGTACCCAAGGGTCCGGCAGGTGGTCTGGTTGGCCATGGTCACGGCGCCCGAGGCGTCCAGGGCCACGACCATCGCCCCGACAACGTCCAGGTACAGCGCCGACTGGTTTCGTTCCCGTGTCAGCTGCTGCTCGGCCTTGACCTTGTGCGTGATGTCGTTGAGCACCAGCACACAACCCTCCGCCCATGCCGACAGGATGACGGAAAAATGGGTTTCCCGCTCCCCGTCAGGCCGGACGACCTCGACGCGGATACCCGACTCAACGCCCTTTCGGGAGCACTCCTTCTCAAGCTCCGCGACAAGCCAGGGGGCCGCGTCACGAAGCAATATCCCCTCCTGCGCGCCGAGCAGGTCCGCTGCGACCCGGTTCTGCCACACGATGGCATGGGATTTATCGAGGACCAACAGCGGCTGGTCGGCCGCATCAAGCGCGACCGCAGAAGGCGGCATCCGACCGTCGGATTCCGGTGCCGACGCCATCAGCCGTTCATAAAAATCAGGCCAACGGGACTCCGCATCAGGGGACCCCGCAAATTCGAGAACCAGTTCTTTAAACCACCTCTCGTTATCGGCAAACATTTGTTTCAATTGATTCATTGGATCGGATGACATCCTGAGTTCTTTCCGCTTCACATACCAAATTCAAGGACTTTGGGGTAGTAAAATTCATATTTACCCCCTTTTCCACAGAAACATGACGGGTAAAACCGATCAAGTCGCGATTTACCGAGAGAAACCAAGGAATCCGCAGCAATCATCGCCTGCCACCAACGGCCAATTCAACAAATATTCATATAGATCAACCCTATGGGCAAACCGGGTGTCGAGAGACGGTGCCCTTGAACAACCCGATCAAAATATAATAGCAATTCCCCCTACCCGTCCCTAGGTTGATATGACACCTGATTTCATCTGGAGGCCCACTTGATTCGCCAATATCTGCTTGCCGTCTGTTTTCTGCTGTTGCTCGGGCAGCCCTCTGCCGCAGGCGGGAAACTGGTCATCAGCACCCAGGCGATTCCCCCCTACTCCACCGAAAACGGCACCGGTTTTTATGACACCCTCTATCCGGAAATCGGGCGAAGAACGGGCTTGGAAATCACGGTCGTCCAGCAGCCCGACAGACGTTCACTGCAACTGACCAACAGCGGCATCAATGACGGCGACGGCCCCAGGCTGCCGGGACTCGAACAACAATTTCCCGACCTGATCCGGGTGGAAGAACCCATCCTGCATGCCGAACTCGTCGCATTCACCAGGAAAGGCACCCGCGTGAAGTCATGGGGCGATCTGGCCAACAGGTTCGCCGCCGTTCCCAAGGGCTGGCGGCTGCCCAGGGGCAAGATACCCGTTTCGATGCGCCTGACCACGGTCATCTCGACCCACAGCAGCATGGCCATGCTCTCCACGGGCAGGATCGACGCCGCCCTGACCCTCCCGGCGATGGGACGGCACGAAATAGACAAGCATGGGTACCGGAACATCAACCTGGAACCGGCCATCCTGGATGAACGGCTTCTCTACCTGTACATGCACAAGAAACACGCACCCCTTGTCCCGGCCATCGATGAGGCCATCAAGGCCATCAAGGCTGACGGCACGTGGGATCGGCTCTTCAAACAGGCCATCGCCCAAACCGACAAGTGACGGGCCCGCCGGAGAGGCGGTCCTCCGCGAGACGACGGCTGTCGCAGACGGCGCGAGTCAAAACACAGAAATTTCAAGGCCGGCGGGTACAGGGTGTACCCGCCGGCCTTGAAATCTTTTTGCGGCAATGCAGCAATCGGGGCTTTATCTTCAGCATGAGGCCCGCCGGGAGACGGGCCTGTTCATTATTCCTGATGATCGGAGTCCGTCTCGTCGGTCTCCGTTTGCGGGGCGTGTTCGACGAGGTCCGCGGATTCAACGGCGGTCTCTGCCGGGGGCTCCGCCCTGGGAGCAGCCACGGGCGGCTCCATGTAACGGGCAAAGACCAGGAAGCCGGTGTGGGCCACCATGCGGTCCTCGGGCCGCAGCCTGTCGGCCACGGGCTTCCAGCGGCGGACCAGGATTTCCAGGACCTCCAGGTCGGCGAACGGACCGTCCTCAAGCCCGCGCAGCAGGTCGGACACCTGGTTCACCGTGGGCAGCAGGAAGCCGCACATGGCACCGGGGATGACCGCCGCAGGGATGCTCTGCAGGTATTCCCACGGGGTGCGCACGTCCAGGAACAGGGCGTCCGCGCCGGAGTGCAGGAAGCCGTCCTCGATGTTCTGGTTGACCTGCTCAACGCGGTCGGCCAGGCCGACGCGCTCCAGGTTCTTGCCCGCCAGCTTGAAAAAGTCGGCACGGCGCTCGTAGGTGATGACCTTGCCCGTGTCGCCCACGAACCAGGCCAGGGCCGTGGTCAGGCCGCCGGAGCCGGTGCCGGATTCGATGACCGTGGAGCCCGGGCCGATGCCGAGCTTCATCATCAGGTACCCGATCTCCTTGGGGTACATGATCTGGGTCTGGCGCTTCACGCCCTTGATCAGGTCGTGCAGGGTCGGCTTGAGCACGAGGTACGCCCTGCCGAGGTGGGTTTTGACGTACTGGCCGAAACCGGCCTCGGCCACTTCGTCCATGAGCAGCTTGCCGTCGTGGGTGTGAACCTCGCCGCCGGTTTCGAGCTTGCGCAGGTATCGTTTGCCTTTGTGGCTGATGAGCAGTATGAGCTGTCCGGGTTCGATCATTGATCCGGCCTCCTGAAAAATGTTGCGCCTCTGCCTACGGCGGGAGGGCGTCGAAGTCAAGGGAAAGGGACCGGACGCATCGGAATGCGCCTCCCGTTTCCCCTGCCCGGCAAGCTAACATATTTTTCCTTCTCCTTGACAGCCGTTCACCAGTCCTTAATAACTTCCATAGATTTTCCCGCTTTTCGCATCGAGGTACGCGGCACGACATGGGCTATAAATATGTATTCGGACCCGTCATGAGCGGTCGGCTGGGCCGCTCCCTCGGACTCGACCTGCTCGGCGGCCGGATCTGCTCCATGGATTGCGTGTACTGCGAGGTGGGAGCGACCAGGACGCTGACGACGGAGCGGGGCCCCTACGTCCCGGCGGCCGACATCCTCAAGGAGTTGGCGGCCTGGAAGGCGGAAGGGTTCGAAATGCCCGACATGGTCACCCTGGGAGGGCTGGGCGAACCCTGTCTCAATTCGGAGATGGCCGAGGTCATCATTGGGGCCAGGAAGCTCTTCCCGGACACGGACATCGCGGTGCTGACCAACGCCACCCTGATGACCGACCCGGCGGTACGCCGGGAGCTTTGCCTGGCGGACGTGGTCCTGCCCAGCCTGGATTCATTGGTCACCGATGAATTCCTGGCCGTGAACCGCCCCTTTGGGGGCGTGACGCCCGAGGCGGTGGCCGAAGGGCTCCTTGAATTCAGGAGAGAATTCAAGGGAAAGATATTTTTGGAAATTTTGCTTGCCGAAGGAATCAACGACAGCGACGAGAACCTCGGCAGGTTGAAGGATTTTTGCAAGCGGCTTGCCCCTGATCGGGTGGATGTGGTCACGCTGACCCGTCCCGGAACCGTGAAGAGGGTCCGCCCCGTGGACGGGGCGGTTCTAAGCCGCTGGCGCATGGCGCTCGAAAGCGGGGAACGCCGCGTTGAAACGCGGACCGCGCACGGCGGGAAGGCGATACGCACGGACCAGGTCATGGACCACGTCCGGGCGTCCCTGGCCCGCAGGCCGCAGACCGCTTCCCAGCTGGCACAGGCCCTGAACGCGGACCCGAAACAGGTCCGCTCTGCCGTGGAAGCCCTCCTGAAAGAGGGTGCAATCGTCGCCCGGGATGACCGGGACGAGACTTACTACCACGGAACCGGGCATGTCCTGGAAGACGGGACCGCCTGAAGCCGCGCCATGATCGTACACACTTTTTTCTCGTCCAGAGGTTTTCATGACCGCAAAAAAGAAACGGCAGAAGATGTTCATCTCCGTACTGCCGGGAGAACAGGTAGAGGTCGTCATTGCCGAAGAAGGCAAGGTTAACGAGTACTACGTCGAGATGGTGCACCAGGCCAAGACCAAGGGCAACATCTACAAGGGCTACATCCACAACATCGACAACGGGCTCCAGGCCGCGTTCATCAACTACGGGGCCGAGCGCAACGGGTTCCTCCAGATCGACGAGGTCCATCCGGAATACTACATGGGCAGCCCGGCCACCAAGAAGGGCCAGCGCTACCCGCTCATGCAGAAGGTGCTCAAGCCCGGCCAGGAAGTCCTGGTCCAGGTGGTCAAGGAACCCACCGGCAAGAAGGGCGCGTTCCTGACCTCCTATCTTTCTCTGCCCGGACGCAGCTTCGTCTACACCGTTGGCCGCTCCCAGATGGGCGTGTCCCGCAAGATCGAGGACGAGAAGGAGCGCGTCCGCCTCAAGAAGGTGCTCGAAGCCTTCGAGACCACCGAGGGCGTGGGCCTCATCGCCCGCACCGCCGCCGTGGGCCAGTCCAAGGCGGCCCTCGAGCGCGACTACAAATACCTGAACCGGCTGTGGACCGACATCCGGGCCAACGCCCAGAAGGAAAAGGCCCCGTCCATCGTCTACAAGGAGCTGGGCCTGGCCGCGCGGGCCGTGCGCGACTACCTGACCGCCGACGTCACCGAGGTCTGGGTGGACGACAAGGAAACCTTCGAGCAGATCCGCAAGTTCGTGAAGCTCGCCTTCCCGCGCAAGAACAACTTCGTCCGGCTGCACGAGGACCCCGACCTGTCGCTGCTGGAGCGCTTCAACCTGGTTCGCCAGGTGGAGGAGATATACTCCCGCGAGGCCACCATGCCCTCCGGCGGCAGGCTGGTCTTCGACGCCACCGAGGCCCTGACCGCCGTGGACATCAACTCCGGCAAGATCGGCGGGGAACGCAATTTCCAGAAGATGGCGCTCAAGACCAACGTGGAAGCCGCCCGCGAGATCGCCCGCCAGCTCAGGCTGCGGGACATCGGCGGCCAGGTGGTCATCGACTTCATCGAGATGAAGAACCCCAAGGACTGCCGCGAGGTGGAAAAGGTCATGCGCGCCGAGATGAAGAACGACCGCGCCCGCACCGACGTGTCGCGCATCTCCTCCTTCGGCCTCATGGAGCTGGTCCGCCAGCGCCTCGGGTCCTCGGCCATCGCCATCTCCACCGAGCCCTGCCCCTGCTGCAGGGGCACCGGCATCCGCCGCAACATGGAATGGCAGGCCATGCAGGCCCTGAAGACCATCCACCGCGAAATCCGCAAACCCGGCGAAGACCGCGTGGAGCACCTGTGCGAAGAAGAGCTGGCCATCTACCTCCTCAACAACAAGCGCGGCATCCTGGCCGACCTGGAAACCCGCTACGGCAAGGAAATCCACGTGGACATCGACTACGAGTACGAAGACTAGCTGATTCGCAGAATATCAAATCAAAAGCCCCCGCCCGGCACACTCCGGGCCGGGGGCTTTTCACTTCCCAAACATTTTGCCTTTCATCTTCCCTCCCTCTCCACCCCACCTTCCCTAGGAGCGGAAGCGAAGCGACCCCGCTCCCCGCACCAACAGCCTCAAGGCTTTCGAGAGTGGTGCAGATGTGCATTTTCTCGGGCGCAGCCGACCCGCAGTCGTAGCCTGGCTACGGCGAGGACTCGGCAAGACCGAAAAATGTGCAGATGCGCCGCTATCGCAAGCCGCGCGCTACTAAACAGCAGGGAGCGTGAAAATAAAAGTCGAGCCCTTCCCAACCTCGGACTCGACCCAGATGCGGCCGCCGTAGTGCTCGATGATCTCGCGGCAGATGGTCAGGCCCAGGCCGGTGCCCTTGGGCTTGTCGACCATGGTGTTGTCGGCGACGGTCTGGTGGAACTTCTCGAAAATATCGGACTGGTCCTCGGCGTGGATGCCGGTGCCGGTGTCCACCACCTCCACGCGGAGCTGGCCGAAACGCGGGAAGGCGCGCAGGGTGACGCTGCCCTGTTCGGTGAACTTGACCGCGTTGTTGAGCAGGTTGATGAGCACCTGCTGCATGCGGTCCGGGTCGGCCTCGATGGTCGGCAGCTCGGGCTCGATCTCGGTGAGCAGCCTGACGTCCGTCTGGGAGAACATGCCGCTGACCGAATTGGCGGCCACGGAGATGACGTCGTTCATGTTCAGCGGTTCGTCGCGCCAGCCCATGCGCCCGGACTCGATCTTGTTCAGGTCGAGCACGTCGTTGATCAGGCGGGTCAGCCGCTCTCCCTCGTGACTGATGATGGCCAGGTTCTCGCGGATGCGCACGCCCTTGCCGACGAGGTGCTGGTTATCCCCGGCCAGGGGCAGGAAGTTCTTCCCGAACTCCTTGGAAAGCAGCTTGGCAAAACCCAGGATGGAAGTCAGCGGCGTCCGCAGTTCGTGGGAGACCGAAGACAGGAAGGCGGACTTCATCTCGTCCAGTTCGCGCAGCCGCTGGTTGGCCTCTTCCAGTTCCCGCGCCTTGTTGACCAGGTCCTCGGTGCGCTCGCGCACGAGCTGCTCCAGGTGGCGGTTGAGGTCGGCCAGGTCCTGCTCCGCCTTCTTGCGGTCGGAAATATCCTCGAGGATGCCTTCCACGAAAATGAAACGCCCCTCGTCGTCGTAGATGGCGCGCGCGTTCAGGGACCCCCAGATGGTCATGCCGTCCCGGCGATAGTATTCGGCCTCGAACCGCTTCACCTCGCCCTCGGTGCGCACCTTCTCGTAGAAGCCGAGCATGTGGTCCGGGTTGACCATGATCCGGGAGTTGAGGGAACGCACGTTGGACAGGAACTCGTCCAGGGAGTCGTAGCCGAAGATGCGGGCCATGGCCGGGTTGGCGCGCCGGAGCACACCGTCGGGCGTAGCCTGGAAAATGCCCTCGATGGCGTTCTCGAAGATGCCGCGATATTTTTCCTCGGCCTCCTGCAGGGTCTTGTTCATGGCCTGGAGCTTGTTCTCGCGGCCCTCGATCTCGATGGACATGCGGCGGAAACGCTTGGCGATCTCAAGCAACTCGGCGTGGTAGACTTCCCCGAAATCGTAGGAGAAATCGCCCTTGGCCACCCGGGCGATACCCGACTGCAGGACCATGAGCGGCTTGTTCAGGAAGACGCGCAGGAGCAGGCCGGTGAGGGCCAGGATGACGGATATGGAGACGACGATGATGATGATGGAGACGAGCATCTGCTCATCCAGCCGCTTCTTTTCCCGGACCAGGGTGAAATCGATCTCGGCCCGGCCGATGGTGCGGCCCTCGAAGACGATGGAGCGGACCTTGCTGAAATCGGCCTGGGTGCCGGAGAACTTCTCGTGGGCAAAGACGACCTCGTTGCGCGAGCCGTAGATGCGGATGCCCTGGACCATGTCGTCATGGGTGTAGACCGAACCGATGAGCCGGGCGTTGTCGTAGTCCAGGTTCCAGATGGGAACGGCCAGGATTTCGGCCACCGAGGTGATGGTGTCCTCGGCCTTTTCCTCGGAAGTCTCCCATGTCTCCTCGGATTGCTGCCAATAGATGTAACCGCCCATGGCCGTGGCGATGATCATGACGATGGCCACCAGGCTGAAGGTCAAATCCCGGGAGATGGACCGACTGGTGAAGAACGGGCGGGGGCTCTTGATTTTGGCTTCACTCATCTGAGGTTCCGGAGGCAAACGGGACGGCCGTGCCGAAGGAGTTTCCAATCATCATTCAAGACTACACAAAGACGCGCAAACTGTCATCTGTATTGTGGATCGTAGCTGAAACAGAGCCTTTCCGCCTTGCCTTCCCGCACCATCCGCACCATGGCCGCCCGCAGCCGCCGGGCCACTTCCGGGTCAACCCTCTTCGACAGAAACACGCAGGCCTGGGTGACGTTGAGTACAAGGGGTTCGCCGAACCGCTCCGGGGGGAGGCCGTTCTCCCGGATAGTGTGCATCAGGCCGAACCGGGGTCCGACCACTGCGTCCACCCGGTTGCCGAGGAGCAGCTTGAGGCTGTGGAGGTAGTTGGTCGTCTGGTAGATGGTGATGCCGTTCTCCGGCGAGATGCGTTCATCGTACCGAGTACCGCGGACCGAGGCCACGGTTCTGCCCCTCAACCCCTCGACGGAGCGGTAGTCCGCTCCGCGGCGTCCCAGGGCGATGGTCTCCAAGGAAAGTATCGGCCCCAGATTGTCGGCCACCTTCTCGATGGCCGAGGTGGGAAGCATGAGGACCATGTCCGCCCTCCCCAGGGCGATCTCCTCGACGGCCCGCAGCACTCGGACCTGCCGATTTTGCGCCGTCAGACCGGCTTCCTCGGCCAGGGCGTTGCCCAAATCGTAGACCAAGCCCGTCAACTTGCCGTCCTGTTCATAGGAATACGGCGACAAGGCCAGGCTCACGATATGCAGCTCCGTCCTGCCTGCAATCGCGGCGACAAGAAATAGCGTCAACAAAAAACAAACGGCAAGTCTGAGCATAGGGTCTTCCGGGATCCACCTTCATGTTTGGGCAAACCATACAGGACCAAGAGGCATGATGCCATTAGAATGCGCAGTTTGCTCACGCGGAATCACCCTTGCCATGCGCCCCGCCCTCCTTTATCACTCTGCCTGTGCCCATGAGAAAATCCCTGTGCATCCTCATCCTGGCCGTCTGCCTGTGGCCCGCCCTGCGGACCGGCCCTGCGGCGGCCCATCCCCACGTCTTCGTGGACACGTCCCTGACCTTCGTGTTCGACGACACCGGACTTGCGGCCATCCGCCAGAACTGGCTGTTCGACGAGATATTCAGCCGGGCCATCCTGAGCGATATAGGGCTGACCCCGGAAGCGCTGTCCACGCCCGAGGGACAGGAGGCCATCCGTGAAGGGGCCTTTGCCTACCTCAAGAACTACGGCTGGTTCACCTTCGTGGAATCCGGCGGCAAACGGATTCCGGTCACCGAGACCCGCGACTTCCGGGCATCCGTCCGGGACGGTCGCCTGGTTTACGACTTCACCGTTCCCCTCATCCTGCCCTATGCGGAGTTCAAGGATTTCCGCATGGGCGTGTTCGATCCCGAGTACTACTCGGACATCGTGCTGGTGGACGGCGGCATTGCCTTCGAGATGGGCGGCATGGCCCAGGTGAGCCACACCATCAGGCCCGGCAAGGACCACACCTACTGGCAGTTCATCGTGCCCAGCATGATCCACGTCGCCGTCTCCGGCACCCCCGGCGAAGCGCCGCAACCGGTCGCCGCCGAAATGCGGGAAGTGGATTCCCCGGGCCCGGTGGAACGGCTCATGGCCTTTGTCCGCTCAGCCCAGAAGGAACTCACCCAGCGCCTCAACACCTTCGGCATGGAGCTTGCGGGCAACCCGTTCGGGTCCGCCCTGTGGCTCTTCCTGGGGCTGTCCTTCATCTACGGCGTGGTCCACGCCGTGGGGCCGGGGCACGGCAAGGCCGTGGTCTGCTCCTATTTCATGGCCAATCCCGGCTCCCTGGCCGCCGGAGCGATCATGGGCAACGCCATCACCTTCGTGCACATGGGGTCCGCCGCCGTGGCCGTTGGCGCGGCATACATGCTCTTCTCCTCGGGCATGGGCGGGTTCGCCGAGGCCAGCCGCGCCATCCAGCCCGCCAGCTACGGACTGCTCGCGCTCATGGGGCTGTTCCTGGTCTTCAAGTCCGTCCGCGACATCCTCAAGGGCGGCCTGCTCTCGCCCGGTTGCGACTGCGCGCGCGAGAACGAGCCGGACGACCTCCGGTCCATACTCACGGTCTCCTTTGTCACCGGCCTGATCCCCTGCCCCGGCGCGGCGGTCATCCTGGCCTTTGCCATCGGTCTGAACATCTTCTGGACCGGCGTGCTGGCCCTCGTCTGCATGGCGCTGGGCATGGGGCTGACCACCACCCTGTTCGCCTGGTTCGCGGTCACGGCCCGCAACGTCACGCTCCAACTCTCCGGCTCCAACAAGGCCGTGTTCAACCGGATCTACGCCGGTCTCTCCATCTGCGGCGCCTCCGCCATCGCCCTGTTCGGCGGGGCGCTCTTCCTCGGCTCCATCAGCGGCTAGGTCCCGCGCCCCGCAAGACACCGCCTCCCGGCATCATGCGCCCCTCCCCGCAGAGGGCTGCGCCCCGACCCGCCCGGACAGCCCGGCCCCTCCGCTGCCCGGCTCCCCCGGCCGTTGCCCGCACCCTTGAGACTGCAAAAAATCATTGACATCTTTTTTTGCTATTTGATAAAAAATTTCCATCAGGTTTTCACATTTGAAAAAACCAGACAGGAAGAACCGCGATGAACACTTTGGACTCACAAGACAAGCGGCTGGTGGCCGAACTGACCCGCGACGGGCAGTTGTCGCCGGGCAGGATCGGCGAAGCCATGGGCGTGACCGCGCCCACGGTCCGTTCGCGCATGAAGAACCTGATCGCTGCGGGCGCGCTCAAGGTGGCCGGGCTGGTCAATCCCATGAAGGCCAAGGGGCTGACCGTGGCCCTGGTGGGCGTTTCCCTGGCCAGCCACGAGCAGTTGGGCGAAAAGCTGGACCAGATCGGCGGGCTGCCGCGCGTCAACTGGTGCGCCGTGGTCACGGGCCGCTACGACATCATCGTGGAGATCGTGTGCACGGACGGGACCACCGACCTGTACGACTTCCTGGACAAGGACCTGACCACCGTGGGCGGCATCACCGCCTCGGAATCTTTCGTCGTCATGAAATCCCGGCGCAAGTGGCTGCTTTTGCCCGACGCCGTGGCCGACCAGTTCATCAAATAGCCCACCGCTGGAATGCGGCGGAACCCTTTTTACAGGAGAGAGAGAAAATGATCATCGGTATCCCGAAGGAAATCAAGACGTTGGAGAACCGCGTTGCCATGACCCCCGGCGCGGTCGAGTCCCTGGTCCGTTTCGGCCATGAAGTTGTCGTCGAGGCCGGAGCCGGCCTGGGCAGCGGCCTGACCGACGAGGAGTATATCTCCGCCGGTGCCAAGATGGTGTCCGCCGCCGACGCCTGGGGCGCGCAGATGGTCATCAAGGTCAAGGAGCCGCTGGAATCCGAGTACAAGTACCTGCGCAAGGGCCTGCTCCTGTTCACCTACCTCCACCTGGCGGCCGCCGAGTCCCTGACAGCCGCCCTGCTCGAGTCCGGCACCAACTCCGTGGCCTACGAGACCGTCAAGTCCGCCGACGGCACCCTGCCCCTGCTCACCCCCATGAGCGAGGTCGCGGGCCGCATGGCCACCCAGGTCGGCGCGCACTACCTGGAAAAGACCCAGGGCGGCCAGGGCATCCTGCTGGGCGGCGTGCCCGGCGTGTCCCCGGCCGAAGTCCTGGTCCTTGGCGGCGGCGTGGTCGGCACCAACGCGGCCCGCATCGCCATGGGCATGGGTGCCCGCGTGACCATCCTCGACCTTTCCCACCAGCGGCTGCAGTACCTGGACGACGTATTCCAGGGCCGCATCACCACCATGATGTCCACCGAGCCGAACATCCGCCAGATGATCCAGCAGGCCGACCTGGTCATCGGCGCGGTCCTGCTGCCCGGCGCCAAGGCCCCCAACCTCATCACCCGCGACATGCTGCCCATGATGAAAAAGGGCTCGGTCATCGTGGACGTGGCCGTTGATCAGGGCGGCTGCATCGAGACCACCCACGCCACCACCCACGACAACCCGGTCTACGAGATCGACGGCGTGGTCCACTACGGCGTGGCCAACATGCCCGGCGCAGTGCCCCGCACCTCCACCTTCGCCCTGGTCAACCAGACCGCGCCCTACGCCCTGCGCCTCGCCGCCAAGGGACTGGACGCCCTCAAGGACGATCCGGGCCTGGCCCTGGGCCTGAACACCTGGAACGGCAAACTGACCTGCCCGGCCGTGGGCGAGGCCTTCGGCATCGACTCCCTGACCCCCGAGGAAGCGCTGGCGCAGATGTAGAGCCGACTTCCAATCACGCATTCAAGGCCCCGGTCGTTTGACCGGGGCCTTTTTTTGGGTCCGTTTCCCCACTGCGGCGACGCAGCGGCAACCAGTTCCGCCTGCTCCCCGAAAGCAATGCATGCCCTCCTCGACACCGTTTGCCCCGGCACAATTATGTCTTTCTCGGCATAATGTGCTTTTGTTTTGACGGCTTGTGCTCTAATCTTGTCTGCATCGGCATCAAACAAACGATGGGGCCGCCCGCAGCGGCCTTCCCGGTTCGGGGCCTTCCGTGAAACCGCAAACAAGGCAGGTTCGATATGAGTCAACGGTTATACAAAACGATCTACGATCTCGCCCGGACAGTGAACTCCAGCCTTGAACCCTCCGAAGTGATGGCCGCCATAACCAAAAAGGTGGCACAGGCAATGGATGCCATGGGGTGCTTCATCCGTGTTCTCGATAGCCATGAAACCATGCTCGAACCCGGCGGACACTACGGACTCAGCGACCGCTACGCCCGGAAGGGGCCTGTGGAGGTGGACAAGAGCCGCCTGGACCAGGAGGTCCTGAAGGGCCATGTGGTGGTGATCGACGACGTGTGTGAGGACAGCCGCTTCCAGTACCCCAAGGAAGCGCAGGCCGAGGGAATCGTCTCACTGGCAGTGGTGCCGCTCAATGCTCGCGACAAGATACTCGGCGTGCTGCGCGTCTATTCCGGCGAGCGCCGCGAGTTCAACGAAGAAGAACTGGATTTTCTCCGGTGCATCGCCAACCTCTCCGGGCTCGCTCTGGAAAATGCGCGCATGTACAAGGCCCTCAAGCGCACCAGTGAGCTGGCCGACGATTTCAATTACCGCGTGTTTGAAGACCAACAACAAAAACCGGCTTCGGGACCGAGGTCCTCCGGGAGGAAAATAATGGCCAAAATAAGAGTCGGCATAAACGGATTCGGTCGCATCGGCCGCCAGGTACTTAAAACCATTTGGGAACGCCACCGCGACACCCTGGAGGTCGTCGCGGTCAATGACCTGTTCGACATAGAAACCAACGCACACCTGCTGCGCCATGACACCTGCTACAAATCATTGCCTGTCCCCATCGCCGTGGACGGGGACGTCTTCCGGGTGAGCGACGACTTCACCGTCCGCAACTTCGCCGAGCGGGACCCCCGCAATATTCCGTGGGGCAGACTGGGCGTGGACGTGGTGGTGGAGTCCACCGGCATTTTCCGGACCGGCCCCGCTGCGGCCCAGCACATCCAGGCCGGGGCCAAAAAAGTCGTCATTTCCGCACCGGGCAAGGACGAGGACATCACCCTGGTCATGGGTGTGAACCACCACCTGTACGATCCGGTCAAGCACCACATCGTGTCCAACGCGTCCTGCACCACCAACTGCCTCGCCCCCATAGTCAAGGTCATTCATGAGGCCTTCGGCATCAGCAAGGGCGTGTTGACCACGGTGCACGCATACACCAACGACCAGCGCATCCTGGACATGCCGCACAAGGATCTGCGCCGGGCCAGGGCTGCGGCGTGCAACATGATCCCCACATCCACCGGCGCGGCCAAGGCCGTCGGCCTGGTCATTCCCGAAATGCAGGGCCGTTTCGACGGCTTCTCCGTCCGCGTGCCGACCCCCACGGTTTCCCTTGTGGACTTCGTCGCCGTGCTTGAAGGGGACACCGACACCGAATCACTCAAGCACGTGCTGCGCGAGGCGGCCCAAGGCTCCCTGAAGGGCATCATGGCCTACAGCGAGGAGCCGATGGTCTCCTCCGATTACGTGGGCAACCCGAATTCGGGCATTGTGGAAGCCGACTTCACCATGGTCCAAAGCGGCAACTTGGCCAAAGTCTATGCATGGTACGACAACGAGTGGGGCTATTCCTGCCGGGTGGCGGACCTCATCGACTACATGGCGGGAAAAGGATTGTAACCGGCCCGGATGTCCCGGTTCAGGGGCCGCGTCGGTTTCAGTCGAACGCACCATCAAATCCCCGGTCATGCGATCGGGGATTTTTCATTGCCTATGCCGACGGAACCGGGAAAACGGCGAGACCAGTCCGAGGGAGGCCCGGACCACGATCGGGGTGGACAGGAGCCAGGCCAGGAGGACGGCCGCCGGGACCAGGAGCCAGGGGGTGGAGCCGATGACGTCGTGGGCAGCGGGGATGGCCCGGTACGGGATGAGCAACGCGGAGTGCAGCAGGTATACGTGCAGCGAATGGCTGCCGATGCGGGTCAGCATGCTCTTGGCTCGCGGCACCAGGGCGAGCGCCGCCAGCCCCGAGCCGAAGGCCACGCCGTACATCACGACCCGGCCCACCAGCCCGACCGGTATGGCCGGTCCCAGGCCCGCGTAGGAGTTGTTGCCGTACAGCATGGGCTGGATGTTCCACCGGGCCAGGAAAAACGCGGCCGGGAGGGCAAGGGCGATCACCACACCGGCGGCGGGCCTGGACAGGACGGCAACGGGGCTCGTGCCCCTCTCCCGCATCAGGCGCCCGGCCAGGAAGAACGGCAGGAGCACGATGGTCCGGGACAGGCTCAGTTCCAGCCCCACAAAGGGGATGAAGCCGACCCCCACCGCGACGCCGATGGTCACCGGCAGGGCGTGGGGCAGGCGCACCACATGGGGCAGCAGGACCCGCCAACAGAAAAGGCTGAGCAGGAACCAGAGGCCGTAATGTCCCTCGTACACGGGATAGGGCTCGACCCCCACCGCTGTCTGGAGCACCCAATGGATGCCGAAGAAGACCACGTACGGAGCCAGGAGCAGCTTCGCCCCCTTGATCACCGGCTCCCATCCGCCCACGGCGCGCGACAGGTAGCCTGAAATCAGGGCGAACATGGGCATGTGAAAAAAGTATATCGCGATGTAGAGGGCGTCGGCCCCCCGGTCGCCGCTGGGCACGGGCCAGACCAGATGGCCGAGCACCACCAGGGTGATGAGCACGCCCTTGGCGTTGTCGATGCTGGTGTCGCGGCCGGTCATGCCCTCTTCTAGCAGGATCAACGCCGCCAGGGAAGCGGCGCTAATTGGGTATTGCCTGACCGGAGGAGGTCTTGCTGTCACCTATATGAACACAATTGCGTCCTGATTCTTTGCTGAGGTACATCTGGTGGTCCGCCCTGCCGACAACGGATTCGGTTGTCTCGCCGTCTTTGGAAACCGCTCCTCCCAAAGATATTGTGACCCGAATCAGTTCGCCTTCATGCTCAACCCAGGAATGCTCGGCAAGGGAGCGAAGACGCTCGGCGGTAACGGCGAGCCCCTTCTCTGTAGCGTTCGAAATGAAAACAACGAGTTCTTCCCCACCCCACCTGCAGACGACATCCAGAGGCCTGAGAGCTCCTTCAATGGTCTTGGCAACCATTTGGAGTACCCGGTCACCAATTGGATGGCCCCATGTGTCATTGACTTTCTTGAAAAAATCGACATCCACGAACAACACGCCATAGGGGACGCGGCTCTCCTTCAGCGTTGCTTCCAGCCGATCAAGTGTGATGTCGGCATAGCGACGATTCCCTATTCCCGTCAGCGGATCCGTGAGAACCTCCTTCCTCAGATTCTCCATTTCCTGCAGGATATTGACGTTCTTGCTGTTGTCGGAAAAAACTTCAACGGCCCCGATAATGGCGCCTTGCTCATCCCTCATCGGGGAAGCACGGACAAAAACGGGGATTCGGTGCCCGAACTTGTGGTGCATGTATACGCTGGCTTCTCTGGACTTCCCGTCTCCCATCGTTCCTTCAAGGGGACAGCCTGCCAGACATAATTCGTTGCCGTCTTCATCTATATGGCGAAGCAAATTGTCGGCGCAACTGTTGCCCACAACCTCTTGTGCAGTATAACCGCTCAATCTTTCGGCAGCCTTGTTCCAGTAAACCACCTTACGATCCAAATCCACGAAGTAAACTCCCTCAAGGAGCGAGTCGAGCAAGCCTTTATAAAACTCCTGATCCATAACGTTTTCTCCCTGCGTAATATAACTCACACTACAGCCCTGGCTGCAAGAAAAAACTCGCAATTGCTCTCAATCTCTTGAGAATACAGGCAACTGCGATCTGGCAGGGGCTGACCATCTCATTTCCCTTGCACACGGGGAAAAGACGGCAGCACAATAAGCCTAGGAACCGAAGGCCCCGGATGCGCCTTATTTCGACAGATACAGCTTCTGGCCGGGACGGATGGTGGACCGGGTGGTGAGCTTGTTCAGCTTGCACAGCTGCCACAGGGTCATGTTGTGTTTGCGGGCGATGGCGGTCAGGGAATCGCCGCTTTGCACCACGTAGGTGTCGGGCCGGAGGTTCTTGCGGTAGCTGGTGATGAGGGGATGGTACTTGTCCGCGAACTCCTCGGACGCGCCCTCGGGCAGGAACAGGATGTGCTCGCCCTTGGGGATGACGTCGCCGAGCAGTTGCGGGTTCAGGTCGCGGATGGTCTTGTAATAGGTCCCCGCGGCCTTGGCCACGATGGTTACGGGCGTGGGGTACTTGGCCTTGAGCTTGATGCGGTCGAACCGGGTGGGCGCATAATAGTCGCCGGGCCGCAGGTCGAAGCCGTACCGGGCCGGGTCGGACATGATCAGCTTGGCCGCGATGGCCCGCAGCACGTACCGCTCGGTCTCTGTGGGCAGGTGCAGGCGGTAGTAGTCCTTGACCTCCTGCTTGCCGACCTGCTTATCCAGCCCGTTCTCGCCCATGTTGTAGGCGGCGCAGGCCAGGGTCCAGGACCCGAACTGGTCGTGCAGGTCGCGCAGATACCGGGCCGCCGCCCTGGTGGAAAGATAGAAGTTGCGCCGGTCGTCGATGGCCCGGTCCACGGTCAGGCCGTACTTGCGGCCCGTGGAGGAAATGAACTGCCAGACCCCGCGCGCGCCCCGGTTGGACCCGGCATGGGGCTTGAGCGCGGACTCGATGACCGCCACGTACTTGAGGTCGTCGGGCATGTCCGCGCCCCTGAGCACGGTCTCGATATGCGAAAAGTAGCGGCCCGAACGCTTGAGCCAGAGGATGGCCTGGGCGCGGTCCCAGAGCATGAGCAGCAGCTCCTTCTCCAACCGTTCGCGCACCTCGGGCAGGTGCAGGGGCACGAACTCGCCGCAGAAATCCAGCGGCCCCTTGATGCGGATGGCCGACTCCAGGGACGGGAACCGCGCCTCCTGCATGGGCTCCATCATGGCGGGCTGTTGCGCACGGCCGAAGCTCGGGACGCAGACCGTCCAGACCAGGAAAAAGAGTCCCGCGAGGAGCGGGATGCGGTCATGCCTTTCGGGCATGCTGTAAACTCCGTGACGCCCGCGCCGGGCCCGGCCCGGCGCGGGGGTGTCTGCTACAGTTTCGATTTCAGCACGATGTCCGTGATGGGCCCGCGGGAGCGGTCGCCCTTGAGAACCATGTGTGCATAGTTCTTGTACCCTTTGAGCTTGCGTACTGTCCAGTTCAGACCGTTGTTCGACTCGTTGAGGTACGGGTTGTCCACCTGCCGGGTGTCGCCCAGGCAGATGCACTTGACGCCCTCGCCCATGCGGGTCAGCAGGGCGCGGGTCTCGCCGCGCGACAGGTTCTGCATCTCGTCCACGATGACCACGGCGTTCTCGATATTCATGCCCCGCAGGAAAGCCACGGGCTGGACCTCGAATTTCTTGGGGTTGAACTTGAACTGGTCGCTTTGGGGATCGAGCCAGATGCGGTTGCACGGGCGGATGTCGTGCAGCTTGATGAGCAGGTCCTGCACATACTTGATGTACGGCAGCATCTTCTCCTCGATGTCGCCGGGCAGGTAGCCCATCTTGGCCCCTATCTCCACCACCGGCTTGACCAGGTAGATCTTGCGGTAGGGATTGTCCTTGCGCTCCAGCATCAGGTAGAGGGCGGCGGCGAGCGACAGGAAGGTCTTGCCGTAGCCCGCCTCGGACTGGATGGACACCAGGTCGATGCCCTCGCAGAGCATCAGTTCGAGGGCCAGGTTCTGGTAGACGCTTCGCGGCTTCACGCCCCAGATTTCATGGGTGTAGCCGATCTCCTTGGGCCCGTCCGGGCCGTGGAAGATCGGGGTCCCGTTCTCCCAGCGGAAACAGTTGCGGACCGGCTCCTCGCCCTCGTCCACGAACCCGGTGTAGCGCTGGGACTCGGACCGGAACGGGTCGGAGTCGCGGTACTCCTCGCTGGGGATGCCGTAGCACTTGGCCTTGATCTGGAGGATGCGGTCGTTGGTGATGAGCACCGGGTCCTGCGGACCCACGTGCAGGGTCTCCTTGAGAATGCGGTCGTCCAGGACCGGATCGGTCAGGGTCTCGGCGAAATCGGGCGGGAAGATGTTGACGTCGTCGTCATGAAGAATGGCGCGAACGGCCTGTGAAACGATGTGCCCGATGCGCGGGTCTTTTTTCAGGCCGTCCAGCTCGGCCAGCACAGTATACGGAATGTATATCTGGTTTTCCGCCCCGTTGCGCAGGGCGGTGATGCATTTCGGGTTTTCAATAAGGACGTTGGTGTCGAGGACAAAATGCTTCTGGGCCATAATCCCCCGTCCGGCGTTATATGTTGATTCCTGGGCTTCCGACAGCTGACAACCCGTACCCGGGAATCAGGAAATCAATTTCATCGCCACCTCCATGACAGGTTCTGTTGGTGTAAAAACCATGACCACTTTTCGAGAAAATGTCTAGAAACAAAATGCCGTAAATCGGTCGGGAAATCATGGCGGGCCGGTGACGAAATACGTCGTTCCCGTGTCCGCTGCATCTCGCTTTTTTCATTTGCAAAACCGCCCCCGCCCGGCTAGGCGTGGAGCATACCGGAGGGAATATCATGCCGCTTACCACACTGACCATGCGCACCGGGCGGGACGCAGCGAGCAAGAAGGAGCTCCTCGACGGCGTGCACGACGCCCTGGTCCGGGCCTTCGGCATACCGAAGAACGACCGCTACCAGTACATCAACGAGGTCGGGCCGGAGAACTGGGACGAGAGCCGGAGGGACGGCGAAATTCTGGTGGAGATCAAGGCCTTTGCCGGGCGGAGCGTGGACGCCAAGCGCGCCCTGTACGCGCATATCGTGGACAACCTGTCGGCCTGCGGCGTGCCGCCCGAAGACGTGTTCATCGTGGTCCACGACCTGCCCATGGAGAACTGGGGGATTCGGGGCGGCAAGGCCGCCTGCGACGTGGACTTTTCGTTCAGGATCGACGTCTAGCCGCCGATGCCCAGCCTGGCCGCGATCCGCCCGGACGGGTCGCGCCCCTTGAGCACGCGGATGAACGCGGGCTCCTGCCCCGCCTTCACGGCCAGCTCCCGGGCCAGGTGCATCTCCTCCAGCCCGGACTCCAACCGGCAGGCCGCGAGGTCGGCCAGGGCGATCTCCAGGGCCAGCCGCCAGTCGTCGCGCTCGAACAGGGTCAGGATGGAGAGGTAGCCCACCCGGGTCTGGCCCGTGCCGAAAACGGGCCTGAGCACGGCGTCCATCAGGCGCAGCGTGGGCAGATCCTGCGGCGTGTCCTCCAGCACCATCATCAGGCACTCCATGGCCGTGGCCGGGAGGTGGCGGGCCGGGTCGAACCCGAATCCCGGACGCAGGGCCAGCCCCCGCCTCTGCAGGTCCCTGGCCCACAGGGTGTAGAGCGCGTTCGGGCTTTCCGGCGGGACCGGCTCGATTCCCCCGTCCTCAAGGTGCCTATACCAGAAGGTCTTGGCCCATTTGAAATCGTTGAGGCGCAAGGCGGCCATGGACGCGGCCAGGTTGAGGTCCGGCGCACCGGCTGTGGGCCGGGTCAACAACGCCTTGAGATTCTCTTCCAGCAGCTTCGGCGCGTCCACCAGGGCATGGAGGCGCAGGGTGGCGGCCATGATGTCCCCGTCCTGGTCCACGCCCCCCAGCAGATCGAGCACCGTCTTCAGCCCCACCTCGGAAACGCCCGCCTCCCACATGGCCCCGGCCGTGAGCGCGGTCCACTTGGCCGCCCCGCTTCCCGTGGCCCGGTTCCGACTCGCGGCGCGCGCGTATTCCACGATGCGCCGGGCGCGGTGGACCGGCAGGTGTTCGGCCCTGACGCGGGCGTGGGCCGCCCTGGACATGGTCCGGACCAGCTTGTCGTTGGCCAGGTACCCGGCCAGCTTGTCGTCCAGCTCCACCACGTGATCATAGGTGTCCATCTCCCGGCCGGGCTCGAACAGCTCGGCCTGCTCGTCGATGGCCTGACCCACGACCAGACAGCCGCAGCAGGCTCCCTCGAAGAGCCGGAAGTTGACCTCCCCGAAGATGGATTCGTTGGGAATGATCTTTGACCGGGAATAGAGGTCGAGCATGGCCGCCTTGGGCACGGAGTCGCGGATGGCCGGGTTGCAGGCCGCTCCCTTGTCCATGAGATATTCCACCAGCCACTTGCGTGCCGGGCGCTGATCCGTGACGCGCCCCACAAAGGCCAGGCCGTGGACGCGCTCCTCCCACGGGTTGAACGGCCGGTCCAGGCCGAACCACGGCAGCCAGCGGACGTCCGGCGCACCGCGCTCGGCGAGCCGGGGAATCCACGCCTTCTGGGTGGAGCAGACCACGTCGAACAGCCGCGCGTACGCGCTGTGCCAATGGGCGTTGAGATGGGGGTCCACGGCCCAGAACAGGAGGGGGCAATCAAGGGAATCCAGGCCGGTCAGCACGGACCGCACCCCCAGCCGCTCCACCTGCAGGACCAGGTCGGGCGTGAACCCGGCCCCTGCCAGGGCGGCGGGCAGATCGAAAAACGGGGCGGGCGAGG
This sequence comes from Pseudodesulfovibrio portus, assembly GCF_026000375.1. Classification (NCBI taxonomy): domain Bacteria; kingdom Pseudomonadati; phylum Thermodesulfobacteriota; class Desulfovibrionia; order Desulfovibrionales; family Desulfovibrionaceae; genus Pseudodesulfovibrio; species Pseudodesulfovibrio portus. Next base: position 1,611,052 of record NZ_AP026708.1, read on the forward strand.
CATGCAGGTCAAGGACCCGGTATCCCTCGCCTTCAAATGCCCGGCCGAGCTCCGGCGGCGCGTCAACGAGACAGATGGTGGTGATGTCGGCGGACATGCACGGTCCATACACTGTTTTGCCCCTGCTTGTCATTGGCGGAACCGACGCGGCAGCGGCTGGAATCCCCCCGGCAGCGGTCGTTTCCGGCTGTTTTCAACCATTTTTGAAAAACCTATCTATATGTTTTTAAAAGAAAAATTAATTCGGAAAAAACGGCTACGCACCCTAAGCCTCGGGCGCGGACCGTCCGATAAGAGTTTCAACCGCGAACGGGGACCACGAATACAGGTTCCCGCAGCAACCATCCTACGGGTTGCGGGAGTAGCCTGATCGCAGGGACGTGATCAGAGGCTGTCGCAACGGGATGAGGGGAGAATCCGGGAAGGGAGTGAGACCCCTTCCCCTTGACTTCAATAACCCAGGGAGGGGTTAATGAAGGGTTATAAGGATAGCCGCGTCCAGTGCGCGGTCGATATGGAAACGGAACGCGTTTTCGACGAGTTCGACGCCACCGAGTCGGAGCGGCCCCATCGGGACCCGCCCGATGAACGGGCACGCAAGATCGCCCGCCTCAAGGCGGAGGTCGATGCAGGCACCTACAAGGCGGACGTCATGGACATCGCGAGGCTCCTGACATCGGCCATGGACCCCACGCTGTAGGGTCGCCCGCAAAAAAGGCGGGGCTGGTTTTCCAGCCCCGCCTTTTTTGCGGGCGACCGTGCCGGTTGGGGATAGCGGGCCATCTGCACATTTTGCCGGGCTTGCCCCTGTCCTCGCCGTACGGGGGTACGGCTGCGGTAGGGCTGCGCCCGACAAAATGCACATCTGACCCACTCTACCCAACCTCCATGCATCGGGGAGGAAAGCCGCTGTTGGGTGCGTGCCGCACCCAAATCGCTCCAAAGGGGAGAAAGAAGCGAGGGGTCGCTTTGCTTCCTCGCCGGGGGAAGTAAGGAGAGTGGGTGATTGACCCTTGGGGGAATATTTGGTCCAATTCGTCGGCTTGACGCAACCCCGAAACAGCACAGGTTTTTCATGACGCAACGGATGGATTGGACGCGGCTTCTGGATGCTTCCCGGTATGGAAGCGAGAGCGGCGGGGACCGGGTGCGAAGCCCGTTTCAAAAAGACATCGACCGGATCACGTTCAGCGACCATTTTCGGCGGCTGGCGCGCAAGACGCAGGTCCACCCGCTCAACGAGAACGACCACATCCATTCCCGGCTGACCCACAGCCTGGAGGTGGCGTCCGTGGGCAAGAGCCTGGGCGAGCTGGCGGGGCTGTTTCTGGAGGAGCGGGGCGAGCTGCCCCACGGGCTGCAGCCCCGCGACGTGGGAGAGGCGGTCCAGGGTGCGTGCCTGGCGCACGACATCGGCAACCCGCCCTTCGGGCACAGCGGGGAGGAGGCCATCAAGGCCTGGTTCAGGCAAAACCGGGACGGCCTCAACCACCTGCGGCCGGAACAGCGCTCCGACTTCATCAAATTCGACGGCAACGCCATGGCCGTGCGCGTCCTGCTGTCCACCGGATTCTACAAGACCGGCATGAGCCCGACCCACGCCGTGCTCGGCGCGCTGCTCAAGTACCCGTGGCCCTCGGACTTCGACGCCGGGAAGGACAAGTTCAGCTACTTCCAGACCGAAGCCGACGCCATGGCCGAGGTCGCCGAGACCCTGGGGCTCATCCCCATGGACGGGCGGTACTCGCGGCCGCCCCTGGCCTACCTGACCGAGGCCGCCGACGACATCTGCTACCGGATCATCGACATCGAGGACGGCACCGAGATGGGTATCCTCGACCCCATGTTCATGTACGACCGCTTTGCCGCAGCCCTGGGCATGGACAAGGACGAAAAGTACGCAAAGCTGCCTGACGCCCACTTCCGGCAGCGCAACTCCCAGATACGGGCCAAGCTCATCCACCTGGCCACCGAGGAGATCGCCGGGCTCTTCGAGACCCATTACGAGGCCATCATGACCGGCACCTTCGACGTCAAGTCGAGCCTCATGGAGCAATCCGAGGGCGGCATCTGCCGGACCATCCACGACGTGTACGGTTCCATCACCAGGACCCTGTTCCTGTCCCGGCGAAAAGCCATCCTGGAGCTGGGCGCGCAAAACGCCATCGGACGCCTCCTGGACCAGATCATGGGCGAGGCGCACCGGTTCTGTACCGAGGAGAAATCCGCCAACCGGGACAAGGTGAAAATCCTCATCGGCGACGACATCATCGACGGTATCCCCACGGACCGCCCCGACTGCCACTACCGGGTCGTCATGGCCATCGTGGACTATGTCTCGGGCATGACCGACCACTACGCCACGGAGCTGTGCCGCAAGCTGCTCGGCCTGGGCTACTGATCCCGACACAAAAACAAAAGCCCGGACTGGCCGGTCCGGGCTTTCTCATATCTCCGCCGCTTGCGCGGCAGGGGGTTATTTGCTTGCGTCCACGTACCAGCCGCTGGACTTGGTGAGCAGGTCCTGAACGCGGCCCACCAGGGCGTGGGGGTCGGTCAGGTAGCCTTCGAGCAGCAGGGCGGATTCGAAGAGCTGGTTGGCGGCCTGGTCGATGAACGGGTCGTTCTCATCCCTTTCCATGATGGACAGCATGTTGCGGATGAGCGCGTGGTCCGGGTTGATCTCCAGCACCTTCTTGGGAATGGACGAGTCCTTATGCATGACGCGCATGATCTTGTCCATGGAGGAAGTGAACTGGCCGTCCGGGTTGGACAGGCAGACCGGGGAGTCGGACAGCCGGGTGGACGGCTTGACCTCGGTCACGGAGTCGCCGAGCGCGTCCTTGAAGCGGGCAACGAGCTTGTCCAGGGTGGATTTCTGCTCCTCGCTCAGGGCCTCGGGCTTGTCCTCCTTTTCCAGGGACTCGAACTTGTCGAGCTTGTCCATCTCCGCGTGCTCGGCGGCCACCAGCGCGTAGCCGTCGAATTCGCGCAGGGCGTCCATGACGAATTCGTCGATGGGCTCGTAGAGGTACAGGACCTCGATGGACTTCCTGCGGAAAACCTCCAGGTGCGGGGACAGGCCGAGGGCCTCGCGGCTGGGGCCGTAGGCGTAGTAGATTTCCTTCTGCTCTTCCTTGGCCCGACCGATGTAGTCGGCGAACGAGGTCAGCCCCTTTGCGTCCTCGGAGGCGGAAGAGTTGAAACGCACCAGGCCGCCGAACTTGTCCTTGTTCAGGAAGTCCATGTAGCCCGCCTTGAACAGCTCGCCGTGGGCGCGCCAGAACTCGTTGTACCGGTCCGCGTCGTCCTTGGCCATCTTCTCCAGATGGGTGAAGACCTGCTTGGTCAGGGTGGAGCTGATCTTGCGCATCAGGATGTTGTCCTGCAGGGTCTCGCGCGAAATGTTCAGGGGCAGGTCCTCGGTGTCCACCACGCCCTTGAGGAAGCCCAGGTATTCGGGCAGCAGGTCCTTGTTCTGCTTTTCGATGAGCACGCGGCGGACGTACAGGTCCAACCCCCGGTTCTCCCGGCCCAGGCCGAACGGGTCGTCGCCGGACTTGGGAATGAACATCAGGGCGTTGAACTGGACCGGCGCGTCAACGGACGTGTGCAGGGTGTCGAACGGGTCCTCGGCGTCGAACGTCAGGAACTTGTAGAACTCGGCGTACTGATCGGATGTGATCTGGAACTTGGGCTCGCGCCACAGGGCCTGGATGGTGTTGACGCGCTCCTCACCCACGAAGATGGGGAAATTGATGAAATTGGAGTGCTTGTTGATGATCTGCTTGAGGTGCGCCTCGTTGGTGAACCGGTCGGCCAGATCCTTCTTGAGGTGGACCACGATCTCGGTGCCGCGCGGTCGGTCCTCGTCCAGTTCCTGGAGCTTGTAGTCGGTCTTGCCGTCAGACGTCCAGGCGATGGGGGCGGCCCCTTCCTCGGCGGATCGGGTGGTCACGGTCACCTCGTCGGCCACCATGTACACGGAATAGAAGCCCACGCCGAACCGGCCGATCAGGGAGTCGAGGGACTCCTTGCCCTCCTCGGCCAGCCGGGTCAGCTCGGCGGTGCCGGAGTGGGCGATGGTGCCGATGTTTCGCATCAGCTCGTCGCGGGTCATGCCGATGCCGGTGTCGGTGATGGTCAGGGTCCCGGCGTCCTTGTCGACGGTGATGCGGATTTCCTGGGTCACGCCGTCGTCCTCGCCCTCGCTCTGGGACTTGAAGCGGACCTTCTCCAGGGCGTCGGACGCGTTGGAGACGAGCTCGCGCAGGAAGATTTCCTTGTTGGTGTACAGCGAGTGGACCAGAATATCGAGCAACTGGCTGACTTCGGCCTTGAATTTGTGGCTGGTTTTTCTGCCCATGTTAACTACCTCCGGAATCGAATGATATACGTGCCCGCCGGTCGAGCGGCGCTCGACCGGCGGGACTATGGTTAGGAGAGTGTGTTCGGGTGGTTAGTCCCCGGAACAGGGACTAGGTAGATACTGATTTGATCTTGTCAAGGAGGTACTTTTCCATTTCGCGGCGGTCCTTCCTCAGCCGGACCATCTCCGCTTCCATGACCGCCAGCTTCTGCTTGAGTTCCTTGTTCTCGCTCTTGAGGGCCTCGGTCTCCTCCATGGCGGCCGTGATGCGCCCGGCCGCGTCCTCAAGCCCCTGGCGCACGTCGGAAATATCCGCGCCTCCCGCGTTTTGGGAGTCGAGCACGGAGCGGATGCCGTCGCCCACGGACTTGGCGATCTCCATGCCGATGGCCGCGGCCATCTTCATGACCGGCTCCATGGACGGGCCGTTCACGGCCATGGCCGCCGGGACGCCGACGGATTCGGGCATGGCGTCGGCCTGCAGGGGGTAGGAATGGGCCAGCTGGTCCATGACGTCGCGGGCCGTGTGCCCTTCCTTGAGCAATTTGGAGATGGTGGCAAAAACCTCAACGGCTTCGGGCCGAAACCGCTTCTGGCGACCGCGCCCCACCGAGGGCAGGTGCTGGGCGAACCGGTTCTTCCAGTAATGCACCGTGGACTCGGGCAGATCCAGTTCGCGGGCGATCTCAGCCACGGAAAGCACTTTTTTGCCGGTCATTGCACACTCCTCCACTGCTTGTAGACCTTGTTGTTCTTCATTGGAGTACAGAAAAAACCGGCTTATCTCAAGAAAAAATAAACTTTATCCTATTTATTTTTAAGATTTTTTTCTGAAACACCCAATTTTCGACATGGTTGTGGTTGAAATTCTTGAATTTTTCTAGACTTTTGGTAGAGAAAACGATCGACAGCCTTCGGAACGGTGGCCCGGCATTGAAAAAGCCCATTTGCGCTCCGCCCGATATCCATTTATCGTCACGCAACAAAACGCGACCACAGCAAGGAAACCACAGCGCATGAAACCTCTCCTGTCCGGCAGCCCGGCCTATTTCATCCTCAGGCTCATCCTGGGCGGCCTGTTCCTCTATGCGGGCATCCTCAAGCTCTCGGACCCGGAAGGCTTCGCCATGACCATCAACCTGTACGGGCTGGTCACATGGCGCATGTCCACCCTTCTGGCCTACGCCATCCCGACCGTTGAGGTCATCACCGGCCTGGGGCTGATCCTCGACCTGCGCGGGGCTCTTGCGGCCGTTGTCGTACAGTTGTTGGGGTTCATGTGCATCTTGCTCTACGCCCTGTACATCGGGCTGGACGCGGATTGCGGTTGCTTCGGCACGCCACGGGCCACGGACAACGATCCGACGGGCCCGCTCCAGGCCTTCCTGCGCGACGGGGCCATGCTCATCGGCTGCGCCGCCATCTACTGGCAGCGCCGCTTGGGCGGGCATATCCCGCGCCCGCTCCCCCTGCCCTTCTCCAAACTGCGATAGACTGCGAACCCGGGCCCTGGAAACCGAATGGGATTTCCCCTTGACTTAGAGTTTACTCGAACTTGTACCCTGGCTTCAGGAGTGAAGAAAGCGCATGACAATCAGCGACACGGCCAAACGACTCGGACTCAGCCCGCACACCCTGCGGTACTATGAAAAGATCGGCCTGATCCGCGACGTGGAGCGGGCCTCGGGGCGGCGCGTCTACACCGACCGCGACCTGATCTGGCTGGAATTCGTGCTGCGCCTCAAGGCGACCGGCATGGGGCTTGCCCGGATTAAACGGTACGCCGACCTGCGCTACGAGGGCGACGAGACCGTCCCGGAGCGAAAGGCCATGCTGCTTTCCCACAGGCAGGACCTCGAGTCGGCCATCGCCCGGCTCAAGTCCAATCTGGTCGCCCTCGACCACAAGATCGAACTGTATGAAGCCATGGAGAAAGAGCATGACGCGTTATGAAAGAGGAATGAAGAAGCTTGAGGAAATCGACGGACAGGCAGGGCAGGCAGTGGTGGACGGCCTCCGGGACATCGCCCCGGATTTCGCCCATTACCTGATCGAGTTCCCCTTCGGAGACATCTACTCGCGCCCCGGACTGGACCTCGAATCGCGGGAGATAGCCACCATCGCGGCCCTGACCGCCATGGGCACGGCTGCCCCGCAACTCAAGGTGCACATCGCCGCCGGGCTCAACGTGGGCCTGACCCGCGAACAGATCACCGAGACCATCATGCAGATGGCCGTGTACGCCGGGTTCCCGGCCGCCCTGAACGGGTTGTTCGCCGCCCGCGAGGTGTTCGCGGCCCATTAGCCCCCGCAACCGCCAAAGGGCCCCCGGACGATCCGGGGGCCTTCGGAGGTAAGGCTCGGCGGCCGGTCTACTGGACCAGCTGCCAGGAGCCGTCGGGCTGTCTGTAGGCGCGGGCGTATATGGTCTCGGTGGACCCGTCGGCCATGCGCGCCTTGAGCGTCACGTCGCGCTCGACGCGGCCGTTGTCGTACTGGCGAGGCGGCTGGGGCACGGCCTCGTAGTGGGTGCGGGTGTCGGGGTTGACCCATTGGGTCTGGCGGCCGGAGGGAGTGGTTTCCAGGGTATCGACCACCCGGCTCTGGTCGTAGGCGTCCATCTTGTCCATCTCGTTGCCGGCGATGTACCCCACCAGCAATCCGGTTCCCGCGCCGATGGCCGCGCCGGACACCTTGTTCTTGAAGGTCAGGGCGCCTACGGTGGCACCGGCCAGGGAGCCGAGCAGGGCTCCGTTCTGGGCCCGGTTGGCAGTACAGCCGGTCAGCAGGGCTATCATCAGTGCAAATGCTATGACGGTTCTCATGATTCCATCCTCCTTGAGCCTCTCGGCGCTCGTGTTCATGCAAGGGCATGAGCAATGGCCGTGCCTAAGAATAAGAGTCCGGAATCATTTATTTTCTTGAAGAGAAGGCCGGGGTGGGCGAGTGCAAATTGCGCACGGGATGCAAGAATGGTCCGCCCCGAACCGGGAACCGGGGAGGCTACTCCGCGCCTTCTTCCCGACAGCGTCGACTGGCCCGTGCCACATTCTCCCGGGCGTCTCCGTCACTCCCGCCGCCACGCAGCATGAGCAGTTGCAGGGCTTCATCGGTGGGCAGGGGACGGTGGAAATAGAACCCCTGGACGCATTCGCACTCCAGGTCGATGAGGGAACAGAGCTGTCCCGGTTCCTCGACGCCTTCGGCCACCACGTCGAGATCCAGGGAGTGGGCCAGGGCGATGACCGCCTTGACGATCTCCATGTTCTCCGGGTCGGTCTTCATGCGCGAGATGAAGGCGCGATCGACCTTGAGGGTGTCCACGGGCAGCTGCTGGAGCTGGGACAGGGAGGAATACCCCTTGCCGAAGTCGTCGATGGAGAACCGCACGCCCTCCTTGCGCAGCCGCTTGAGGATGCGGATGGCGGATTCCGGGTTTTCCATGATGGTGGACTCGGTGATCTCCAGCTTGAGACTGGACGGGTCCAGGTCGAATTCGGCAAGCGCCCTGAGGACTATCTTGTCCAGTTCCGAGCGGATGAACTGCTTGGAGGAAAGATTGACCGACACGGATACGTCCTTGGCCTTGTCCGTCCTGGTCCGCCAGTCGGCCAGGGTCCGTAGCGACTCGTAGAGCACCCACTCGCCAAGGGGGATGATCAGGCCGGACTCCTCGGCCAGGGGAATGAATTCAGACGGCGGGATGGCCCCCCTGTCCGGGTGGTCCCACCGGGCCAGCGCCTCGAAGCCGATGACGTCGTGGCCGCTGATGTCCATGATGGGTTGGAAGGCCACGTGGAATTCCCCGCTTTCGAGCCCGCGGCGCATGTCGTTTTCCAGGGTGAGCTGGTCCACGGCGGTCTCCAGCATCCGCTCGGTGAAGACCTTGAACCGGTTGCGGCCCGCTTCCTTGGCCCGATGCATGGCGATGTTGGCGTGCTGGAGCACGTCGCCGGGCCGGATGTTGGGAATGGGGCTGAGCACGAGCCCGAAACTGGCCGTGGTCTGCACCTGGTTCTCCTGGAACAGGAACGGCTCGGATAAACGCTGACGGACGCGCTTGACGATGCGGATGGCCTCGCCCGGGCTGGACAGCTCGTCCAGAAGCAGGACGAACTCGTCGCCGCCGAAACGGGCCACCGTGTCCAGGCCGCGCATCTCGGCCGTCAGCCGGATGGCGGTCTCGGTCAGCACCATGTCCCCGAAGCGGTGGCCCAGGGAATCGTTGATGACCTTGAAGCGGTCCAGATCGAGGAACACCACGGCGAAATAATAGCTGCCCCGGCGGCTGGCCCGGCGCATGGCCTGGTTGATGCGGTCCAGGCACAGGGTGCGGTTGGCCAGGTTGGTCAGCGGATCGTGCAGGGCCTGATGGCGAAGCTGCTCCTCCATGAGCTTGTTGTCCGTGATGTCCCTGAAGCTGAACCGCACACCCAGCGGCTTGTTGTTGATGCCGGAGACGGACCGTCCCACCACGCCGATCCAGCGGGTTTTGTTGTCGGCGGTCGTGATCCGGAAATCCAGGGAATCGCCATGCTCGTTGTTGGCCGACAGCAGATAGGCATCCCATGCGCCCCGGTCATCCTCAAGGATGATGGAGCGCACCAATTCCGGCTCCTCGAAAAATCGTTCGGGGGGATACCCGGTGATCCGCTCGCAGGCAGGGGAACAATAGATTATGGAACCGTCGAGCCCGATCCAGGCCTCCCACCCGTAGGCGAAGTCGGCGATGGTCCGATACCGCTCCTCGCTCTCCTGAAGGACGCGCACCAGCCGCTCCCGCTGGCTCTGGATGAGCGCCCTCTTCTGCTCGCCCATGGCAGATTGCCGCAGGATATAGACGGAAAGGGAAGCGATGATGAACAGGATGCCCAACAGGATCAAGGCGGCGCGATTCCGAAAGACCGCTATCTCCTGTTCGACGTCGGCCACATACAGCCCGGTGCCGACGATCCAGCCCCACTGCGGGAACACGTGCACGTAGGACAGCTTCGCCTCCACCCGTTCGGGATCGTCGTTCCACTGCCAGTAGTAGCGGACGAAGCCCGCGTGCCCCTCCTTGGCGACGCGCACGAATTCCGAGAAAACCCGGGTTCCTTCCCGGTCCCGGAATTCGGTCATGTTCCTGCCGATCAGATCGCGCCGGTAGGGATGCATGATCATGACGGCGCGTTCATCGGTGACCCAGAAATAGTCCTTGCTCTCCGGCCCGTAGCGCATGGATCGGACGAACTCCCGCGCCAGCTTCTTGGCGTATTCTTCCGTCACTTCACCTTGTTGGGACAGGGCGTAAAAATGCTCGAGGGCGCTGATGACCGACCCGGTCAACTCGATGGAAATCCTTTTCTTGGACTCCATGAGCTCGCGTTCAATGGTGGGGAGCATGTACATGAAGATGGACCCGGCAAAAAGCAGGAGCATCAGCGCGGAGGGCAGGAGTACCCTAAACGGCGTGAACTTAAGTAAGGTCTTCAGATTATCCAGGGTCATGGCGTACTACCGGTTGAACAACGAACAGTGTGCCGCATTCCACCATACCCATAGCGCGAAATCACAATAAAGGGAAAGGGGATTAGATCGGGTGCCGTGACGGGGTCTTCGTCAGGCCGCAAGTTCATCCTCGCGCTTGACGATCACCCTGTTCCTGCCGGAGTTCTTGGCCCCGGCCAGGGCCGCCTGGAGGCGCTGCATGAGGGAGTCCACGGAATCTTCCCGACCGGCCTGAGCCACCCCGAGGGAAATGGTCATGCGAATCTTTCCGCCGAAGATCTTGTGGCTCACGACCTGGCGGAGCTTTTCCGCGACGATGGCCGCCTTGTCCACATCCGTATGCGGGGCCAGGATGACGAATTTGCCGCCGCGCCAGCGGAAGAGATAATCGTTGTTCCTGAGCATCCCTTCCACATAGCTGGACAGATTGCACAAGAACTTGTCGCCCGCCTTGTACCCGTGGGTCTCGTTGATGGTGCGGTAGTCGTCCACGTCGAAAATGATGCCGGACAGGTCGTTGCCGTAGCGGCGCACGTTGTTCAGCTCCCGTGCCGCCACCTCTTCGAACTTGATCCGGTTGAACGTCTTGGTCATGGCGTCGTACACCACCAGCCGCTCCAGCTGATCGGCCATGGCGGTGAGGGCGAGGCTGTCCCTGTCCAGGATGGACACGAACCGCTTGAATACCAGCAACGCCTGGGCGGCCAGGATGAAGAAACCGGCCACCATGGTCAGGTAGAAGAGCCGCAGCAGGGACTCCGGGTTTTCTGGCGGGGTGGCGATCAGGGTGTAGACGATGCCGAAGTTGACGCACAACAACACACACAGGGCGACGATGCTCAGGACGTAGAAGGCCTTGTAGCGCAGCTTGAGCTTGGTGGCGGTGCGGTGGCTGGTCATGGCATGATCCGGGCGGCTACTTGAGCCCGCCTTCAAAGGTGTAATACAGGCTGCCGGTGTCGTGCTCGTTGTCGTAATTGAGCTCTATGGAAAAGTCCGGCCACATCCAGCCGTAGCGAAACCCGATGCCCCGGCCCGGCCCGTATGCCTGGATGAGCATGTCCTTGAGCAGGAACTGGTTCACCCTGCCCTTGAAGGCGACGCCGACGCGGTAGAGCTTGTCCTTGCGAAAGTAATAGGCCACGGACTGCAGGTCGGCCTTGTCCAGCTTCATGGGCTCGTTTTTCTTGAAATAGGTATCCTTGTACCCCTTCTCCTGCACAGGCATGAGGTCCGGGACGTCGGCCAGGGAGACGCCCCACTCGAGCCCGCGGAAACTCATCGGGTGCGGCGTGGACACGAAGTCGGCGGCGCCGGAAACGGCCGGCATGGCCAGGGCTATAAGCAATATCAGAACGCGTACGGTTTGCATGGCAATACTATCTCACTTGATATGGAAGCGACCGGATAACCTATTGTACGGACTCTGGAAGCAAAATCAAGACAGGAAGTGAACACCCGCCCCCGGCAAAAAAACGGCCCCAGAGGTGAAAATTTGCACACGCATTGTCAGCGGACGCCCCCCTATGATAAGCGAGGCCCCATGAGACACGCACGAATGCAAACCCTTGCCGGACTGGCCCTTGCCGCCATGGTCCTGTTCACGAGCCTCGGCTGCACGCCTTCCGACGAAGACCGGCTGTCCGCCCTCGAGGCCGAAGTCGCCGCCCTCAAGGAACGCAGCCTCGCCAGCCGCGAAGAGCTGGCCCAGGTGCGCAAGAACCTGGAAGCCATCCAGGACCTGCTCAAGCTCGACCGGGATCGCGCCCGGCTTGAACAGGACGAAAACACCGCTCCGCCGTCCGACGAAGAACTGGACGCCAAGGCCAAGTCCTTTGTGGACAAGAACCTGGACAGGCTCATGGAAGTGACCAAGAAGCTCCTGGACAAGATGGAGAAGGAGCTGGACGAACAGCTCGAAAAGATGAATGAACCGACCCCGCCCCAAGGGGACGAAATCTAACGGAGACGTTGAATGCGATTCCTTAAACGGGCCGCCCTGCTGTGTCTGCTGCTCCTGGCCGTCGCCTGCACCAAGTCGGGCGGCATCACCCTCGGTTACCAGGCCGTGGGTGTTCCCGCCCGCTGCGCCGCCGACATGGTGGTCTTCAAATTCGAGGATAAACGCGCCGACAAGACCCTGGGCCGCTACAACGACGGCACCGCCATCACCGCCGTGTCCGACGTGGCCGACTGGGTGGGCTGGGCCCTGTTCGACGAGCTGGAAAAGGTGGGCTGCCGACCCAAGTACCGCACCTCCACCGTGACCCCCGGCGAAGCCCCCATGGTCACCGGCGAAGTGCTTTCCCTGAGCCTCAACCAGACCGGCGCCACCACCTTCGAGGGCAAGATCGCGGTCCGCATCATGGTCGTCAAGGCGGGCCAGACCCTGCACATCCAGAAGTATTCCAGCCAGGTGGAAGACGTGGTCCTGGCCGGATACGGCTCCGAGGCCGACATCATGCAGGAAGCCCTGCGCGGCGTCATGACCGAAGCCGTCCCCGCCATCATCGCCGAAACCGGGAAATAGCCATGTTCGACAAGGAACTGTGCAAGCAGTGCGGCGCCTGCGCCGACGAATGTCCCTTCGATCTCATCGTGGACGGCAAGGACGGCTTCCCCAAGCTGCGCCCCGCCGCCAGGAAGACCTGCATCAACTGCGGGCACTGCGTGGCCGTCTGCCCGGTCCGGGCCGTCACCCTGCCCGAGATGCCCGTGGTCACCGACGGGCTGTCCCCGGACCAGTGCGGCCCGCTGCTCAAGGACCTCGGGATTTCCCCGCAGGAGGCCGAGCAGTTCCTGCGCGGCCGCCGCTCCATCCGCACCTACAAGGACAAGATCATCCCCGAAGAGACCCTCGAGCACCTCTTCTGGGTGGCCAGTCACGCCCCCAGCGCCAAGAACGGCCAGCCGGCCCGCTGGATCGTCACCCGCAATCCGCAGGTCACCCGCCGCCTGGCCGGGCTGACCGTGGAATACATGGCCACCAACTCGGTCTTCCCGGGCGTGGTCAGGAACTGGGAAAAAGGGCTGGACAAGATCCTGCACGGCGCACCCCACGTGGCCGTGGCCCACGCGCCCGAAGACGGCTTCAACCCGGCCGAGGACTGCTCCCTGGCCGCCGCCTACCTCGAACTGGCCGCCCATGCGCACAACATCGGCGCATGCTGGGCCGGGTTCCTCATGGAAGTGGCCGAAGGCTGCTGCGCCATCCGGGAAACCCTGGGCATACCCGAAGGACACGGCGTCTACGCCGCCCTCATGCTCGGCTACCCCAAATACCGATACAAGCGCATCCCCAAACGCAGGGACGTGGAAATCTCCTGGCTGGATTGACGGCAAGGGCTTTTCGTCTCGTGCCGGTTGGCGATTTGGACAAAAAAAACCCCGCATCACTGCGGGGTTTTTCGTTTTCAGGGGTCCGGAGGCACCTAGATTTCCAGGAGTGCCACCTTGACGTTCTTTTTGCCGAATTGGCGGGCCTGGTCCTCGTCCCACATGAAGATGTCGACGCGCTTGGTGAAGCGCTTGTTCATGAGGTCGTTGATCTCGAAGATGCCGTAGCCTTCAATGCGGACTTTGCGGCCGAACACCCAACCCTGGTCGAACAGGTCCCGGGACACGGCGATGGTGCCCGCCCGGACCTTGCGCATGGACGCCGCGATGAGCGGATCGTCGTCACACTGGTCGGTGGTCGGGTTGTAGGCGGTGACGGTCACCGTCCTGACCGGGGACAGGTCCAGGGCCTTCTGGAGAAGGCGGGCCTCTTCCACAAGCCCTTTCCGGGCTTCAGCGGTCTTGTGCGCCAGATCAAGCTGGTGGCTGAGGTCGTCGATTTTCTGCTGTTTGACAACGACAACCACAGCCATAATCACGAGAAAGGCACATAAAACCGGCGTGATGGCGTAGTTGATTAATTTATTCATCTATACATTACTCCCTTCGTTTGGTTCGGAGGCTATAATGGGCGTTTCCAACCTTGTCAACGCACAATTCTCTTCCCTGCAAACTGCGAGCCGCATCAATTTATCTACCTGAATTAACGTGATATTTTTTTGAAAATCCCGGATCATTCGCTTCCGCGCACCTATCGGAAACCAACTATTTCAGCTCGTTATGAACTCTTCAGCTCACGTCATTTGCGTATTTATTATATAGATTGACAAGTTAAATATAATATGACCTAATTCGCGTCACCGATCGAAACAATGCAAGGATTCAGTAAGGTTGACGCAATTCAGAGCTCTGCCCGTATGGAGGGGCGACGCATTTCTGCTCAGGAGTCAACGGGGAACGTACCTGTTTGACGGCGGCGATCTGGCCGGAGGGCTTCCCAGGATGCTGCGCGAGCGGCGGGTGGGCAATTTGCGCGCGGCAGTGTGCACGTTTCCGTCCCCGGACAGACTGGGCGGCATCCTCGAGCTGCTGGCCGACGGCTACCCTGTCAGGGAGTGCTGGCTGCCCGCCAGGCTGGGCGTCCTCGAGGGCATGGCCCGCAGCTTCAACGGGGACTGGCCCGGCTGGTTCTCTCTTTTCAACGCCCCGGTGCCGCGTGATTTCCGTCCCCCCGAGCCGACGGTATCGGACAGCCGCGTCGGCGCGGCCATGCTCATGACCCTGGCCGCAGCCGGGTGTCCCGGAGAGCCCCTGCCCGTGCCCAGCGCCGGTCCCGAGGCCTGCGTGGCCGAGCTGTTCGAGGGGCTGGTCCTGCGGGCCGCCGCCCGGCGCGGAGAGCGGGGCGCGGCCCGGGCCCTGCAACGCCTGGGCAAGGACCTGTCAAAGGCCGGAGGCTTTCGTGAGCAGGCCCTGCTCTGCTGCTCCCTGCTCCTGGACCACGCCGGGGCCGGCCGCGCAGGCGACGCCGACGCACGTGTCGTCAAAGGGCTGACCCTGGCGGCCATGACCGCCGTCCTGACGACAGGCACCCCCCGCGTCCGGTACTTCCGACGCTCCCACGGGCCGCAATACCACCTCATCCCCCGGCACCCCGTCATGTGCCTCAACGGCACGGAGACGGACCTCCGGGAGCCTGCTCCGCCCGCCGATCCGGAACACCTGTACCGGGAGGCCGGGAAACTGTTCGGCAACGGACGGGGGCTGGTCTTCCAGCATGGCGACGGCCGATGCGGCACGTTGTTTTGCAGCAACTCGCGGCTCCTGTTCGCAGGGACCGAAAACGGCATCCCCCTCAGGCGGCCCACCGTGATCACGGCCCCGGGACAGGGAGCGGTCTCCCTGGAAGAGGCATACGCCCGCATCCGTTCCGACGCCCCGGAAAAAGACTTCTGGGTGCGGGCCCATTACTCCCACGCCCGGAAGGTGTCCGAGGCGTACAAGCAGCTCCCGAACCGATTCTGCCTGAGCAATCCCGCCTTCCGCTCCATGCAGGAGGTTGTTCTCGAATTCGACGGGGACCGCTGGCACAGGCGCGCCGGCAAATTCTGCACCTGCAAATGACCCGGGGATCGGTCCGGTTGCGGCTCCGGCGCACGGAAATTCCTTCCCATAAGACAGCGTGAATGATAAACAGGACTCCACTTTCGACAAGGGAGCCAAGAGCATGACCGATGTCCTTTTCAACCAAACGCAATTCCTGGCCAGCCTGGCTGACGACGAGGAACTCGCACAGGAACTGCTGGTCGCCTTTTTCCAGGACAGCCCGCAGAGGACGTCCGAACTGCGGGAGGCCATCGATTCGGGAGATGCCCTGACAGCCTCCAAGCTGGCCCACTCCCTCAAGGGCATGTGCGGCGTGGTCCGGGCCGAACGGCTGTCGGAACTGGCCCTGAACATGGAGCGCCTGTCCAGGGACGGCGAAATGGACCAGGTCAAAACGAATTTCGACCTGTTCGTTGCGGCCCACCGGGAGACCACGGACCAGATGAATGCCTACATGAACCACTGACCGAATCCACGACAACAAAAAAAGGGCACCCGCGCGCGGGTGCCCTTTTTTTGTTTCTTTCGGTCCGGCTATTCGGCGGGCTTGGCCGCTTCGGGCGCGGCTTCAGACGCGGCTTCGGGGGCGGCCTCTTCCTTTTCGGGCGCTGCCGCTGCGGCGGGCGGAGTAAAATCCAGGACCACGCCGTCCATGGCCGCCACGATGTCGGCGGTGATGTCGACGGCGTCGCTGGCGGAAATCACGGCCTGCTTGCTCAGGATGAGGGTCAGTCCGTTTTCGGCGCGGTATTTCTCCAGCACTTCGTTGAACTTCGCGTCGACCAAGGCCACGATGCGCTGCTGCTCGCCGTTCATGGTGTTCTGCAATTTGCCCATGGCCAGCTTGTAGGCGGCCACGGTTTCCTCAGTCTGATTCTCCTGCATGGCCTTGTAGGCGGCCTCGGCCTCGGCCTGCATGGGCGCTCCAAGCTGCTGCAGGTAGGCCATGGCGTCCTTGGCCACCTTGTTGTCCTTGAAGGCTGCGGCTTCGTCCACAATGCAGATCTTGACCGAGGGTTCCTGCCGGTCGCAACCGGCCATGAGCATGAGGGCAAGGGCCGCTGCGGCGAGCAGAATAAAGGTCTTCTTCATCAATGATATCTCCATGTTTTTTCGATTGCTGTCACTTTCGACGAAAGTCCGGCCAGCCTACGCCGTGAGGGAAAAGCTGGCAAGGGAAAGATCGGAAACCCCGACCACGCCTCCACCGGAGACGCCGGAAGGATATTCCTGCCCGGTGCCGGACCTTATATATTGAAATACAATACGATTCAAAATGGCACATCCCTTGCTCACACCACGGGTGAGAAGGAATCGGGAATTTCTTTCCGGGAACGGGTCGTTCCGGGATTCCCGCCACATCCGGCCAGCCGGATTGGAGGAAGTATGAGTTTCAGCAGTTTGTATGTTGGAGCCACTGGCGTGGTCGCGCACAACGCGAGCATGCAGGTGGTGGGCAACAACCTGGCAAACGTCAGCACCACGGGCTACAAGAAGGCCGACACCCAGTTCGGGTCGCTCATGAGCCAGCAACTGGGCACCGGGGGCTCCATCTATGAGACGGGTGCCTTCGCCTTCAGCCAGATCGGCAAAGGCGTGGCCGTCTCGGAAATCCGCACCATCTTCACGGAGGGCGGGCTGGAGACGACCACCACGGCCACGGACCTGGCCATCGAGGGAAACGGCTATTTCGGGGTCAACAACCCGTATGACGGCAACACGACGAACGGCGCGGAGTACTACACCCGCGCCGGCGCGTTCCGTTTCAACAACGAAGCCTACCTCGTGGACCCCCACGGATACCGGCTGCAGGGGTACGTCGTTGACCGCGAGACCGGGGAACTGGCCACCACCATCTCGGACGTCCAACTGCCGTACGAAGACGAAATCGTCGACGGCAACCTCGTCCGCACGGTGCAATCGGAGCCCCGGGCCACCACTTCCTTCGAAATGGTCACCAACCTCGACCACACGGCAGCCGACCTGTTCGGCAGCTACTCCACGCCCTTCATGGCCATGCTCGAGGCATACAACGCCAACCTGAGCAACGCGTCCACGCCCTTCGGGGACACCCTGCCCGAGTATTCATCGAGCATCACCTGCTACGACAACGAGGGCAACGGCCACGAAGTGACCGTCTATTTCGACCCCATAGCGGACTACACCCTGTCCAACGCCACCCCGGGGAACTCCTATTGGGAGTACCTCATCGCCATTCCCGCCGAATCCGACGGCTCGGCGGCCTACGGGACCTCCGGGGCCGGACTGGTCGGCGCGGGCGTCATGGTCTTCGACGGCCAGGGGCAGTTCGTGAACCAGGTCGCGTTCTCCCTGGACTCCACCACGGCCAGCAGCGCCACCAGCCCCGGCGCGTGGACAACGGCCTCCTTCGACGAGGACGGCCTGCCCCAATTCGCCGTCACCTTCGGCAGCAACGGCGGAGCCATCGGGACCGAGCATTTCATTTCCTACGACTTCGGCATCACCTCCGCCACCGGGACCTGGACCGGCGGGGTGAGCAATGCGAGCGGCCTCGGCAACAACGTGCAGAACCTGGCCTCCATCGGCGACCCGGTGCGGGACGCCCGCGTCACCACCAGCTACGACAACCCGTCCGCCACCCTGTACCACATCCAGGACGGCTACACCTCGGGCTACCTGCAATATGTCAGCGTGGACCGAGAAGGGTTCCTGAACGGGCATTTCACCAACAACCAGACAGAACAACTCTTCCAGGTCGCGGTATACACCTTCAACAGCCAGTGGGGGCTCAGGCGAAGCGGCCACACCAACTTCGTGGCCACCGAGGCCTCGGGAGCGGCCATCGCCGGGACGGCCTCGACCAACGGTCGAGGCACCATCGCCCAGAACACGCTGGAGGAGAGCAACGTGGACATGGCCGAGGAATTCGCCAAGATGATCATCACCCAGCGCGGGTACCAGGCCAATACCAAGGTCATCACCACCTCGGACTCCCTGCTCAACACCCTGATTTCCACCAAACGATAAAACCGCTCACTTCCGCCGGGAACGGGCCGCACCCCATACGTTTCGGGGGCGGCCCTTTTCTTGTCAACCGCCCCGCCTCCTTGAATTCCCCCGGCAAACGGGATAGTGGAACCGCAGCAACCAAGGAGCCCTTCCATGACAGAGAATCCGACCCCGCGCACCCCGGCCGACATCATGGCCGCCGTCACCGAAGTGGAACGCCAGGCCCCCGGCGGGGCGGAGGCCCTGTACATGGCCGCCATGCTGGCGGACTCGCCGCTGCCCTACGACTTTGCCCTGGCCATGGACGGCACCCCGCACAACCCGGCCCTGATCAACCCGGCGGCCGCATTTTTCGCCACCACCGCCCTGTTCGAGCCGCTGGTGGAGCTCGACCTTGTCCGGACCGACGCCGACGCCCGGATTTTCACCCTGCCCCGGGACGTCCGCGACGCCCTGCGGGACGCCCTCGACCCGGAGCAGACCCTGGAATGGGCCGGAAGGGCCGTGTACGGCCTGAACCTGATCCTGCCTGACGCCGAGCCGCAGAACTGGCCCACGGTCCAGTGGCTCATGCCCCACGTCCATGCCTGCCGCGACCTGGCCGGGGACATCGGCCTGACCACGGCGGCGGCCAACCGGGTCCTGCACCAGGCCGGGTTCTCGCTCCACCACCAGCAGCGCCATCAGGAAGCAGCCGCGCTCCTTGAGGCGGCCATGGCCGTGGACGTCCTCCTCAAGACCGACCGGCACCCGGACATCGCCGCCGACCTGGAAGGCCTGGGCACGGTCTACTGGGCCGGAGGGGACCTCGAGCGGGCCGAGGCCGCCTTCACCGAATGCCTCAGGCTCCAGAAAGAAATCTTCACCGAGGACAACCCGGTCATCGTGTCCGTCCTGAACAGTCTCGGCGTGGTCCGCCAGGCCCTGGGCCGGGCCGAAGAGGCGGAACAGGCCTTCATCGAATGCATGCGCGTGCTGGAAGCCACCCACGGCGCGGACCATCCGGCCACGGCCTCCTGCCTGTCCAACATGGCCCTGCTCTTGGAGGCGGAAGACCGATCCGGCGAGGCCCTGGACGCGGCCAACCGGGCCCTGGGCATCAACCGGGCCGCCTACGGCGAGGATCACCCGGAGGTGGCCTCGGACCACAACACCGTGGCCCTCATGCTGGAGCGGACGGGCGAAACGGCCGGTGCCGAGGAACATTTCCGGAAAAGCCTGGACATCCGGGAGCGGATATACGGCCCTGATCACCCCGAGACGGCCCAGGCCCTGTGCAACCTGGCCCTGCTGCTCTCGGCAACGGGCCGGGAAGGCGAGTCCCTGGACCTGTTCGACGCCGGGCTGGGGGCCTACGAGACATCGCTGGGGCCGAACCACCCGCTCATGGAACCCGCCCTGAACAACTTCATCATGCTCCTGGAAAGGCTGGCCGCCACAGGCGACGAAGTCCTGCGCAGCCGGGCCGAATCCCGGCTCAAGGCCATTGTCGGGAAGGGCGGGGCATGACGCACCACCTGGCCATAGGTTTGGGAGAAATTCTCTGGGACGTCCTGCCCGACTCCCGGATGCTCGGCGGCGCGCCCGCAAACTTCGCCTACCACGTGAACGCGCTGGGCGGCGCGGGCATCCCCGTGTCGCGCGTGGGCGACGACGAACTGGGCCGGGAGGCCCTGTCCGTCCTGGCCACCAGCGGCCTGAACATCGATTCGGTGTCGGTGGACCCGGTCCACCCCACCGGCACGGTGGACGCCCGCATCGATGCAAGCGGCGTGGCCACATACACCTTCCCCGACGACGTGGCCTGGGATTTCATCACCCTGGACGCCGACGCGCTCAATCTGGCGGCCAGGGCGAACGCGGTCTGCTTCGGCACCCTGGCCCAGCGTTCCGGCGTTTCCCGGTCCGCCATCCACGACTTTCTCCGGGCCGCGCCCGGCGCGCTCAAGATCTGTGACATCAACCTGCGCCAGAATTTCTACTCCCGGGCGATCATCACCTGTTCCCTGGAGCTGGCCGACGTGCTCAAGATCAACGACGACGAACTGGCCATCCTGATCGACATGTACTCCCTGCCCCGGGACGAGAAAGAAGCGCTCCAGGCGCTCATGAACCGCCACTGGCTCAAGCTGTGCGTGCTCACCAGGGGGGACAGGGGCAGCCTCGTCATCTCCCCGGACGCGGCCTCGGACCTGCCGGGCACTCCGGTGAAGGTCACGGACACCATCGGCGCGGGGGATTCGTTTACCGCTGCGCTGGCCCTGGCCTATCTTGACGGCTGGGACCTCGACGCCCTCCACCGCCGGGCCGCCGAAGTGGCCGCCTACGTCTGCACCCAACCCGGCGCCATGCCGAAGGTGCCGGACGAACTGCGCATCAAGTGACACATGGGTCGCCTCAAGCGGCGGGCCTTTAAAGGCAGTAATGAATGACCGCCCAAGGGGCGGTCTTTTTTTGTCGGGAGAGGGATATTCCAGGGTTGGAAGAGTTGTGGGCGCATTCGCGTTGTACGTTTATCGTTCTCCTTTCATCGTGTTCCGCCCCTCGGCGGCCCTATTTTTGGCTGACGCCCCAAAAATAGGGGAAAAAGGGCGCTTTCGGGGTAGCTCGCGCTGTCAGGCCCAAAAGCCTGTAGGCGACTTTGTTGCCCGTCTGCAAACTTGTCTGCGGCAAGGTCGACGGGCTGCGCAAGTCGCCCGGAACAGGCTCTACGGCCTGCCAACGATTGTCTTCTGCGACCGCCTACCCCTGCCATCTCCAACAGGTGCACCCGTTGAAGACGCTCGCACGAGTAATCGCAGGGCAACCCCGCCCTTGATCGCGGCCTAGAAGCCGACAGCGAGGAGCGGCGGCTCCCATAAGGAAATACGTGTTCCTCGCCATGGCCTTCACCCTTCTGCAGGCACAACGCGTCCCAATCCCCACGGATGGGAGCCGATCCGAGCTGATCGGATTCTTGCCGCGATCTTGGGGGCGGCCAAGCTGGAAAAGCGCACTTTTTGCTTACTTTTTGGTGCGCCAGCCACAAATCCGCAGGACAGCGGATTTGGAGCGCGCCTGGCAAGGCGCGACCCCGAAGGGGTGAGGGCCATGGACGGCCCGAATCAAAAAGTAAGCCGCTGTAAAAGCGGAACACAACGCGGGGAGGACGAAAAAACTAAAACGCGAATGCGCCGACATCTTTCTTCCCAGCGCCGAAGGCGCTTCTCTCAAAAAAAAAGGCCGCCCCTTGGGCGGCCAACATTTCGCTTTTAAAGGCCCGCTGCTCGAAGCGACCTATTTAGGCCCATACCTTTTCACGAACCACTGCACCTGACGACAGACACCCATGAGCAGATTGAACTCGTTGCGCTTGAGATTGATCTTGGAAAAGAAGCGGCGCACCGGCAGCATCCAGTAGTCCGGGTTGTCGTCCTTGAGAAAATCGATGGCCAGCAGGGTCTCCTGCAGGTTGCCGAACAGCGCCTCCTGCTCCTGCACGGTGGTGGGCCGCTCCTCGGGCGGGCCGTCCGGGGTGTACGGCGAGGCCAGGGCCTTCTTGAAGCACTCGTACAGCACGACCACCACGGCCTGGGCCAGGTTCAGGGAGGTGCCCTCCCGGCTGGTGGGGATGGTCATCAGGCCGGAGCAGATGGACGTCTCCTCGTTGGTCAGCCCCTTGTCTTCGGGACCGAAAACGATGGCCACGTTGCCGCCGGACCCGATCCGCTCGTCCACCACGCCCGCCAGGGTCTCGGGGCTCATGATCCCCTTGCGCCATCCCCCGGTGCGGGCCGTGGTCCCGTACACCGCCGTGCACCCCTCCACCGCTTCGGCCAGGGTGTCGGTGATGCGCGCGGTCTCCAGGATGTGCCGGGCATGGGCCGTTGCCAGGGGCAGGGCCTTCTCCATATCGAAATTGCGCGGGGCCACGACGACCAGGTCGTCCACGCCCATGTTCAGGCAGGCGCGGGCCACGGAGCCGATGTTCTCCGGATACTTGGGGCTGAACAGGACAACCCTGACGTTTTGAAGCATGTCCACCTCCGAGACAAGGACGCCTGCGCATGTACCACACCTTGCCCGGAAGTCAAAAGGCAACGGTTCGCCCCCGGATGAACGGCCCGGACTGACTGGTCGGTCAAAAAACCCAATAATATTAATTTCCTAATAAAATCAGCGTGTGACGGATCGTGCACAAGAGAAAAGACGTTGAAAAATTTGCTGTCCTATGACACAACAGGCTACCGATGGTAATTTCCATCGGGGTGTATTTTGCCACGTTAGAGATCGATGGCAAAAAAAGTTGCGGTCCTTATTAACATTTGCGGTCCTTTAGGAGGAAACATGAAACGGATTATCATCCTGGCCCTCGCCCTTGCCGTCATCCTCGGCATGTCTTTCAGCGCGCACGCCAAAAAGCGCTATGTCTTCGGCGGCGGCCCTGCTGGCGGTACTTTCCAGGTTGTCGCCAACGGAATCCAGGTTTTCGAACCCATCAAAAACAGCCCCAACTTCGCAGTCAAGGCCCAGTCTTCCGGCGGTTCCGTCGAGAACCTCCGCACCACCAACGCCGGTCGCGTGGCCTTCTCCACCGTGTACGCCGGTCATGTCTTCCTCGGTCGCAACGGCAAGATGAAGAACGATACCAACAAGTATGAAAACGTCATGGCCGTGGGCTACCTCTACGGTGCTCCCGCCCAGCTCGTCGTGCGCAAGGGCTCGGGCATCAAGTCCGTCAAGGACCTGGCCGGCAAGAAAGTCGGCGTGGGCAACGCCGGTTCCGGCGCCTTCGCCAACTGCGAACTCTTCTTCACCCACATGGGCGTCTGGGACTCCATTGAACGCAACGCCATGGGCTACAACGACGCTGCCCAGGCCTTCGGCAACGAGCAGCTCGACGCCTTCTGGCTGTTCACCGCATTCCCGTCCGGTGCCGTCATCATGGCCGCCCAGACCAACGACATCGAGCTCGTTGACCTGGCCGCCGACGCCAAGGCTTCCGGCTACTTCGACAAATACCCCTACTTCGGCAAGCTGTCCGTGCCCGCCGGTACCTACCGCGGCGTGGACGCCGACGTCCCCTCCTTCTTCGACTCCGCCCTCCTGGTGACCAATGCCAAGATCCCCGCGGATCACGTCTACGAGCTGATGCAGGCCGTCTGGTCCGACGCAGGCCTCAAGCACATGCTCGAGCAGAAGAAGACCTTCAAGGACATGTCCGTGGCCAACGGCATCAAGGGAATCGACCCCAACGTCATTCCCCTGCACCCCGGCGCAGTCAAGTTCTGGAAGGAAAAGGGCGTCCTCGAGTAGGCCGCACTCGCTTTGCAGCACATATGACCGGGCGGACTCCGGTCCGCCCGGCTTCAAAAGGCTTCCAGGCCTTTTGTCCGACAAATTGATATTTTAGTCTTTGCTCCTTCCCGAGCGACGGCTTGCCGTATGCATTTCGGCAGGCCCCGCCCATTGGGCCGTCCACGGGGAGCGGAGTGCTTCAACCTGCTGCCGCCAGGGCAGTTGCGAGTGCATAATGTACGACAAACTTTCCAGAATCGAACAATTCCTTTTTGACTTCCTGTCCGTAGGCCTGGTCCTGTTCTACTCATGGTCCGCCATTTTCGAGCCTGCGGCCACCCAGTTTCACCGGGGCATATACGTCATCGTGACCTATATCCTGGTCTTCCTGCTGTACAAGTCCAAACACATCGTCTTGCGCATCCTGGACTACCTGCTCATGGTCGCCTCGGCCGTGACCGTGGGGTACTGGATAGTGAATTTCGAGGCCATCAACTACCGCACCGGCATCGAGACCGAGCTGGACCAGTGGATGGCCATGGTCGGCGTGCTCATCGGCGTGGAGCTCGCCCGGCGCGTGGTCGGCAACGTCTTCGTCATCATCGGCGTGGCCATGATCCTGTTCGGGATGTACGGGGCGCAAATGCCGGAACTCATCGCCCACGCGGGCGCGACGTTCCCCGAGCTGTGCACCTCCATCTTCTACCGCTCCGACGGCGTGTTCGGCATCATGGCCAACGTGCTCGCCACCTACATCATCCTGTTCGTGCTCTTCGGGGCCTTCCTGGAGCGGTGCGGAGCGCAGAAGTTCTTCATCGACTTCCCCCTGGCCGCCGTGGGCCACAAGGTCGGCGGCCCGGCCAAGGTGTCGGTCATCGCTTCCGGCCTGTTCGGCTCCATCTCCGGCTCGGCCATCGCCAACACCGTGTCCACGGGCGCGTTCACCATCCCCATGATGAAGAAGGCGGGCTTCAAGCCCCACATCGCAGGCGGCATCGAGCCCGCAGCCTCCATCGGCGGCATGTTCATGCCCCCCATCATGGGCGCGGGCGGCTTCATCATGGCCGAAATGACCGGCCTGCCCTACTCGACCATCATGCTCATCGCCATCTTCCCGGCGCTCATGTACTTCTTCTCGGTCTTCGTCATGGTTCACTACGAGGCCAAAAAGAACAACGTCGTGGGTGAACGGTACAAGTATTCCGCCATGGAAATCTTCAAGAAGGAATGGCTGTACACCCTGCCGCTGGTGGGCATCACCATCTTCATGCTGGCCGGGTACTCGCCCGGCTATTCGGCCATCATCGGCCTTGCCGCCTGCATCGGCCTGTCCTTCAAGGACAAGGGCAACCACATCGACCCGACCCTGCTGTGCATCATGGCCTTCATGGTCATCTGCCCCTGGGTGATCAAGATCATCTCCGCAGCGGGCGGCAAGGAAGCGGCGGACGCCGTCAGGCCGTTCCTGTCGGGCCGCATCCTGCTGCTCTACGGACTGATCGCGGCGGCGGCCCTGTTCGCCTACCGCCGTCAGACCGTTTCGGGCATGAAGTCCGAACTCGGCCAGTTCGTGGTCGCCGCCCGCGAGGGAACCATCAACTCGCTGAAGATCGGCGCCACGGTCGGCGTCATCGGCATCATCATCGGCGTACTCACCTACTCCGGACTGGTGCTGACCTTCGCCGACATCGTCATCGAGCTGGCCCACGGGTCCCTGGTGGCCACCATCCTGCTCATCGCGCTGGCCTCCCTCATCCTGGGCATGGGCGTGCCCGTCACCGCCGCCTACCTGATCACGGCGGTTGTGGCCGTACCCGCCCTGACGCACCTGGGCGTCAACGAGGTTGCCGCGCACATGATCGTGTACTGGCTGTCCCAGGACTCCAACATCACGCCCCCGGTGTGCATCGCGGCCTTTGCGGGCGCCACCATCGCCGGGGCCAACATGTGGCGGACCGCGTTCGCCTCGTTCAAGTTCGCCAAGTTCCTGTACCTGGCCCCGTTCCTGTTCGCCTACGTCCCGGCCTTCTCCCTGGCGGCCGAACCAACGGAAATCGCCATCTGGTTCGCCATCATCATCGCCTGCGTGTACGCATACTCATGGTTCCTGTCGGGAATCTGGTTCGCCCCGTTGAAGCGGATGTTCGCAAGCGCGACCGCCTAGGCGAAAACCGACAAACCCCGAAGGGGCAACCGGCATCCCGGTTGCCCCTTTTCATTTTCAGGACATTATAACTTGTCGCAACGCGTTGAATTCCCTTTATCCCTGTGCCACAATCTCTCATTCAATCCGTGTTGCCAGCCGTGCGTCAAACAGTATCGGAGTTCCGATGTACCGTTCAGCCTCTGTTGCCCTGACCATCGCCATCAGCCTGTGGGCCGCGTTCCTGGCCGGCTGCTCGCCCGAGGGGGAAGATGAGCGCAAACAGCCGACCCGGACACTGCAGTCGAGGCAGAAGGTCTCCCTCGTCTTCAACGGCGGCCCTTCGGGCGGGACGTTCAATTATTTCGCCAACAAGATGTCCGCCCTGATCACGGAAAACGAAAAGTGGATGGACATCACCCCGAGCGGGTCCGGCGGGTCCCTGAGCAATATCTGCGCCCTGAACCTCGACCAGGCGGACATGGCCATCCTGTATGCAGGGGACGCCTTCCTGGGCCGCAACGGCAAGCTCGACTGCGAGGAAGCCCGGATGGACCATGTCCGGACAATCGCCTACCTGTATGGCGCACCCGCCCAGTTGGTGGTGCGCAGGGATTCCGACATCCACTCCGTTCGCGACCTCAAGGGCAAGATCGTGGCTGTGGGCAATGCGGGTTCCGGCGCGGCCCTCTCGGCGGAAAGGTTCTTCAGGCACCTCCGCCTGTGGAACGAGATCGACCACCGCAACCTGGGCTATTCCGAAGCGGCGGCGAACTTCGGCGCGGGCAGGGTGGACGCCTTCTGGGCCCTGGTGGGCTACCCGAATTGCTCGATCATCGAAGCGGCGACGCACACGCCCATCCGGCTCATCGACCTGCACGGCATCTCGGTGCAGTCGGGCTTCTACGACCTCTACCCGTTCTATGTCTTCACCAAAATCCCGTCCGGGACCTATGCGGGGCAGGACAAGGCCGTGGCCACCTTCCAGGACTCGGCCCTGTGGTGCGCCAGAAAGGACCTCGACGAAGACGTGGTCTACCTCGGGCTCAAGGCCATCTTCAGCGAGCAGGGGCTGGAGGGCATGCGCTCGGCCCACAGGGCGGCCCGGTCCATGTCCGAGGCGCACGCACTGGACAACCTGCCCGTGCCCCTGCATCCGGGAGCGATCAGGTTCTGGTCGGAAAGGGGCAAGAACATCCCGGCAATCCTGCTGCCCTGACCCTCCGCTCCCCGCCCATCCCGGGTAAATTGATTGGACGCTCAAACAGGAGTCGTGTATACGGAACCGAATGAATCCAGAAAGCGTTGGCGCACATGGTATATCTCTTGTCGTCCGGCCCGGATTCCGACACTGCGGTCCATATTTCGAACAGCAATCATAAGGGAGGCCTGATCATGGCACTGTTCACCAAGGAAGAGGCACTGAATTACCACTCCAGCAAACGCAAGGGTAAGCTGGAAGTCATCTCCATCAAGCCGTGCAGGAACCAGAAAGACCTGTCCATGGCGTACAGCCCCGGCGTGGCCGAGGCGTGCCGCGAGATCCATGCGGACACGGAAAAGGTCTACGAATACACCAACAAGGGCAACCTGGTGGCCGTGGTCTCCAACGGCACCGCCGTGCTCGGCCTGGGCAACATCGGCCCCGAGGCGGGCAAGCCGGTCATGGAAGGCAAGGGCGTGCTCTTCAAGATTTTCTCCGACATTGACGTCTACGACCTGAACATCTCTGCCAAAACGCCCGACGAGGTGGTCGCCTTCTGCAAGCTGCTCGAACCCACCTTCGGCGGCATCAACCTGGAAGACATCAAGGCCCCGGAATGCTTCGAGATCGAAACCCGGCTCAAGGAAGAGATGGGCATCCCGGTCTTCCATGACGACCAGCACGGCACGGCCATCATCTCCGCCGCAGGCATCATCAACGCCCTGGAGATTTCCGGCAAGAAGATCGAAGAGATCAAGATCGTGGTCTCGGGCGCGGGCGCGGCGGCCATCGCCTGCTCCAACCTCTACGTGCACATGGGCGTCAAGCGCGAGAACATCTTCATGTTCGACTCCCGCGGCCTGATCCACGCCGGACGCGAGGGCCTCAACGAGTTCAAGCAGGCATACGCACAGGCCGAGGACAAGGGGTCCCTGGCCGACTGCATGGTCGGCGCCGACATGTTCCTGGGCCTGTCCGTCAAGGATGCCATCAACCAGGACATGGTCAAGACCATGGCCGAGAACGCCATCATCTTCGCCTGCGCCAACCCCGACCCGGAGATCCCCTACCCGGACGTCAAGGAAGTGCGCCCGGACATCATCATGGGCACGGGCCGTTCCGACTACCCCAACCAGGTGAACAACGTGCTCGGCTTCCCGTTCATCTTCAGGGGTGCCCTGGACTGCCGCGCCAAGACCATCAACGAAGAGATGAAGATCGCCGCAGCCGACGCCCTGGCAAAGCTGGCCAAGGAGCCGGTCTCCCAGGAAATCTGCGACGCCTTCGGCGTGGACAAGCTGGAATACGGCATCGACTACATCATTCCCAAGCCGCTGGACCCCCGCGTGCTGACCTGGCTGGCCCCGGCCGTGGCCAAGGCCGCCATGGACACCGGCGTGGCCCAGATCGAACTGGACCTCGACCAGTACGCCAAGGACCTGGAAGCCCGTATGCAGGCCTCCAAGGCCCGCACCAAGGGCGTGGTGGACTCCTTCGGCTACGACATCTAGCGCAGCCCATTCGACAGCAGGGGCCCTGTTCCGTTTTCGGGACAGGGCCTTTTTGCATGGAGTTGCCCCCGGCCCCCCTCTCCTTTATGATCGGGGCATGGACGAGAACCTGGAAACGAAATTGCGCGAGCTGGCCGAGGAAAACGGCGTGGACCCGGACGAGCTGATCGGACTGGCCGAACAGGCCGAGTTGCCCGAGGGGCTGGACCGGGTGGCGGAAACCCTGCTCGGCGACGTGGCCCTGTTCGGCCACGCCCTGGACAATATCAAGAAGTAGCCATGGCCCGGCTGTTCATCGGCATCAAGCTCCCGCCCGGCTACCAGGACCGCGTCCGTCCGTTAACGCAGGAAATGGACAAGACCCTGCACACCCGGGTGAACTGGACCCGGCCCGGCAACTGGCACCTGACCCTCAAGTTCCTGGGCGACACCGAAGCTGCCCGCATCCCCTCCGTCATCGACACGCTGGCGTCCATCGAGCGTCCCGCCTTCACCATGCAGGCGGGCGGGGCCGGGGCGTTTCCCAACCCCGGGCAGCCCCGCGTAATCTGGCTCGGCCTGGACCGGGGCGCAGAACAATGCGAAGACCTGGCCGCCGCCGTCAACGACGTGCTGGCGTCAGTCGATATCCCGCGAGAAAAGAAACGGTTTCGTCCCCACCTGACGCTGGGCCGCATCAGGAAGCCCGGCAAAGAGGACTGGCAGACCGTGCTGGACAGGGCCGCGCGGGAGACATGGCCCGCGTTCACCGTGGACCGGTTCACCTTGTGGCAAAGCGAACTCAAACCCACCGGCGCGGTGCATACCGCCATTGCCCAATTCAACCTGAAATAACCCGCGACACGGACCAGAAAAAAGCGCCGCACCATGTCTGCACATGGCACGGCGTATCGATTTTTTCTCGTCTGAATCGCACCGCAGCATACGGTACGAAGCCACCACACACCCCGCCGAAGGCGGATACGGGATTCTCAAGGCCCTCGGCCTTGAGCGGGTGCAGGGCAGCGCTCTGCCCGCCGGAGACGCCCTGCGGCGAGCAGCTTTACTCGCCCAACCCCATGGCCCGCAGGAAGCCGGGGTCTTCGGTCCACCCCTCCCGCACCTTGACCCACAGTTCCAGGTGGACCTTGGTGCCGGTCAGCTCGCCGATGTCCTGGCGCGCCAGGGTGCCGATCTTCTTGAGATTCGCGCCCTGCTTGCCGATGATCATGCCCTTGTGGCTCTTGCGGGAAGTATAGATGACCGCGTTGATGATGATCATGTCGGGACGGGAGTCCTCGTCCCACTGCTCGATCTCAACGGCCGTGGAATAGGGGAGCTCCTGGCGCAGCGAGTAGAAGAGCTTTTCGCGGATGATCTCCGAGGCCATGAAACGCAACGGCACCGTGGAAATCTGGTCCTCCGGGAACATGGCCGGTCCCTCGGGCAGGAAGGAGAGGATGCGCTCCATGAGCTCGTCGGTTCCCTTGCCGCGCAGGGCCGAGACCGGGACGAATTCCGCTTCGGGCCACAGCTCGGCGAGCCGGGCCATGAACGGCAGGAGCTGGTCCTTTTCCTTGATCCGGTCGATCTTGTTCACGGCCACCAGCACGGGCCTGCCCGCTTCGCTGACGGGCTTGACCAGGGGCGTGATCTCCTTTTCCAGCAGCTGCGGCTTGGCGCAATACAGGGCCGCGTCGAGCAGCACCACCACGCCGTCAGCCGAAGCCAGGGCGTTCCAGGCCGATTCCAGCAGGAAACGGTTCATCTTGCCGCGCAGCCGGTGGATGCCCGGCGTGTCCAGGAAGACCACCTGCGCCTCGTCCGTGGTCAGGATGCCGCTGATGCGGTTACGCGTGGTCTGCGGCTTGGGCGAGACAATGGCCACCTTCTGCCCCAGATACTGATTCATCAGGGTGGACTTGCCTGCGTTGGGGGGGCCGATCAAGGCCACCATTCCAAATTTATGCATTTTCTTTCCTTGTCGGCTGTTGAAAAACGCACGATTGCTGCGTTGCCAACCGCAAATCAATCCTCAACGCAGCGCTGCTGCGCCTGCGGTTGATTGACGGTTGTCGCCTTGCACTCGCACATTTTTGAACAGCCTTTGTATTTTTGTACTCGC
This sequence comes from Pseudodesulfovibrio portus, assembly GCF_026000375.1. NCBI lineage: Bacteria > Pseudomonadati > Thermodesulfobacteriota > Desulfovibrionia > Desulfovibrionales > Desulfovibrionaceae > Pseudodesulfovibrio > Pseudodesulfovibrio portus. The sequence goes on from NZ_AP026708.1 coordinate 1,641,580, forward strand.
AACTTATTTGTCTGAAGCGGGTCTGCCGAACCGTTCCTCGGCGATACGTACTTTCTCCACGATAAGGCGGTAATATTCACCCGAATCGTCCAGGTGCACGGGGCGGCCGCGCCGCTCGTTCATCTTCATGATCATCACGTTCAACTTCTGCATCTGCCGGTAGCGCTCACCCTCGTCCTTCATGTGCGAAAGCAGATCGATGGCGGACATGATCTCCTTTTCCTCAACGATCTCGGCGGGCACGTACCCGGAGTTCCTGAGCACCCGGTAGGCCATGCGCAGTTCAGGCGGCAGGTTTTCGGCCTCGTCCTTGGGCAGGGGCCTGCCCATGCCCTCCAGGTTGTCGAACTTGCCCTCCCGGAGGGCGCGCTTGATGTGGTCTTCGGCCACCAGCTGCGAAAAGTTGAACATGGGTGATCTTTCCCATACACGTCAACCGGTGTCAAAGCAGTTATTATGGGGCCGGAGCCGGGATCAGACGTCGATTTCGACCGCGATGGGGCAGTGGTCCGAGCCCATGACGTCGGGCTCGATCCAGGCACCCACGACCTTGTCGCGCAGCTCCTCGGAAACGAAGAAGTAGTCGATGCGCCACCCGGCATTGTTCTTGCGGGCGTTGAATCGGTAGGACCACCAGGAGTAATGGTGCGGGCCTTCCTCGAACAGGCGGAAGGTGTCCACGTACCCGGCGTCGATGAACTTGTCGATCCAGGCGCGCTCGATGGGCAGGAAGCCGGACCGCTCGGAATTGGCCTTGGGGTTCTTGAGGTCGATCTCCGTGTGCGCGGTGTTGAAATCGCCGCCCACCACGATGGGCTTGGTCTTGCGCAGTTCCTCGGCGTGGGCCAGGAAGCAGTCGTAGAACCCCATCTTGAAATCCAGCCGCTCGTCCGACATCTGGCCGTTGGGGAAATAGATGTTGAACAGATGGAAGTCCGGGTATTCCAGGTGCAGGACGCGCCCCTCGTCCCGGTAGGCCGGATCGGGCAGGCCGATGTTCACGGCCAGGGGCTCCGGGTTGGCGAAGCAGGCCACGCCGGAATAACCCTTTTTTTTCTTGGACCAGTTCCAGTAGTGGTTTTCATAGGAATCGGGCTCCCGCTCCTCGACCGATATCTGGTCCGGGTGCGCCTTGGTCTCCTGGAGCATGACCACATCGCCGCCGCAACCGTCCAGCCAGTCGCGAAAACCCTTTTTCAGGACGGCCCGGTAACCGTTGACGTTCCAGGAATAGATGATCATGGCGAACCTCCGGAAAAGTGAAGGGGAACCGGCGGACTGCCGGTTCCCCCCGTGTGCCGTGGATACGGCGAAAGACCTAGTGTTCGTTCGGGGTGCTGACCTTGAGCATAACCAAGGCGGCGATGGTCATGAACAGCCCCAGGAAAAACCAGAAATAACCCAGCATGTTTGCATCCTCCATTGTTGTCACGTTGGTCTGAAGCACATACCAGAAACTGAAATGGATGAAAAGGGGACGCGGCACGCCGGGACGCACCCGGCCCTTGCCTCAAATCACCGTCTGCCGTAGAACCGGCCCATGAACGGATACGACGTCATCATCCTCGGGGCCGGGGCCTCGGGCCTGTGGTGCGCCCTGGCCGCTGCCCGGCGCGGACGCAAGGTCGCGGTCGTCGACCACGGCCCCAAGACCGCGCGCAAGGTGCGCGTCTCGGGCGGCGGCAAATGCAATTTCACCAACCTCGACGTCGGCCCGGCCAACTACCTCTGCGCCAACCCGCACTTCGTCAAATCCGCCCTGGCCCGGCTCTCCCCGTGGGACGTGGTCGCCTTCCTGGCCGAGGACAACATCACCTTTGAGGAACGCGACCACGGCCAGCTCTTCACTCTGGAGGGCGCGGGCAAGGTGGCAGGGGCGCTTACGGACCGATGCCGCAAGGCAGGCGTTTCCATCCTTCTGGAAGAAAACATTAAATCGATTACCGGCAAGGGTCCGTTCACCGTTCGATGCGTTGCCGGTAATCTGACTGCTGCCAAGCTGGTGGTCGCCCTGGGCGGCCCGTCCTGGCCCCAGGTCGGGGCCTCGGACCTCGGCTTCCGCCTGGCCCGGCAATACGGCCTGGACATCGTCGCGCCGCGCCCGGGGCTGGTGCCGCTGGTCTTTCCGAAAAGAGCCCAAAAGATGTGTGCCGAGATGGCGGGCAACGCCCTGCCGGCCACCGTGGAAGCCGGGGGCATGCGTTTCACCGACCCCCTGCTCTTCACCCACCGGGGCGTGTCCGGCCCGGCAGTGCTCCAGGCGTCCAACTACTGGCAGGAAGGTCGGCCCGTGGTCATCGATTTCCTGCCCGACAGGTCGGTGGCCGGTTTCATCGAGGAAAACAGAAGCTCCAACATCCGCCTGGGCAACCTGCTCGCCCGCGTCCTGCCCAAGCGGCTGCCCCCCCTGCTCCTGCCCGCCGACCTGGCCGAAACCCCGGTCAGCCAGCTGTCCAAAAAGCAGCTCGAAACATTGGAAGACCGCATCCACCGCTTCACCGTCACCCCGGCTGGTACGGAGGGATTCGCCAAGGCCGAGGTCTGCCTCGGCGGCGTGGACACCGACCACATCTCCTCCAAGACCATGGAAGTGAAGACCACCCCCGGCCTCTACGTCATCGGCGAGACCCTGGACGTCACCGGCCACCTCGGCGGCTTCAACCTACACTGGGCATTCGCGTCAGGAGCCGCCTGCGGCGCGGCCTTGTAACCCGGCTTGCGATAGCGGCACATCCGCACATTTTTCCGGCTTGCCGCCGTCCTCACCGTAGCGCTGCTACGCCTGCGGTACGGCTGCGCCGGAGAAAATGCACGGCTGCACCACTCTCCCAAGCCTCCGGTCGGGCTGGAGACGCACCTACCCATAAAAGCAAGGCCTCCCGCCGAAACACGTCGGCAGGAGGCCTTTCTTTTGAATTGGGACGGACCGCTACGCCTTCATCTTGCGGCGAATCCCGACCAGACCGACCAGGCCGGAACCGAGCAGCCACACTGCGCCGGGGATCGGGGTCGGATTGGTGGTGCCGACGTGCAGATGGTATGTTGCATCCGCCACAAGAGGTCCGCCGTAGAGTGAACCACTTTGTAAATACTGGCCCACACGAATGTAATACGTCCCCGCAGTGTTGAATGTATACCTGAAAAACGAATTGAATGTGTCTGACTCTAGGTCACCTGCGCAATCTGCACCACTGTCATCATTATATGCAAGTAGACGGGTCCCATCGGTGTCGTAGAGCGTGAGAACGGTGTCCAAACCTGCAACTTCGGCAAAATCGATGTCGAAAGAGACGGCATTACCCAGATGCAGGGAACTCCCAGCGGTGCCGACGGAAAACGAATAGTAGTCATACGTATTGTCACCGGAAAACCCGTACACGGACGCGCTCCAGTTGGCGATGGTCCCTGAAAGATCCGTCTCAACCAGATAGCTGATGTCGCTGCTGAAGTAGGGGTCCAAATTTTGGGCCGTCGCGCTGGAGTCGTTGGGGTTCTTTTCCAGTGTATACGCCGCGTTGGCCGCCTTCGCGCCGACTATACACAGTGAAATCAGCAGCAGCCCCCAGACCGTCTTGACAATACGAGAGTTCATATGTCGCCCCATTGTTGCATTCAGAAAAACAAAACGGATCACAGACACCCTATTTACGATCCTACCGGCGCATGATCACCTACGGCCATATAGCAAATTTTATTCAAGTTCTAACAATTCAATACATTGACCGCTCATACCACTTTTTTTGCCCTCTATTCCGATTTTTCAGGAATGCGTTCACTCGCCCAAGTCACCCGCCCCCTTTGCATTTGGACCGAATGTGGGCCATTTTGGCTGAAATTCGACTTTTCCGACACGGCAAATCCCGGAGCATTTCGTTGATGGCCCGGTGGAATTTCTGGTGAATCAAAGCCAATATAGGGCAGTGATGTCCTCGGCAGGCTCGCCCCCTGCACGCTTTCACCCCGCTCTACATCTCCCGAATAACCAACCCCCGCTTCGGGCGAGAAAAAACGCCGCGCCATGTATGAGCATGACGCGGCGTATGTCGTTTTTTCTCGCCCGAAGCATCGACCTCGCCGGAGGCGACGATGGGGGTCCAGGGGGCTTTGCCCCCTGGCGGGTGCAGGGCAGCGCCCTGCCCGTCGGAGACGCCCCTGCGGCGAGCAGTCCGCCGGGGGCCTCCCCCAAAAGCTACTTGTTGGCCTTTTCCCAGAAGTCGGGCCAGAGTTCGAGGAGCTTCTTCATGGCCTTGCCCCGGTGAGACTTGCCGTTCTTGACCTCGGGGTCCAACTCGGCCACGTGGCAGCCCAGGTCCGGGTCGATGACGATGACGTCGTAGCCGAAGCCGCCCCTGCCCTTGTAGCCGTGGCCCACGGTGATCTCGTAGGAGCCGTCCGCGTTGATCTCGGCGCCGTTGGGCGCGCTGGCGGCCATGACGCAGCGGTAGCGGCCCGTGCGCTTGTCCTCGGGCACATCCTTCATCTCGGCGAGCATTTTCTCGTTGTTGGCGTGGTCGTCGCACTCCTCGCCCGCGTAGCGGGCGGAGTAGACGCCGGGACGGCCGTCCAGGGCGTCGATCTCGATGCCGGAATCGTCGGCCACGGCCACCAGGCCGGTCAATTCGGCCACGGTACGCGCCTTGATGAAGGCGTTTTCCAGAAAGGTTTCGCCGGTCTCGGGGATGTCCCCGATCTCCGGGAACTCGCCCAGGGACTTCACCCGCACGCCGAACGGTTCCAGCATGACGGAAAGCTCCCTGATCTTGCCCTTGTTGTTGGTGGCCAGGACGATTGTATCCATGAGAAAAGCCCCTTGGGTTTGCGTTTTCAAGAGGCTCACCTTTTACTCGGACTCGTCCTCTTCCGCAACCGCAAGGATGGGCGGCAGGAACAAGGTCACCTTGGTGCCCACGCCCTCGACCGAGGCGAGGTCCACGCGACCGCCCAGCTCGTCGACGATCTTGCGCGTCTGGGCCAGACCCAGGCCCGCGCCCTTGTCCTTGGTGGAGAAGAACGGGCTGAATATCTTGTCGCGGATTCCCAGCGGGATGCCGTGCCCCGTGTCCTCCACGGTGAGCATGACGAAATCCTCGTTCAGGGTAGTGGTTATCAACAACCTTCCACCCTCGGTCATGGCCTCGATGGAGTTCTTGATCAAGTTGATGAGGCACTGCTTGATGAGATCGGGATTGGCCCGCACCTTGGGCAGCATCTCTTCCAGCTCGATCTGCTGCTCCACGCACTGGTTGTCGCAGGGCAGGCTCATGACGTCCATGGTGGACCGGACCAGCTCGTTGAGGTCCACCTCCGCCACCTGCGCCTCGGTGGGCCGGGTGAAATTCATCAGGCTCTTCAGTATCTCGTCCAGTCGTCGGGATTCGTCCAGGATGATGGCGATCTTTTCGCGGGCCTTGTCGTCCACGCCGGTGGACCGCATGAGCGAGTTGGCGAACCCGGAGATGGAAAAGAGCGGGTTGCGGATTTCATGCGCCATGTAGGTGGAGAGTTCGCCGATGGAGGCGAGCTTTTCCGCCTGCTGGAGCCGGTTCTCCATGAGCCTGCGCCGCGTGATGTCGCGGCGCACGGCCACCACGTGGCCGATGGTTCCGTCCTCGTCGGCAATGGGCGTGGTGTAGATGCGGAAATACTGAACCCGACCGTCCGGGCCCACCTGGCTGGCCACGGCCTCGGCGGGCTGGCCCGTTGCCATGGTCCTGTCGAACGGATCGTCCCATATGCCCTTCCCGTTCTGCGAGCCTCCGGCAAAGACGTCGGCATAGTGGCTGCCCAACAGCGACTTCTTCGACAGGCCGGTCCGGTCGCGCACAGGCTGGTTCATGTCCACGATCTCCCCGTGGGAGTCAAGGAACAGAATCTCGTGGTCCATCTGGTCGATGATGGTCTTGAGCATGTTCTGGGTGTGCAGCAGGTCGACCTTGCAGGCCACCCACATCTTGTCCGAGGTCAAAAGCTTGATGAAGAAATTTGCCGCGTTGCGCTCGACCAGGGTGATGGCGGGCGGCAGATAGTTGCGCAGCTCGTTGACCAGGGATGGGCGCCCCGTGGCCTCGATGACCATGTTGATTTCCGGGTGGTTCTCAAGCATGGTCCGGTAGCCGGCATAGGTGGGGATGGACCTGTCCTCGTCCCGGGCCTCGGGCAGCACGGACTCACCCGGCAGGGCGACGGCCACCACGCCTATTTCACTGAGAATATCATCGTTGGACTGGTCCTTGAACATCTGCCAGAACGTCAGCAGCGCGGGGATGTCGCCGATAACGCCGATGACGTATTGCCTGTCCTCGATGTGGATAGCGTCGATCAATTTGACCTCCAAACGGTACCCGTGCACACTCGGTCGGACCGGGGGATACCACTCAGTGAATAATACCCCACTTTGACCCCCATATCAAAAGGATAATCACATGAACGGGAATCCCGAAAAATCCATACGCGTCCACACCATAAGCCTGGGCTGCCCCAAGAACAGGGTGGACACGGAGCGGCTGCTGGGCGCCCTGGGGCCGGCCATGGTCGCGGTGGATACCGTGGCCGAGGCTGACCTGGCGCTGATCAACACCTGCGGATTCATCCAGCCCGCCACCGAGGAGTCCATCGCCACCATCCTCGACACCGTGCGCGAGGCGGACGAGGCCGAGGGCAAACGCCCGCTCGTCTGCGTGGCCGGGTGCCTGGTCTCGCGGTACGGCCAGGACCTCAAGGACGGGTTGCCCGAGGTGGACCTGTGGCTGAACACCGAGGAAATCGAGCTGTGGCCCGCCATGGCCCGCGAGGCGCTGGCCGCGCAGACCGTGGAGGGGCTGCCCCGGAACCTGTCCACGGCCCCGAGCTATGCCTACCTCAAGGTCTCCGAGGGGTGTTCGCACAACTGCCGGTTCTGCACCATCCCGTCCATACGCGGCCCGCACAAGAGCTGGCCCGTGGAATTCCTGCTGGACGAGGCCCGGCAACTGGCCGGGCAGGTGCCGGAAATCATCGTGGTGGGCCAGGACTCCACGGCCTACGGCTCGGACCTGGGCGACGGCCACGACCTGCCCGCCCTGCTCCGGGGGCTGGCCGACATCCCGGCCCTTGAGTGGCTGCGCATCATGTATCTCTACCCCGCCGGGCTGACCGAGTCCCTGCTGACCCTGCTCAAGGGAACCGGCAAGCCGTTCCTGCCCTACTTCGACATCCCGCTCCAGCACGCCCACCCGGACGTGCTCGGCTCCATGGGCCGCCCGTTCGCCCGCAACCCGGAGAAGGTCATCGACCGGGTGCGCTCCTTTTTCCCGGAAGCCGCCCTGCGCACCACCTTCATCGTGGGCTATCCCGGAGAGACAGACGAACACTTTGCAGCGCTCATGGATTTCGTGCGCCGGACGCGCTTCCACCACCTGGGCGTGTTCCCCTACTGGGCCGAGGACGGCACCCCTGCCGCCGAGATGGACAACCAGGTGGACGACGAGGTCAAGATTCAGCGCCGGGACGCGCTCATGGCGTTGCAGGCCGAGATCAGCGCCGAAATCATGGAAGGCTACGTGGGCGAGACCGTGGACGTGCTCATAGAGCGGGAATCCGACGAATGGCCCGGCCTGTACATAGGCCGCGCCTGGTTCCAGGCCCCCGACGTGGACGGGGTGACCTATGTCAGCGCTCCGCCCGACACCCGACTTGAACTCGGCACCATCGTCCCGGTGGATATTGAGAAGGCCGACACCTACGACCTGTCAGGGTTGGTGTAGTCGCTTCGAGCAGCGGGCCTTCAAAGCCGACAATGATGGCCGCCCACAGGGCGGCCTTTTCTTTGAAGGAAAGCGCCTTTGGCGCTGGGGAATGTGGAATGTGCGCGCATTCGCGTTCAGCGTCCGGCGTTCTCCCTTCATCGTGTTCCGCCACACGGCGGCCCTATTTTTGGCTGGCGCCCCAAAAATAGGGGAAAAAGGGCGCTTTTGGGGTTAGCTCGCGCTGGAAGGCCCAAGAGCCTGTAGGCAACTTTGCTGCCCGTCTGCAAACTTGCCCATGGCAAGGTCGACGGGCTGCGCAAGTCGCCCGGAACAGGCTCTAAGGCCTGCCAACGATTGTCTTCTGCGACCGCCTACCCCTGCCATCTCCAACAGGTGCACCCATTGAAGACGCTCGCACGAGTAATCGCAGGGCAACCCCGCCTTGATCGCGGCCTAGAAGCCGACAGCGAGGGACGGCGGCTCCCAAAACGCAGTACGTACGCCTAACCAGGGCCAACATCTCCCTGGACAATCAACGCCAGCCAGCCCCCTCGGATGGGAGCCGTCCCGAGCTGATCGGATTCTTCCCGCGATCTTGGGGCGGCCGCGCTACAAAGCGCACTTTTTGCTTACTTTTTGGTGCGCCAGCCAAAAAGTCAGCCGCTGTAAAAGCGGAACACGATGTAAGGATGACGAACACCGCCGAACGCGAATGCGCTAATACTTCACTTTCCTTCCCTGCGCCAAAGGCGCTTCTCTCAAAAAAAAGGCCGCCCTTGTGGGCGGCCAACATTTTCGGTTTTAAAGGCCCGCTGCTCGAAGCGGCCTATTCGGGCTTAATGATTTCGAGGCCGCCCATGTAGGGCTTGAGCACCTCGGGAATGACGATGGACCCATCAGCCTGCTGATAATTCTCGATAACCGCCACCAGGCAGCGGCCCACGGCCAGGCCGGAGCCGTTCAGGGTGTGCACCAACTGCTTCTTCTTGGAGTCCGCGGGCTGGAACTTGATGTTGGCGCGGCGCGCCTGGAAGTCCTCGCAGTTGGAGCAGGAGGAAATCTCGCGGTACTTGTCCTGGCCGGGCAGCCAGACCTCGATGTCGTAGGTCTTGGCCGCGCCGAAGCCCATGTCCCCGGTGCACAGGGTGATGGTCCGGTAGGCAAGGCCGAGCTTCTCCAGAATGAGTTCGGCGGATCGGGTCATGTCCTCCAGCGCGTCGTAGGACCTGTCCGGATGGGCGAAGTTGACCATCTCCACCTTGTAGAACTGATGCAGCCGGATAAGGCCCTTGGTGTCCTTGCCGTAGGAGCCCGCCTCGGAACGGTAGCACAGGGTATGGGCGCAGAACTTGACCGGCAGCGTTTCTTCGGGGATGACTTCTCCGGCATAGATGTTGGTCAGCGGCACCTCGGCAGTGGGGATGAGGTAGAGTTCCCGCTCGTCGGTCAGCTTGAACAGGTCTTCCTCGAATTTGGGCAGCTGGCCCGTGCCGGTCATGGTCGCCTTGTTGACGATGGTGGGCGGGGACACCTCGGTGTAGCCGCGCTCGGTGGTCTGCTGGTCGAGCATGAACTGGCCCAGGGCGCGCTCGAGACGGGCGATGGGACCGAAGCTGAGGGCAAAGCGGGAACCGGCCAGCTTGGCCGCCCGTTCGAAATCCAGGCCGCCCAGCGCGGCCCCCAATTCCCAGTGCTCCTTGGGCTCGAAATCGAATTCGGGCTTGTCGCCCCAAGAGCGCAGGACCGGGTTGTCGTCCTCGGACGCGCCCAGCGGCACGGACTCGTGCGGGATGTTGGGCACGGCCATCATCCATTCCTTCTCGGCCTTCTCGACCTCATTCAGCTCACGGTCCAGCTCCTTGGCGCGGTTGGACACCTCGCCCATCTTCTCGAGCAGGTCGGACGCATCCTCGCCCGCCTTCTTGCGCTTGGCGATCTCCGGGCCGACCTTGTTCCGTTCGGCCTTGAGGGCCTCCACCTCGGCGATGAGCGCTTTGCGCTTCTCGTCGAGATCGGCAAATTCCCGGACGTCGACCTTGGAATTCCGTTTATCAAGAGCCTCCCGGACGATCTCCGGGTTTTTCTGCATCAGCTTCAAATCCAGCATGGGTATCTCCTTTCGATCCCCGTAGTATATCAGGCAACGCCTTCTTTCAAGGCGGCGAGCACTTGTCCCTTGTCCAAATCCGTGGTGTCGATGACCACGGCGTCGTCAGCGGGCTTGAGCGGGGCCACTGCCCGGTTGCGGTCCTGGTGATCGCGCCTGGCGATCTGTTCCCGGAGTTCCTCGACATCGGCGGGTTTGCCCATGGCCGAGAGCTGCTTGAACCGCCTGACGGCCCGCTCCTCCACCGAGGCGTCGAGAAAAAACTTGTGCGGCGCGTCCGGGAAGATGACCGTGCCCATGTCGCGGCCCTCGGCCACGAGGGAGAACCGCGCGCCCAGGTCCTGCTGCGCCTTCTTGAGGAAGGTGCGGACCACGGGCAGGGTGGCCACGTTGGACGCCCACATGCCCACCTCCTCGGTACGGATCTCGTCGCCGATGACCGTGCCGTTCAGGGAAAGGACCGAATCCTGACCGATGCCGGACAGGCTGTACTCAATGGTGTCCAGGGCGGCCTGCAGCCGCGCCTCGTCCCACTCCCAGGCCCCCTCTCCGAGTTTCCAGGCCACGGACCGGAACATGGCCCCGGTGTCGAGGTACGGGATGGACAGGTGGCGGGCCAGCGCCTTGGCCATGGTGGACTTGCCCACCCCGGCCGGACCGTCGATGGTCACGATCAGGGTGCTACCCATTGAGGACCTCGCCGAGCACCTTGATGAACGTCCTGTTCTCCTCGTCCGTGCCCACGTTCACGCGCATGCACCTTTCCAGGCCGAAAGACTTGAGCGGGCGGATGATGATGCCGCGCTTGAGCAGCTCCTCGAAGACCTCCGCCGTGTCCTGGGGCGACTCGAACATGACGAAGTTGGACTGGGTCGGCCACACCCGGCAGCCGAGTTTGGGCAGTTCCTTGGTAAAATATTCGCGCCCCCGCATGACCAGGGCCAGGGTCTCGTTGTAGAAGACCTCGTCCTCCAGGGCGGCCACTCCGGCCTCCTCGGCCAGCAGGTTGACCGTGAACGGGATGCGGGCGTTTTTCATGCGCGCGGCCAGCATGGGCGGCAGGATGCCGTAACCGAGCCGCAGCCCGGCCAGCCCGTAGGCCTTGGAAAAGGTGCGCAGGGCGACCACGTTCTTGAATGATTCAAAGGCCTGGACCGGGGTGTAGGATTCCGGCGGCCAGGCAAAATCGATGTACGCCTCGTCCACCACCAGCAGGCAGTCGGCGGGCAGCGCGCCGGACAGCAGCGCCAGGTCGTCCACGGAAGCGGTCAGGCCGGTGGGGTTGTCGGGGCTGGTGACGATGACCATGGCCGTGTCCGCGTCGGCGGCCTTGGCCATGGCTTCGAGCGGCAACCCGTAGTACGCCTCGCGCGGGACCTCCCGGTATTCCAGGCCGCACAGCTTGGCGCACATGCGGTACATGGCAAAGGAGTTCTCGTAGCAGACCACGTTGGCCTTGCCCGGGACAGCCTTCATGCGGAAAAGCATGTCGATGATTTCGTCCGAGCCGTTGCCCACCAGGATGCACTCCTCGGGCACTCCCACGGACTTGGCGATGGCCGCAGTCAGGCGCGGGGAATGGTTCTCCGGGTAGCGGAAGGCACGGGCCGCGTGCCGGGAGATGACCTTCTGCACGATGGGCGAAGCCCCCAGCGGGTTCTCGTTGCTGGCCAGCTTGATCACGGAATTCAAGCCGTATTTTTCCTGGATCTGCTCGATGGTCATGCCCGGTACGTAGGGGGCGAAGTCCTCGATTTCCGGACGGACGCTGAAGTCTTTCATCACTGCCTCACATCATAAAAAAATAAGAAACGACCGAAGCCGTTCCTTATATTCTTTATCAGTTGCCGTAAAGTCCGCTAGTCCGTGGGCCGCACCGTGAGCACCGGGGCGATCGAGCTCTTGACGACCTTCTCGGCCACGGAGCCGAACAGGATGCGGTCAATGCCCTTGCGGCCGTGGGTGCCCATGACCACCATGTCGCACTTCTCGTCCTCGGTGATGCCCAGGATTTCCTCGGCCGGATAACCGGTGACCACCTTGCCCTCGACATCGAGCCCTTCGAAGTGCTCCTTGACGAATGCGTTCATGGTGTCTTCGGCCCCGGTCACGATCTCGCCAACAAAGGACTCGATGGAGCTGGGCGGCACATGAAAGCCCACATATTGACTGAGCGAGGGGGCGACATAAAGCACCAGGATCTTGGCCCCGGAGCACTTGGCCATCATGTTGGCATAATCGGCCACGATGGGGCTGTACTCCGAGAAATCAACCGCGCACAGAATCTTCTTGATATCAACCATGCTGTTTCTCCTTGCTGTATTTTCTTTTCCGGCCGAATGGCCGAAAATTAATTCCTCTTGTCATAAATATGCCTTTCCCGCACCCAATAGACAACTATTTTCTTATGCGGTACATTTTGTTCCGAATGGAGCAGGAACAATCGCCTCAAGCGGCAGATTTTTCCGGCCTCCTATATTAAAAAGATAAGCAGTTACACATAGTTGTCAACACCACATCCTTGGCAAGGTCTTTGCACCATTTCAGGCAAACCACAGGATAGGAGTAGAACCATGAAGATCCGTCCTGATCAGATCGAGGGCGTCCAGCCGGAGCAGTCGCAACGGAAGGACAAGGCGAAACAGCCTGAACAGGCCTTCGGGGATCTTCTCAATCAGGAAGTGGCTCGGGGAGACGCACCTGCCGCAGTGCAGGGCGCGACGCCGCCTCCGATCGTGAATCCCCTGATCGCAGCAGGTGCAGTGGTCAACGTCAGTGACGTGACCGCCGACCGGGTGACGGGCCAGGTGGAATCCATCCTCGACAAGTGGGACAACTATGCCGAGACGTTGTCGGACACCGATGCCGGGCTCAAGTCCGCGTACGGGACCCTGGACGACATCGCCAGCGAGGTGGCCGCCATTCGAAGCGAGCAGCCTGAACTGGGGCAGTCCCATCCCGGCCTCAACGCCATTGTCGACGAGTTGGAGACCCTGGCCGCAACGGAACAGTTCAAGTTCAACCGGGGCGATTACGTCTAACCGCTGAATCAGCCATTTCAGGCCCGGGCGTCAGCCCGGGCCGCCCTTCGATCTTCTCCCGAACAAAAGGCCCCCCGGGATCCAAGACGTTTTCAATAAATGTTGACGAAAACGCCGAAAAACAACCGTAACCCCCTGTCTGCAAAAGCAAACAGGGGGTTCTTCTTATGGGTAAAATATTTTCCCAGGTTGCGACGTCACTAGAAGAGTTATCCAACTAACGATGTGTTGCCTGTGCTAGTTTTTTCGGCCCAAGCTGCCAATCAGGTTGACATTGCTTTCCCCTTCAAATGATCTTGTTAATAAATTAATCCAATTCACATTAGCATTGGAGGATAAAGCCGTGGCTAATTCAAAGCACTTGGCAATACTGGAGAATGATGTTGAGGTCTGGAATGAGTGGCGCAAGGACAATCCAGATATATGTCCTGACCTTAAATTTGTGGTTCTTGAAAAGAAAAATCTCGCCGGGGCAAACTTCCGAAATACAGACCTCAGAAGAGCACATTTTAAGGGAACAGATCTTTTCGATGCTGATTTTCAGGGAGCAAATCTTCAATTTGCATCTTTCATAGACGCAGATCTTATTTGGGCGACTGTGAAAGGGGCAGATCTTCAAAATGCAGTCATGCATGGCACAGACGTTACAGGTGTTAAATATGACAACTTCATGAAATGCTATGGGATCAATATTCAAGACTGTTTTGGCAGTCAGCGATTTGTCCGGCATGTCATGGATTTAAGCTATATAGAAGAATTCAAGGATCAGCATCCGACAATTCACTACATTTGGGAAATGACTTCCAATTGTGGGCGCTCATGGTTTCCTCTCCTTCTATGGTCTTGCTTCATCATTTATATTTATTGGGCTCTGTTTGATTTTTTCCCGCACATCGAGCACCCGCTTTATACAAGCATTATGACGTTTACTTCTTTTGGATTCATAGACTCTCATAATCGTGGCTCCCAAGAACTATTCCTTTTGTGTACGGAGGCCATTTTGGGTTATATCGTGTTTGGGTGTCTTGTTTCGCTCATAGCCAATAAGATGGCACGAAGAAGTGGGTAGTCATTCATACTTTTTTTTGGGTTTTGCGTTTGCTAGAAGGCGATAGTAAATCGCTGTATCTATTTGAGTAACAATAAAAATGGCCTCGATAACGTCGAGGCCATTTTTATCAACATTTATGGAAAACGCCTTGCCCGGAATCATCCGGGGGGCCTTTGCCTATGCTGTTTGCGCGTCGGGGCTATTCGCCGAGATACGCCTTGCGGATGTCGGGATTGGCCAGGAGCTTTGCCGCATCGTCCTCCATGACCACGTTGCCGGTCTCCAGGACATAGCCGCGCTGGGCCGCCTGCAGGGCGAGGTTGGCGTTCTGCTCGACCAGGACCACGGTCACGCCCTGGGAATTGATCTCCTTGACGATGTCGAAGATCTGCTTGACCAGGAGCGGTGCCAGCCCCATGGACGGTTCGTCCAGGAGCAGGACCTTGGGGCGGCTCATCAGGGAGCGGGCCATGGCCAGCATCTGCTGCTCGCCGCCGGACAGGGTGCCGCCGAGCTGCTTGCGCCGCTCGCGCAGTTTGGGGAAGAGATCGAACACCCGCTCGATGTCGTCCTTGATTCCCCCGGCGTCGGTCCGGAAGAACGCGCCCATATCGAGATTTTCCATGACCGTCAGCCGCGGAAAGATGCGGCGGCCTTCCGGCACCTGGCACAAGCCCATGGTGGGCAGGACGTCGCTGCCCACGTCGTTGATGCGGTCTCCCTTGTACAGGATGTCGCCCGAAACGGCCTTGACGATGTTGCAGATGGTCATGAGCGTGGTGGACTTGCCCGCGCCGTTGGCCCCGATGATGGACACGATCTCGCCGTCATAGACCTTGATGGAGATGCCCTTGAGCGCCTGGATGCGTCCGTAGGCGGAGACCACGTTCCTGAGTTCGAGGATGGGAGTCTTGTCGTGCATGGTTCTACTCCGCCTCCTCGGATCGCCTGCCCACGCGCTTGGCGGGCCAGATGCCTGCCGGGCGGATCAGCATCATCAGGGTCATGACGCCGCCGAAGACCAGCATGCGGTAGAGTTCGAATTCGCGGAACACCTCGGGCAGGGCGACCAGGGCGAGGACGCCGAGGATGACGCCGGGGATGGACCCCATGCCGCCGAGGATGACCATGGCCAGGACCATGGCGGATTCCAGAAAGGTGAAGGACTCGGGCCCGACGAACTTCATGCGCGCGGAGAAGAAGGCCCCGGCGAATCCGGCAAAGGTCGCGCCCATGGCATAGGCCAGGAGCTTGAGCAGAAAGGTGTTCACGCCCATGAGTTCGGCGGCTGTCTCGTCCTCGCGGATGGCCTCCCAGGCGCGTCCGATGCGCGAATAGTTGAGGCGGTAGACCGAAAGGATGGTGATGACGGCGATGCCCAGGATCACATAGTACATGCTCGACAGGGAGCGGAAGGAATAGCCGAACAGCTCCGGTCGGGGGATGGACAGGATGCCGTTGGGGCCGTTGGTCAGCGCCATCCAGTTGTTCAGGATCAGGCGCACGATCTCGCCGAAGCCCAGGGTCACGATGGCCAGGTAGTCGCCGCGCATGCGCAGGGTCGGGTAGCCGATGATGCACCCGGCGATGGCTGCGGTCAGGGCGGCCACGGGCAGACAGAGCCAGAAGGACAGCCCGAAGTGCAGGCTCATGAGCGCGTAGGTGTAGGCACCCACGCCGTAGAAGGCGATGTAGCCCAGGTCGAGCAGCCCGGCCAGGCCGATGACGATGTTCAGCCCCAGGCCGAGGCAGACGTAGACCAGCACCTGGATGGCGACGTCGTGGGCATAGCGTTCGGTCAACAGCGGGTAGGCGATGGCGCAGCCCATGACGATGGACAGGAGCACCCAGCGCGGGGTTCTCTCGTACAGGCCCTGCACCGAGACGGTGGCCGCCTTCAGGGGGGTGCCCACGGCGTCGAGCTTGCCCGCCTGCTGGATCTGGTAGAAGAGCATGATGATGACCGAAGCCACGACCACGTAGCCGAAGACGGTCAGGGTCTTGCCGAATTCCAGCCCGTCGGGCGTGATGCCGAGCATGGGCCAGAGCAGGATAAGGAACCAGAGCAGGCCGACCCCGCAGGCCAGCCATAATTTTTTAGACTCGCGTATCGTCAACGTTCTCTCCCATGATGCCGGTGGGCTTGAAGTACAGCACGCCGATGAGGATAATGAAGGCGAACACGTCTTTGTATTCGCCGGAGATGTATCCGGCTGCGAAGATTTCCACCATGCCGATGATCAGTCCTCCGATCATGGCTCCCGTGATATTGCCGATGCCGCCGAGCACCGCCGCCGCAAAGGCCTTGATGCCGGGCACGAAGCCCATGGAGTAGTTGACCGACCCGTAGTACAGGCCGACCATGATGCCCGCAGCCGCAGCCAGCCCCGCGCCGATGGCGAAGGTGACGGCGATGATGCGGTTGGAGTTGATGCCGACCAGGGCGGACATGACCTTGTCCTGGGCCGTGGCGCGCATGGCCCGGCCGATGCGGGTCTTGAAGACCAGGATGTTCAACCCCACCAACAACGCGGCGGTCAGGCCGACGATGAACATCTGCATGTAGGAGACGGAGATGAGTCCCCACTCAAGGCCGCCGGAGGTGATCTCCGTGGGGTACGCCTTGTCGTACACGCCCTGGGTGAGCATCAGCCCGTTCTGCAGGAAGATGGACATGCCGAGCGCGGACAGGAGCGCGGCCAGTCGCGAGGCGTTGCGAAGCGGCTTGTAGGCGAGTCGTTCCACGGCCATGGCCAGCAGGGCGCAGTAGCCCATGGCCAGGACCAGTGCGATGGCCAGACAGGCGTAAGGATGCAGTCCCTGGGACGCCAGGTAGGAGATCAGGATCACGCCCATGTAGCCGCCGGCGGCGAAGAACTCGCCGTGCGCGAAATTGATGAGCTGAATGATGCCGTAGACCATGGTGTAGCCAAGGGCAATGAGAGCGTAAACGCCCCCCAGCGTGATGCCGTTGATCAGCTGCTGTATGAAAAATTCTAAGTCCATGTTGTTCCGATGTCCGGGACCCCGCAGTCGCGGGGTCCCGGTTTGGTTGTTAAGCGTTGAAGGCTAGTACTTTTCGCCGGTCAGGGAGTTCCAGTAGGGCACGAACTGGCCGTCGGTGATCCTGTACACGGTGTAGTTGGAGCCGGAATCGCCGTTCTCCTGGTAGTTGATCTGCTTGGAGGCGCCGGTGAAGTCGAGCTTCATCAGCTCTTCGCGGACCTTGACGGGATCGGTGGTGCCCGCAGCCTTGACGGCCATCAGGTACGCGGTGGCGGAGTCGAAGGAGTACGCGGAGTACGCGCCGGGCTCGTTGCCGGACTTGGCCTTGTACTTGGCCAGGAATTCCTTGTAGGCGGGCGCGTTCTTGTCGATGGCGCCGAAGGTGCAGTACATGCCCTCGGCGTCGCCCTTGGCGATTTCGATGAGCTTGGGATGGTAGACGGCGTCCTGACCCATGAGGATGGCGTCGATGCCCATGCGCTTGGCCTGGATGACCATCAGAGCGCCGGTGGCGGAGTTCTGCAGGGAGATGTAGAGCAGATCCGGGTTGGCGGACTTGATCTTGGTCAGGACGGCGGAGTAGTCCTTGTCGCCCTGGTTGACGTGGTCGTGTTCCAGGACCTCGATGCCCACTTCCTTGGCGGCCAGGGCAACGCCCTCGGCCAGACCCTGGGAGTAGGTGGTCTTGTCGTCGACGATGAAGATGGTCTTCACGCCTTCGGCTTCCTTCATGAACTTGACGGCGGCAGGGGCCTGGTGGTCGTCACGACCGCAGGTGCGGAACATGTAGGGCAGGCCGCGCTCGGTGACCTTGGGGTTGGTGGAAGCCGGGGTCAGCATGATGATGTTTTCCTCGGCCAGGGTCTCGGAGGCGGGGATGGTGGAGCTGGAGCAGTACGCGCCCACCACGCCGGTGACCTTCTCGTTGATCAGCTTGTTGGCGGCGGCCACGGCCTGCTTCGGATCACAGGCGGTGTCCTGGGGAATGACTTCGATATTGGTGAAACCGGGAATGCCGCCCGCTTCCATAAAGACTTCGACGGCGATCTCGGTGCCCTGGCGGATGTCGTTGCCGTCAGCGGCGTAGGGACCGGTCAGGGGGGACATGGTGCCGATCTTGAGGACCTGATCGGCTTTCTTTTCTTCACCGCAGCCCGCCAGGAACAGGCCCAGGGCGGCCAGGGCAACCACGAGTACCAGTAAACGTTTCATAAATCCTCTCTCCATTTTTGCGGTTGATGCCAGCCTCTCTCTTACTGGCCCAAATATGCCTCAATCACGTCGGGGTTCCGCTGGATATCCTCGGGCAGCCCTTCCGCGATCATTACACCATGGTCGAGAACAACGATCCGGTTGCAGATGCCCATGACGACCTTCATGTCGTGTTCCACCATGAGCACGTTGATGCCGAGTTCGGTGATGCGGCCGATGTCGCGCATCAGCTCCATGGATTCGGCCGGGTTCAGTCCCGCCGCCGGTTCGTCCAAAAGGATGGTCTTGGGGTCGCTGGCCAGGGCGCGGGCGATCTCGAGCCGCCGCTGATGGCCGTACGGCAGGTTGGAGGCGACCTCGTCGGTCACCCCGCCGAGCCCCATGAAATCAAGCGCCTTCTGCGACCTTTCGATGATTCTCGCCTCTTCCCGCTGCTGGCCGGGACTGCGAAGGATCGCCCCGATCACGCCCGCCCTGGAGCGGGAGTGCTGCGCCACCATGCAGTTTTCCAGGGCCGTCATGTTCTGGAACAGACGAATGTTCTGAAAAGTCCGGGCAATGCCCATGGACAGGACCTGGTAGGGCCTCAGCCCCGTGATGGTCGTGCCGTCGTAGGACACCGAACCGGAAGAAGCCTTGTATACGCCGGTGATCACGTTGAACACCGTGGTTTTGCCCGCCCCGTTGGGGCCGATCAGCCCCACCACTTCGCCCTCGGTCACGGTGAAGGCGACTTCGGTCAGGGCCTGGAGCCCGCCGAAACGGACACAAATGTCATCAAGAATAAGATTTGCCATATGAATCCAATAAGATAGAAAAAACCACCGGGAACACCTCGCAATGACGTTTCCCGCAACAACCAATCGCCTGAAATGACGAACTATTTATAAGAGGACGACAACTATTACCCCATTTGACTAAAAAAGTCTAATACACGCTGAAATAATTGATAATCAGACCAAAGTTTAGCGACTTTTGAGAAACGCCAAATTTTGTTCGTGATTTGACCGGCCAGATTCGTGCATACATGGCTTTTATTGCGTATTTTGGTACATCCATACTGATTATCGGGCTTCAAACAAGGCTTTTCTTCATGATTTGCCTGCTGTACCCTTGTCACCGAACCGACAAAAACAAGGAGCATCCACATGCAAAAGACCATATTCATTACCGGAGCAACAGCCGGATTCGGCAAGGCCATGGCGGAACGGTACGCCAGGGAAGGCTGGCAGCTGATCCTTTCGGGCCGCCGCGCCGAACGCCTCGACGAGCTCAAGGCCGCCCTCGCCCCGGCCAAGGTGCACACCGTGGTCTTCGACGTCCGCGACCGCAAGGCCTGCGAAGAGGCCGTGGCCAACCTGCCCGCCGAATTCCTGCCCGTGGACGCGCTGGTCAACAACGCGGGCCTGGCGCTGGGCATGGAGCCTGCACAGGCCTGTTCCCTGGATGATTGGGAGACCATGATCGACACCAACATCAAGGGGCTGACATACATGACCCGCGCCGTGCTGCCCGCCATGGTCGAGCGCAACAAGGGCCACGTGGTCAACCTCGGCTCCATCGCCGGGAACTATCCCTACCCCGGGGGCAACTGCTACGGCGGGACCAAGGCGTTCGTGAACCACTTCTCCAAGAACCTGCGCGCAGACCTGGCCGGCACCCGCGTGCGCGTGACCAACATCGAGCCCGGCATGTGCGAAACCGAGTT